>JAGATB010000001.1 GCA_017621495.1 Clostridia bacterium
ACCTTCCTTATTTTGATAAGCTTTTACCGCATCAAGTTTTGTTTTAAATGATATTTTTCCTTTTTTCATAAAACATCCTCCCATAGAATAGTTTGAAATATTTTTGTTATTTCATGTGTCTACTCTATGGGAGGGGGTTCATTTTGGCAACTTTTTGCATTGAAATCTACAAGAAAGCTATGTGAATTATCTCTTCTACGCAGATGCGAGACGTTTGAACGTCCGAGGACGGACCTGTTTACACCTTGCTAAATAGGGACGTGCCTGTTTTATCAACTTTTTGTGTTGAAATCTACAAGAAAGTTATGTGAATTATCTGTTCTACGCAGATGTGAGACGTTTGACCGTCCGAGGACGGACCTGTTTACACCTCATCTGTCAGCCTTTGGCTGCCACCTTCCCCTCAAGGGGAAGGCTTGGTCGCATCCCCGGGTGTTGCTCACTACATGGTGTATCTCTCCCTCAGTCACTTCGTGACAGCTCCCTCGTCAGAGGGCGCTGTGGTATCCGCAGGAAATTACATTTGTGATTGAATCATATCTCTGATAGTTTTTGTGAACATGTAATAATATATATCCCCATCTTTGCACACATAGGTAAAATATCGCATTTTTGGCACTAAAAATCGAGTTTTTTGTTGCTAACTTCTTAATATTATGATAAAATATATTAGAAAATGAAAAAAGGATGTGGTACAAATAGAAACAGCGAGAATGAAATACAATCTTAAAGTCGCAGATTTATTTTTCAAGGTAGACAGCATTTACGATTCGCACACATCTGAGATGTTCGCGGACTATATCATAGATGATGACGCCTGCCCTACGGACGCGTACAGGGTAGAGTGTGTACTCACACAGGACGAGCTCTCTGAGCCCACGGGCAAGAGACTCACCAAGAGAGAGGAGTGCAATTGGTATACCGACGGTGTCGGCAAATACACCCTCAGCTTCTATGATTCAAGCAATGAATGTATATGCGCTTTGATGAATTATGATAATTCTGCAGGAGAGGCACGCATTGTTTTGCGTGATGTCAAGACTTTGTATGGAGTGGATACGGAGTATTTCCTATACAATATCATGGAGAGACTTTTCCGCTTGGTACTTATATTCAACGGCGGCTTTGCCGTGCATGCGTCCTCTATAGTTCATGAGGGCTACGGACTGGCGTTCTCCGCAGAGTCCGGCACGGGTAAATCCACCCACACAGGCCTATGGCTCAAGAATTACCCCGGTACATACATCTTAAATGATGATGGTCCGGCTATGAGGCTCATAAACGGCGAGTGGTATATCTACGGCACTCCGTGGGCAGGTACTACCGGTATCAATACCAATGCGTGTGTACCGCTTAAGTCCCTTGTATTTTTGGAGAGAAACAAGGTTAATAAAATACGTGAGTGCTCTGCATTGGAGTCTATTCCCAGGCTTTTTGAGGCTATAATCCATCCTACGTCAGATGAGATTATCAATTTGTTGTTTGCTACCGTTTCGTCATTCCTTACCATGACCAAGGTTTGCGTACTCGGCTGTAATATTTCCGATGAAGCACCTAAGGTAGTCAAAAAATATCTTTATTAATACATATCTGAAAGGATTTGAAACTTATGAAAAAACTATTATCATTTCTGCTTGCGTTTTCGCTTGTGGTAACTGCTCTTGCGGTTCCTGCGGCGGCTGATGCGGCATTCTCTGATTTGGGTGCAGACCACTGGGCGTATGCGCAGGTGTCGAGACTTGTGTCGGACGGTACCATCAACGGCTATGCCGACGGTACATTTAAGCCACAGGGCACTGTAACCAGAGCGGAATTTGTAAAGATGCTCGGTAAATCTCCTGTGAAGCGTGAGGCTGATTTTGCCGATGTGCCTGCTTCGCACTGGGCTTATGAATATGTAATGTACTCCGGTCTGGAGGGCGATAATGCCAACAATTTCATGCCCGACACCGCTATTACCAGAGATGATGTTGCCAATCTCCTCTACAAGAGATATGCAGGCGGCGCAGTAGCTGTGGCACCTTACTCAATTACAAGCCAGGGTACCAATCCCACTGCAGTTGCGTGGGTGTATAATTCCGGTCTTATGATAGGTGACGATATGCTCACACTGAGACTTGCCGATACCCTCACCAGAGCAGAAGCGGCAGTCCTCATCGTAAGGGCAAAGGATTTGGACCCTAATGCTAAGAGAAGCTTTATAGATAACTTCAATGATGAAGTATACAAGAATGTATATGAAGCATCAAATCTCTTTGACAGTGCATATGCAGCTGATGAAAATATCACCTATGAGGAGCTCTCTGCGGCTGCACTGAGATTTCAGTACAAGTACAGAAATCCGGCTCTCAACTATCAGTACGAAAAGAAGTATGACGGCAAGTACGCTGCACACTGGGCTATAATGTGTGCCTATGCCCTGGATGAAAAGGGTATAGAGGCATCACAGGCAGAGGCTCAGAAGTATGCTACTGTAGAGGATGCTATAGCGATGCTCAGCTACTGTGCAAAGCGCAATGAGTATGTACTCTCTAACGTGGTAGCTGCAGACGGCAGAACCTATCCGGAAGTCACCGTAAAGGACGCCAAGAGTGAATATGCTTCTAACTTAAGCTATGCATATAATTTCGGTATATCACTGTACAGTGATGCTAAGATTAACCCAACCAAGCTTATAACCAAGAAGGAATTAAGCTGCATACTCATGCAGTACAGCCTGGTATACGGTGCTCAGGTGGCTTACAGCTGCGGTTATAACGCGGCGTATGTGCCCCTTACCGCAAGGCTTTCCTCAGAATCCTATCCTGCTAACAGTGCTGATTATAACGCAATTGTAAATGAAATTCCCAACTATGTTTATGAAGCACCCTTTGCAGAAGGCAAAGAAATCGAGCTTACTCCCAAGCAGTATGCTGATCATCTGGCTATGCACAGTCTGATGTATGTGACACCATTTATATATATGTCATCGGAAGCATATGATAAAGGAGCAGATATATACATCACTATGTATTCTTCCATGGCTGTAAGGCTCAAGGGCAGCAGCTCTGTATTCAGAGTGAAATTTGATATCAACAAAACATTTGATGATATGAAGCTATCTGATATTATCCCCTTGGCAGACGGCGTAGAGGACAGAGCCCTCAGCGTGGGAGACAGCTTCTATGCAGATGTTGCCACCAATCAGCCTCTTATGAGCGCATACATTGATTATACCTTGTTTACACTGGAAAAATTAATAAATTAGTAACATTTAGCCCCAAAAACCGAATTTATTGGCATTAGTACCAAAAAAACGGGTTTTTTGGGGCTTTTTGCTTGAATAATTTTGTTTATTCTAACTATTGCATAGAAACGAAATTTTTGTTATAATACACGTATACTGAATTTACTTAGGAGGTAGTAGGTAAAATGAAAAAGAGCGAATTAGTTGCTATAATGGCAGAAAAAGCTGATTTAAAGAAAGTGGATGCTGAAAAGGCATTGAACGCATTTGTTGATGCAGTAACAGAAGCATTGGTTAAAGGCGATAAGATTGCATTAGTTGGCTTCGGTTCCTTCGAGACAAAGAAGCGTGCTGCAAGAAAGGGTAAGAACCCCCAGACAGGTGCAGAAATCGACATCCCCGCTTCAACTGTTCCTACATTTAAGGCAGGCAGAGGCTTAAAGGACGCTGTGAAATAATAGCATTATGATTCTTGTGCCCCGCATTCATTTTGCGGGGCATTTTTCATTGGAGGACAGAAATGAAAAATACTCAAACTAAACCACAAAGACAACCGAGGTCTCTTTTTATAGAGTATCTGAGGCATTGGTACGTACTTTTGCTCACGGTGCTTATGTGCTTCCCTGCTTATGCCGTAGAGGCTTTGGCGTACAGCTTTTTGCTTGTCAAGAAGCTCCCTGCTTTCGGAGCTGCACTCATCAGCATAGCAATGGGCGGATTTATAGCTACTTTTCCGCTGCTTATATTAAATATCATACTTATAGTACGCAGGAAGTATTATGCCATAGCGGTTCAGATAGCACTTTTTGAGCTTATAGGCACCGCATTTTTCCTTGTAAATCAGATAGGTATTGCACATGCTTAAGTGGTGAATTATATGATTAAACTTACCAATGTCAAGGTTGCCGTTGATGACAGGACTGCGACTGAAACGATTATTGCCGCCAAGCTTGGTGTTAAAGCTGCGGATATTACAGAATATCGAATTTTGCGAAAATCTCTTGACGCACGCAAAAAAGGCTCTGTATGCTATGTGTACAGCTTTGCAGTATGTGTTAAGGGTGAGAGCGGCATACTTAAAAAGAATCTGAAGAACGTATCACCTTATGATGATAAGGTGTACACTTTCCCTTATCAAAATTTAAGCTCGGATACAAGGCCTGTGATCGTAGGTACAGGTCCTGCCGGGCTTTTTTGTGCGCTTATGCTCGCCAGGTCAGGACTAAAGCCGATTGTTTATGACAGAGGCGAGAGCGTAGATAACCGCACGCACACCGTAGAGAAGTTCAGAAACACAGGCGAGCTTAATATCAATTCCAATGTGCAGTTCGGTGAGGGCGGTGCCGGCACCTTCTCTGACGGTAAGCTCACCTGCGGTGTCAACGATGTGCGTACACCCTTTGTATTAAAAGAATTTGTGATGGCAGGAGCACCGGAGGAGATACTGTATTCATCAAAACCTCACGTGGGTACGGATTATTTAAAAACCGTGGTAAAAAATATTCGTAAGGAGATAGAAGCCCTGGGTGGTGAGGTGAATTTCAATTCCTGTCTTACGGATTTTGAGATTGACGACGGCAGATTGCGTGCCGTAGAGATAACAGATGTGCTAACCGGAGACATGCATACCCACAAATGCTCATGTATGATTGCGGCACTCGGACATTCGTCCAGAGATACCTATGAGCTGTTTATGCAAAAAGGTATTGAAATGATGAAAAAGCCCTTCTCGGTGGGAGTACGCATAGAGCACAAACGTGAATATATCAACCTTTTACAGTACAAGGATAACCACCTTGCCGAGACATTGCCTGCAGCAGACTATAAGCTGAGCTGTCACCCCGGCGGCAGAGGTGTGTATACATTTTGCATGTGTCCCGGTGGTGAGGTGGTGTGTGGCTCGTCCGAAGAGGGTGGAGTAGTGACCAATGGTATGAGTTACTACGCACGTGATATGGAGAATTCAAACAGTGCCCTTTTGGTATCGGTATACCCCGAGGACACCGGTGAGGAAATTCTAAGCGGTATGTATCTGCAGAGAGATATGGAGTCCAAGGCCTTTGAAGCAGGCGGTGGGGGATATATAGCCCCATGTCAGAGAGTGGGGGATTTTTTGGCAAAAAGAGCTACCACCTCTCCCGGAGATGTAAAGCCAAGCTATTTGCCCGGTGTGCGTTATACCAATCTATGGGAGGTACTGCCGGAGTTTGTGGCTGAGAGCCTGAGATTAGCTCTGGTTGAGCTTAATGATAAGATGAGGGGATTTTGCCTTGATGATGCACTGCTTACAGGTGTGGAGACACGTTCCAGCGCACCGGTAAGGATAGTACGTGATGAATATATGTGTTCATCGGTAAAAGGTATCTACCCCATAGGCGAGGGCGCAGGATACGCCGGCGGTATAATGTCTGCCGCAATGGACGGCATCAAATGTGCGGAAATAATTGCGGGTATGGTATAATAAACACAATCAATGTAGGGGCGATTCACGAATCGCCCGCAAAAATGTGTTTATTGAACCCTTAAAGGAAGCAAGCTGTTTAATACTTGCACCTATGGTATAATAAATACTACAGAAAGTACAAGGAGTACATAAACATGTCAAAAAACAATGAAAATGTATATTACATGGCGAGAAAAAAGTCAGGCTGTACCAGAGAAAAAGCTGCCGAACTTCTGGAGAGTATTCCTCCGGAAAGAATAGAGCGCATTGAAAATAACAAATTTAACATACATCCGGATGAAGTAATAAGAATGGCGGAAGTATACAAAGATCCCACCTTATGCAATCATTACTGTTCCAATGAATGTCCCATAGGAATGCAGTATGTACCGGAGATTAAAATTAAAGACCTTACCCAAATTGTTTTGGAGATGCTTTCATCACTGAACTCTATGAAGAAGAGCCAGGAAAGGCTGATAGAAATAACAGCCGACGGTGTAATTGATGATACTGAACTGACGGATTTCATCTTTATACAGCAGGAGCTTGAGCGGATATCTGTAACTGTAGAAACGTTGCAGCTATGGGCAGAGCAGATGATTGCAGAAGGCAAGATTGACATGGACAAATACAACGCCATTAAAAATGCATAAAACCGTAAGATACTTAGACATTTTGTTTAAGTATCTTTTTTTGCACTTTGTGTGGAAAAACATTATAATTTTTAACACATGTTGTCATTCACTTTGTTTTAAAAATGATGTATCATTATATCAAGATAAGAAACACACCGAAAGGAAGTGAGGATTTGACCCCCGGAGCAAGAATACTGGCAATACGGTTGATGCAAAAGAAAGAACGTAACAGTGAACATCTGAAGAAAATCGGTGTTGATGTTAAACTTATTAAAAAATGATTTATGTGTGAAAGGGAGAACAAAATGAGTAAATACGTTGTTGTAGATTTGGAAATGTGTAAGGTGCCCAAGGGCATCAAAAGAGAGGAGTTTGGCTGTGGATATGAGCTTATAGAAATCGGCGCAGTTTTGATGGACGAGTCACTGGAAATTGCCGGCAGCTTTAAGACTTACGTATCGCCGGAATTCGGAAGCATTGATACATATATTGAAAACCTCACCGGCATATCTGCCGCCCATACCAAGGACGCCCCAACTGCTAAAGAAGCCCTTGAAATGTTTGCAGCGTGGCTGCCGGAGGATGCAGTCTTGGTATCCTGGAGCGAAAATGACGAAAGACAGATTCGCAAAGAGCTCAAAGGAAAAAACATATGCATCCCCAAGCTGGACAAGTATCTTGACAATTGGATTGACTGCCAAAAGACATTTGGCGAAAAGATGAATTGCAGAAAGAATTACAAGCTGTCCGAAGCACTCTGCATAGCAGATATTTACTTTGAAGACGGTGCACACGATGCACTTGTTGACGCACACAACACAGCCCTGCTGTTTGCCAAAATGCAGCGTGAACCCCGATTGCAGCTGGCGGCAGGTTTCATTCCGGCTGACAGTGTGGAGACCTATACATATAACCCGTTTGTTAAGTTGTTGGCGGGGTATAGGTGTGCGGTGTTGTAGGGTTTGGCGGTTTCCGACGAACCGAATACTGTATTTGCGGAACATCCTAAAGGCTGTTCCCTACATTTCCACCTCATCTGTCAGCCATAGCTGACACTTTCATCCAAGGGGGAAGGCTCTTTTTGTTCCAAACTTTTTACTACACCCTTACTATAAAGACTGTATAATATAGATGCCATTTATTTTGGCGATGGTTTATGTCAAATTAGAATCGAAAATATATCAACCGGTGACTGTTGTTTTATTTGAGCCTCGGTATTGCGACATAATCCAATACATAGCCATTTCCATATCAATTTCATGACCGCCATCAAAAACATCAAGAAACACACGCGCATTTGGATATTTTGACATTATTTCTTCGTATAATTCTAAACTTTGTGATACAGGTACAACAGGATCAAATTTGCCGTGAAAAATTTTAAGATTTGCTTTTGCAATATTTTCTATGTAGTTAAAAGGCGATCTTTTTTTCATCTCTTTATCATCGTTACTGCAACAAGCCAAAACATGATCACGATAATCAGTGTTTTGATTTACCCATTTTTCAAGGTCTGTTATCGGCACATATGCTCCAATTGCTTTAAAGTATTCAGGACAAAATCCCGCCATCAACAAAGACATATGACCACCGCCACTAAGTCCTAACAAGAATATATTATCCTTATCAACATTTTCGTTCTCTATAATATAATCAATTGTATCCTTTATATCCTGTTTGGCATAATCTGAACCACACGCTTGAGTACAAATAGGATTTGTTTTTAAATTGCTGCCCCTAAACTCAGGTAACAATAAATTAAAATCGTACTTTTCTGCATAAGGTAACATGTTGTCAATCTGGTTGAATCGGTCATAACTCCATGTGTGTAACCCAACCAGCAATGGCCTTTTTTCATGTGTGTTTGATCTATAAAACAGTGATGGTTGAATCGAGCTATCCTTAGTTGATTTTATTAAAATCTCTATTTCTTTCACTTATTTTTCCCCTTTTCTGCAATATTCGACAATCTTTATAGTCTTGTATTAAGTCAATACCAAAAAATTTAACCGATGCAGACAGAAATATCTACATCGGTTTTTCTTAAAACAAATCACTGTGTGTTCCTGTTCTTGTAATATATAATATTAATTCGTCGTCTGCAATCTCATAAATCAATAGCCAATCCGACGTAATATGACATTCCGAATACATTAACCCAGCAACTCCTTCATCATATCGTCAACATTTGTATATGTTTTTCCTAGAGAAGGATTTTTCTTCATTGCTCTTACTTCCTCAATAGCTTCGATTGTTTCGCTATTTGGCACTCTCATAGATATATCGAACGGAATTCTCTGCTCCCTTACCGCCTGTTTTGCCGACAAAGTGAAAAACGTTGTCATATCCATTCCAAGATTGGAAACAAGCTCCTGAAGTTGAGTTTTCAATTCTTCATCCATGCGCATTGTTACATTTGTAGCAGCCATAATATCAGCCTCCTTCACATATATAATACCATAGAAGAATTACTTTGTCAATATATTATATGTGCGTTGTTATAATAATATACATACTTTATTAATTAGCTTTAAAGCAATGATGCCATATACATTGGAATATATAAAATATCAGCATCTTTTGCTAAATCCTTTGTATATACAATATATTTTTCCAAAATCCGACTTGAGAATTTTCTGCAAAACTCATCAAGAGATATGTGAGTTTTGTAGCCTGATGATTTTACTTCAATCGGACAAATCTTATTTTTGCGGGTAATAAGAAAATCAATTTCGTAATTATGCTTTGAGTTTTCTTTTCTCCAACAATGATAAAATAATTCGTTGCCGTTTGCAGCAAGTGTCTGTGCAATTGCATTTTCGTACAGATATCCAAGATTTGCTGAAAGCTTATCGTTTAACAGTTTATCGTAAATTTCATTTTCTGTAAAATCTTTGTCCTTAAACATTAGAGTGGTAAAGAGTCCTGTGTCTCCGACAAATAGTTTGAATAGTTTTAAATCCTTGTTTGCAGAAAGACCGGAATTAGGATCATTTGCACGGTATGATATAAGAACGGTTTTGGAGTTAACCATTTCTGCCAATAATTCAAGAATGCTATCAGCTCTTTCATTTTCAAGAACACTTGATACCTGATATCTGGAAGCATTTTTGTTAAGCTGTGCAGGAATGGCATCAAACAGCATAGAAATTCTTCCTGTGGGATCGATTTTCTTGAAATCGTCATCGTAGAGCTTGAGAATATCTCTTTTTACGAGATCAACTTTTCTAAAATTGTTAGTCGTGATATATTCACTCACTGCTTGAGGCATACCGCCTACAAGCATATACAATCTGAAATCACGCATCATCTTTCGGCTCATAGCATCACCAAGAGAAATTTTTGCATCATATGCTTTTTTGAGCAGTGGAATTGTTGTATTATCTCCAAGCGCCCAACGGAATTCTTCATAGTCCATAGGAAACATATTGATTTTTCTTTCTTCGCTTGGAATGAGAATATTTTGTACATTTTTCTTTATGCTGATAAGAGAACCTGTTTCGATGTAATCATAGCGATGGTCTTTTACAAGCACTTTAATTGCCTGCCGCGCAAGAGGACAGAACTGAACCTCATCAAATATAATCAGCGACTTCCTTTCCACTAAGTCTACATGATATTGCAATTGTAACTGCAAAAAGAAATAATTAAGGTCTGACATATCGAGGAATAGGTCCTTTACAGGTTGCGGTGCAAAAGCAAAATCAATTAAAATGTAACTCTCATATTCTTTTTTTCCAAATTCTTCGACAACTGTAGACTTACCGATACGCCTAGCCCCTTCTACAAGAAGAGCTGTATGACCATCGGACTCGTTTTTCCACTCAAGCAGCTTATCATAAATTTTTCTTTTAAACACAACCACACCTCAAAATCTCTGAATTTATTTTGCGGTGTTACCACAAAATCTCAAATTGTTTATAATCATTATACCACAAAATCTCAAATTGTCAAGATTTTTAATTATTTTTTAAAATCATTAACCTAAAATTTCGTCGTATCAAAATATGAGCCACCTTAAACAAAGAAAAGCGGAATCGAGAATTGCAAAAAATCTCGGTTCCGCTTGTTTCATTTCCACCTCATCCACCGCAAACGATCCCCCTTCCCCTCAAGGGGAAGGCTTTTTCGGAATATTTATCATATCCGTAATCCGATATAAACACTGTTCAAACTTAACTCCATAGTAGTATTTATCCTTCTCATCCTGGGTGGCGAGGATACTCTCGTACACGAAGTCTATTGACGTGTGCAGAGACTGCTCCAGGCTAAATCCGTATGTGAGCGACGAGCACAGTACACTTGCAAATATATCTCCCGTGCCGTAGTAGCAACCGGGGATTTTGGGCCTCAGGTAGGTATCTGTTTTGCCGCTTGCGGCATCCAGGCACATTGCGCCAAATTTATCATCCATGCATATGCCGGTTATTATTATGGTTTTGGCTCCTGTGGAGCACAGCTCATCTGCCAGAGACTTGATATAATTTTCGTTGTGGGTCTCTTGATATTCAATACCTGTAAGGCAGCATGCTTCGGTCACGTTGGGGCATATTATATCTGCATGCGAGCACAGAGAGCGCATCTTCAGTGCAAATCCCCGGTCAAATCCGCTGTATAGTCTGCCTTCGTCACCCATGACGGGGTCAACGAATATCAGGTTGTTTTCGGTTTTGAAGTCTGTAAAAAGCTTCTCTACGATATCCAGCTGGTGTATACTGCCCAGATACCCTGAGTACATAGCATCAAACTCGATGCCCAGGCTTTGCCAGTGTCTGTTTATGGCAGGCATATCATCCGTGAGGTCTCTGAAGGTGTAATCCTCAAAGCCGGCTCCGGTATGAGTGGACAGTACTGCAGTGGGCAGTACCACCGGTTCTATGCCGAAGGCGGATATAATCGGTATTGCAGCTGTAAGTGAGCATTTGCCCAGGCAGGATATATCCTGCACTGTAAGCAATCTTTTTTGTAACATAATATCACCTTTGAGGAATACGGACTGTAAAAAGCTACAACATCCATGGGGACGGAGCTGTTTTGTCATATAAAACCCAGGTTTTACATGACAAAATCACCTGCCGTCCCCTTCTGTCATGACTTTTTACAGTCCTTAAATTTCTTATTTTATAACTCTGATCCAGCCTTCGGGAGCTTCTATTCTGCCCATCTGAATTCCGGTGAGAGTGTCGTATAGCTTTTTGGTAACGGGACCCATTTCTGTCATGCCGCTGGGCAGGCAGATTTCATTGCCGTGATCCACAATCTTGCCTACGGGCGAGATTACAGCCGCAGTACCGCACAGTCCGCACTCAGCCATGTCCTTAACTTCAGTAAACGGGATTTCTCTTTCTTCAGCTTCCAGACCCAAGTATTCTTTAGCAACGTACATGAGTGACCTTCTTGTGATTGATGGGAGGATAGTGCTTGACTTAGGTGTTACTACCTTGCCGTCCTTGGTTACGAAAAGGAAGTTAGCTCCGCCTGTCTCTTCTACCTTGGTACGTGTCTTGGCATCGAGGTACATGTTTTCATCATAGCCCTCATCATGAGCAGTTACGATTGCGTGGAGGCTCATAGCATAGTTAAGACCTGCCTTTATATGACCGGTACCGCAGGGAGCTGCACGGTCAAAATCACATACTCTAAGTGTCAGAGGCTTAACGCCGCCTTTGAAGTAAGGACCTACCGGAGTAGCCAGTATTCTGAACTGATACTCTGTAGCCGGTTTAACACCGATTACTGCATTGGTAGCAAACATATACGGACGCAGATACAGTGATGCACCGCTGCCGAAGGGGGGTACCCATGCCGCATTTGCCTTAACTACCTTTTCTACAGCTTCTATAAACTTATCCTCGGGATATACAGGCATCTCCATTCTTCTGCAGGAGTCTGCCATTCTGGAAGCATTGAGGTCGGGGCGGAATACCACTATGTCACCCTTTTCGGTGGTGTATGCCTTGAGACCTTCAAAGCAGGTCTGAGCGTACTGAAGTACACCGGCGCACTCATTGATTACTACGTTGTTATCTGTAGTGAGCTCGCCGTCATCCCACTTACCATCTTTGAAATTAGCTACAAATCTGTAGTCTGTCTTTTGGTATGCGAAGCCCAGTGAGCCCCAGTCCAAATCTTTCTTTTCCATTATATTCATCCTTTCTTGGTATAATATTGCAATTCGTGAACACAAGACTTTCTTACTTTGTGTTAGCGATATTTATATATTTTTATTTTAGCACATAGTGAGGTATAATTCAAATATTTTCTGTATAATTCTTGAAATTTTATAAGGATTGAGCATTTTTGGTATGATATAAAGTACAATTTACAGCATAATTTTTTAAAATAGCTTGACTACGGTATAAAAATGCAATGTTTTTTGTAAATATTCAACATAAATTTATAATTATGCTTGCATTTTGAATAAAAGAGTGGTAGAATATGTCCAATGGAGATGATTTGATGATTAATTCAAACGTTAAAAATTATATGCAGGCTTTCCGATTTAGCACTTTTAAGGGCTATGTCTTTTTTGCGTATGATTTTAACCAAAGTGAGTTATGATTTAATCACCGTATAGTATTTTATTAATTATTAACGGAGCTCATTTTGGAGGCTCCGTTTTTTGTATTTGTTTTTAATGTAAGACGCGGAGCTTCTAAGGTGACTTCGCAAGGAGGAAATTTATTATGATTATTATCATGAGCCCTAAGGCAACTGAGAATGACGTTAATTCCGTTGCCGGTAAGCTCCGTGAAGTCTACGGAGTAAGCATTCAGGTAAATAAGGGCGTAGACTGCACTGTGCTCGGCGTTTTGGGCAACACCCATATCATAGATATGGATAAGGTGATGCTCCTGGACAATGTAGAGAAGGTAATGCCCGTAAGTGAGCCCTATAAAAAGGCAAGCAGGAAGTTTCACCCCGAGGACAGTGTTATAGATTGCAGCGGTGCCAAGGTAGGCGGCAAGAAGCTCAGTATAATCGCCGGTCCCTGCTCGGTTGAAAGCATGGAGCAGATTACTGCTGTAGCCAAGGAGGTTAAGGCATCCGGAGCTTCTATGCTCAGAGGCGGTGCGTTCAAACCACGTTCCTCGCCGTATTCATTCCAGGGACTGGAGCTTGAGGGCCTTGATATGCTCCTGGAGGCAAAGGCTCAGACAGGACTGCCTATAGTTACAGAGATTATGTCTCCTGCTCTGGTAGAAAAGTTTGATTCCTGTGTAGATGTAATCCAGGTTGGTGCCAGAAATATGCAGAACTTTGACCTTTTGAAGGAGCTCTCCAAGACCAGAAAGCCCATTCTTTTGAAGAGAGGTCTTTCCGCTACGATTGAAGAGTGGCTCATGAGTGCAGAGTATATACTGGCAGGCGGCAACCCCAACGTAATCCTCTGTGAGAGAGGTATCAGAACCTTCGAGACATACACCAGAAACACTCTGGATTTAAGTGCTGTACCGGCTGTCAAGAAGCTTTCGCACCTTCCGGTTATCATAGACCCGTCACATGCCACAGGTCTTAACTGGATGGTAGAGCCTCTTGCCATGGCGGCTGTGGCTGTGGGTGCAGACGGACTCATCATCGAAGTTCATAATGACCCCAAAAACGCAAAATGCGATGGTGCTCAGTCTATAACACCGGCTGCATTTGATGAACTGATGAAGAAAATCGACAGCATCGCCCCCGTGTTCAATAAAGAAATATAAAGGGCTGTAGAATTATAAAACAAAAAGCATTTTTGACAGAATAAAATTAAAAGAAAATATTTAAGGAGCTGTAAAAGTGACATCATCCGTTGTGACTTTTACAGCTCCTTTTCTTTAAAAATTTACTTTGACTAATAGTAGATATTTGATATAATTTTAATAAAGTATAGGAAATTAATTTTACAAATAGCCGATAAGTAAAAAAATATTTAACGAAATAAACAAAGAAAAACACAAAAAAATATGTTAAAGTGTATATAAAGAGTATTCTATAAATATTACAGAAGAATTTGAGGGCTGAATTATGTCATATATTAATGGTAATCCAACGACAGAAGAAGTATATGGAGAGGATGTAAAAATAAAAATTGTAAGAGTTTCTCCTTTCTTAAACGGGGTAGAGGTTGAATGTCGTAATTATGTGCCGGAGTGGACATATATTCGATTAACCATAAAAGAACTCGAAAGTGGAAAAACTGTGTTTGAAAAGATAGAATATTGCAATGTCGATGTATTAAGAGCCGAGAGGCTTGCCACAAATATAGATTATCTTGCAGAGATTACTGTTTGTAATAAGAATATGGAAGAAATAGCATGTTCTTCGCCGAGGTTGTTTAGATGTGGATTATTCCCGGGAACTGTTATTGATTATATTCATCCGGGGGATGTTACTTATATGAGATCCGGTGAATTTGTGGGTTCTCCATACATAGTAAAATTGGATAATGGTTCCTATATTACATCGCATGACGTTTTTTCTCACGTTGCAGCGGGTAATGAGGCTCTTTGCAGATTTTTTGTATCCAAAGATTACGGAAAGAATTGGAGATTTCTTTCGGAGATAGAACAGTGCACTTGGGGAACAATGTTTGAAAGGAACGGAGTTCTTTATATTGTGGGATGTACCGCATCCGGAAACGGTGATTTGGTTTTATATTATTCCAAAGATTGCGGTAATACATGGAGCGAGCCGCAGATTTTGGCACGAAAAGATGATGAGATTTATTATCGCTGTGCACCTACTGCATATGCAGAAGCCGGCGGCAGACTGTGGATTTGTATAGCAAAGTTTAAAAATGGGAGAAATGGTCTTGCTGTGATTAGCGCTGAAGTCGATGCAGATTTAAAAGAGCCTGACAGCTGGACGGTTTCGGACGCAGAATATTATAATCCTGAATGGAACGGTGCCGTTCCGGAATGGACGGGGATTATGATAGAGGAAGGTAATGTTATTATAGCTCCTGACGGTGAAATAAAGATTATAGCAAGATGCAATTCCCACAGGTTTGACACACCTGTTCCGAAACCCGATAACATCAGAGCATACATTTTAAAAGTAGATAAAGATAATCCTGCCGCGAAGCCTGAGTTTGAAAAAACCATACCTTTTAACGGAAGTTTGCATAAGTTTTATATTCAATATGATATGGACGCTCAGCGTTATGTGGGGCTTGTAAACAGGATGACAACTAATCAAATTTGGCAGAGGAATGTATTGAGTTTAGTGAGCTCAAAGGATTTAAATACCTGGCAAATTGAGCGCGATTTAATTAATTTAGAAGACATTAATTGGTCAGAAGATGCTTGGAAGTGTGGAGTGCAGTATCCAACTTTTTTCCTTGAGGAGAATGAAATAGTTGCTGTAGTAAGAACTGCAATAAATGGCGCTGATAGCTTCCACAATGCAAATGCAATGACATTTCACAGATTTAAGGAAATAAATGACAAGTATAGATTTTAAAATCTAAGTAATTGAATGAGGAGAGTGTTGAGTGTGATGAATACCCGTAAAAAGTTAAAACGGAAATTTAATTTGCGCGACGAGATAGATGCATGGGTTTTATTACTGCCGATGGTGGTTATTCTGTATCTGTTTGTTTGGCGTCCTACAGTTATGGGAGCAGCATGGTCCTTCTTTGATATGAAGGCATATACAGTAAAAGA
This sequence comes from Clostridia bacterium, assembly GCA_017621495.1. Taxonomy (GTDB): domain Bacteria; phylum Bacillota; class Clostridia; order UMGS1810; family UMGS1810; genus RGIG8748. The sequence continues at coordinate 15,952 of JAGATB010000001.1, forward strand.
TTTTTGCGGATTTGATAACTATATAAGAGTTATGACTCATACGCAGTTTCTGCCTATGCTGTTGAATACGGTTAAATATGTGCTGTGGTCTCTTGTGATTGGTTTTTTGCCGCCATTGTTTATCGCAATTATGATAAACGAAGTTATACATTTTAAAAATGGTTTTAAGGTTATTATATATGTGCCTGCGGTTATTCCGGGTATTGCGGCTATGTTGATGTGGTATTTTATGTATTATCCGGATCAGACAGGATTACTTAATATGATTCTTTCAAAAATTGGTGTCGAGCCTAAACAATGGTTAAACGATCCGAGCTTCACTATAGTTGGTATTATTATTTATTCAACTTGGAAAGGCTTTGCCGGAACAATGCTTTTGTACTATGCATCCTTACAAAGTGTTTCTGTAGAATTGTATGAAGCTGCAATTATAGACGGAGCAGGACCGCTTAGAAGACTAGGGTATGTTACTCGTCCTGCTATGGAAGGTATTATACTTTTACAGTTGGTAAGACAGATAATCAGCGTGTTTCAGATTATGGAGCAACCGTTGGCGATGACGGGCGGTGGTCCTAACGGGGCATCCACCTCACTTTCGTATCAGTTATATCAGTATGGTTTTAATAGCGGCGGAAAAGGAACAGGACAAGCAATGGCATTAGGTGTAATTATTTTCCTTATCCTTATAGTATTTACAATTTTTTACTTCTGGCTTAATCGCAAGATAGAAGATCGTTGTTAGAAAGGGGTAAAAACGATGAAGAGAATTGATGCGAAGCAAACAGGCATGCTTGCAAGAACAGACTTGAAAACAGCATATGGTAAAACGATTTATGGGATATTTCTTTTGATCCTTTCTGTTACGGCGTTGATCGCGGTTGTTCCTGCAATTTGGACTATCTTGACGGCGTTCAAAGAAACGCAGGAAATCTACGCTGCTTTTAGCTTTTTCCCCAAAAATATTACATGGGATAAAGCGGTAATCAGGTTGGTGGAATCCTGGAATTCTTTGCAGCTTGGAAAATCTTTTGTTAATACATTAGTCTTGTCTGTAGGAAACTTAGGATTTCATGTTATTGTGTGTGGATTTGGTGGATATGTTCTGTCAAAACTTAAACCAAGAGGTACCAAGCTTTTATTTACATTGGTTGTATGGACGATGATGATGCCGTCGCAGATCAGAATGGTACCAAATTACATTTCGTGGCTGCATTTTCCGTTTGCGTCAGATATCGGTTATGGATTCAATCTGTTAGATACATTTTGGCCTATGTGGTTAGGCGCGGGGGCAGATACATTTGCGGTTCTTTTGTTTAAGAATGCATTTGATAGTTTATCAAATTCTTATGTCGAAGCTGCAAAACTTGATGGATGTACAAATTATGGAGTGTTTTTTAAAATCATGCTTCCTTTAGCAATGCCGGTGATAATATTCCAGTCTATTAATATACTTAGTGCGGCGTGGTCTGATTTCTTTACGCCATTGCTTGTTTTGGATGAGCTTACCGTTGTACCCTTGTCTGTTTACAGGTTAAAAGAAGATACAAGCATTCAGATGAATACATATTTTATGGCATTGGTATTTGCTTCAATTCCACCGTTTATCATATTTGCTATCTTTCAAAAACGAATTTTGGGCGGTGTAAATATTGGAGGTGTTAAAGGGTAAAAAATAAATATGCAATAAAATTAAATATATCTAAGGAGGACTTAAAAATGAAGGCAAGAAAGATTATTTCGTTGGTTTTGGCATTGGCTTTGTGTGTAATGACTTTAGCTGCATGCGGCAAAAAAACCAATGATAAGGATGAACAGGGCAGAACCGTTATTTCTGTTGGTGGCTGGCCTGACAAGGAAGGAACAGAACTCGACAATGCTGTTGCTCGAAAGGAAGCGTTTGAAAAGGAAAATCCGGATGTTGTTATTAAGCCGGACAAATGGAAGTTTGACTTGAAAACCTTCTATGCAAAAGCAGCAGGTAACCAGTTGCCTAATTATTTCAGCGTTCATGCGACAGAAGTTTCTCAGATTATTGATTCTGAATACTCAGCAGACGTTACAGATGCACTTGAAAAGTATGGTTATTTGGACAAGATGAATCCTGATATTTTGGAATTGGTTCGTAAGGATGGAAAGATTTATGCAATTCCTGCATATGCGTATGTAATGGGTGTTGCATTTAATCCTGAAATGTTAAAAGCTGCGGGGCTTTTGGAAGCTGACGGCACACCGAAGCAGCCTAAGGACTGGTATGAATTAGCTGAATTTGCAGTTAAAATCAAAAAAGCAACAGGAAAGCCCGGATTTGTATTTCCTACTGCAGCAAATAATGGCGGATGGATTTTCAATCCTATTGCTTGGTCTTTTGGTGTTGACTTTATGGAACAGGATAAGGATGGAAAGTGGAAGGCAACCTTCAATACTCCCGAAGCGGTAGAAGCACTTCAATATATCAAGGATTTGAAATGGAAGTATGATGTTCTCCCGGCAAACACCTTGATTGATGGTACCGAATATTACAAGACCTTTGCTACAGGCAATGCTGCAATGATGATTACAGCAGGTGACTATCCCAGAAAGGTTACTCAGTATGGTATGGTTCCGGATCAGGTAGGTATGATGGGTATGCCTGCGGGTCCCAAGAGACATGTAACGCTGATGGGCGGAACAATGTTTGCAGTTTCTTCTGATGCAACAGAGGATCAGATTGATGCTGCTATCAGATATCACGGGACACAGTTCCATCACTCTTTGAGTGACGCAGTAAAGGATTCTTTGGAGCGAGAGATGAAAAAGAAATTGGAAGAGGGTCAGCTTGTCGGCATTAAATCTATGAGCGTATGGAATGCAAATGCAGAAAGTCTTGCTTATGAATATGATTTAATTGACAAAAATGCAAATTCTAATCCTAATCATGTAAGACTCTACAATGAATTTGTGGCAAATTGTCCTGCTGAAATTCAGCCTGAGGAGCCTGTTTGTGCACAGGAGCTTTATGCGATTTTGGATGGATGTATTCAGGAGGTATTGGTTAATAAGGATGCAGATTGCGCAGAACTTATAAAGAAGGCAGCAGCTGACTTCCAAGCAAACTATCTTGATAATCTAACATTTTAATTGACAAAGGTCTTTTACAAAGAAATAACGGGATTGCTTTAATGCGTCCCGTTATTTGATATATCAGATTGTTTTCTTAACTGCAAAGGTGAGAAACCATATCTGTTTTTAATTATTTTGGTAAGCTGTGCACTGTCTGTGAACCCACAGTGATATGCAATCTCTGTACAGCTTAATTTGGTAGATTTAAGGAGCGAAATAGCTTTTTCACAACGGATATCAATCAAATACTTTTGAGGAGATATACCATATGAGTTTTTAAATATATGCCTGAAATGGTCATAACTATATCCGGAGGATTTTGCTAACTCTTCAATCGTAATCTTGTTTACATAGTTTTCCTCAATGTATTGTTTAACATATGATAAATCAATAGAGGTTTTACTGACAGGATTCATTTTTCGGGATAATAGGAGCAAAACTTCTTCTACCTTATGAGAGAGCATTTTTTCGTAGCCCCATTCTTGCGAAACTGACTCTTTCAATAAGGCTTTCACTAAAAACTTAATATCCCATATATTCCGATAAAGTCCATTCGGAGGAAGAATAGATAAGTCATCAACAGTAAACCCAAAGAAATATAATTTTCCATTATCAAAATGTCTTTCTGAATGAATTGTGTTTGCTGAAATCATTGCAATGTCACCGGCAGTAAATTCATATTCAATACCACCGATTTCTGTTGTTCCGTGGCACCCGACATCATAAAACACAATTTCATGACAATGGTGTGTTTGCGGCGCTACAACATATCCCGGATAGAGAAATTTCTCGCTGGAACTTACTTTTTTAACATATGATAATTTTGCAGACATAAAATTCACCTTCTCTTACACTATTGTATCACATAACTATATCGATGTCAAGCAAATTTAACCGAAAAGGAAAAAATTATTATTTTAAAAATGTGCTTTTAAGAAAAAACGAAATATCTATATAACCAAATATTACAAAAACAAACAATAGCCGATAGATAAAAAAATTTTCTACTATTAAACAAAGAAAAAGCAATGTAAGAAGTGATAAAATAGAGTCTGTACAGAGGTGATAAGGTGAAGAAAATTATACTTGATACAGATTTGGGAAGTGACTGCGATGATGCCGGAGCAATTGCTTTGATGCATAGATTGGCTGAATTGGGCGAGACAGAAATACTTGCGGTGACACATTGTACCTCTGAAATCGGAGGTGCAATAACCGTAAAGGCAATTAATGAATATTATGGCCGTGCTGATTTACCGGTTGGACAATACTCCGAGAAACCATTTTTGGATAATGAGATTTGCAAGCGTTTTACAAAGCATATAATGGAGAATTATCTGGAAAATCACAAAATGCCCAAAATTGAAAATGCAACAAAGTTAATGCGAAAGGTGTTGGCTCAGAATAGTGATGTTACGTTGATTGCCATAGGGTTTCTAAACAATTATGCAGAACTTTTGCGATCACAACCGGATGAAATCAGTCCCTTGACAGGTATTGAATTAATAAAAAAACATGTTAAGGAACTTTATGCCATGGGAGGAAATTTTATAGATTTGACAAATGCAGAATATAATGTCAAAATGGATATAGAAAGTGCAAAGTATGTGTCAGAGAACTTTCCGCTCCCGATTACATATATAGGATACGAGCTGGGTGAAACGATAAGAACAGGAGAATCATTAAAAACAGCATCGGAAAATAATCCTGTAAAAAAAATCTATTCCCTTCGACAAGCGGATAGATTGAGAGAAAGCTGGGATCCTATTACCCTGTATTGTGCAATCAGAGATAGCAATACTCTTTTTAAAAAAAGCGAAAAATGTAAAATTACATTTAATGATAATGGGTGTGTAGTAATTAATGGCAGAGGAAAGGATTGCTATTTGATTGCAAATACAACAGATGAAGAAGTTCGGGAAGAACTTGAAAAATATATGGTATAAAAGATAATTATAATTGTAAAACTTGATACACAAAGATATGATACATAGTGAAAGGATGGGATAAGTGGTGAGAAAAAGTATAATGAGGTTGATGGTTTTCATTCTTGCTATTTTGATGATAATGTCAAATATGCTATCTGTTTTTGCTGAAAATTATATAGATTCCCGTGCTCTGTGTACCCATGAAGTGTTATTTGACAATGACTTTGAGGACAGCGGTGTTGAATTCAGGGTTGCAGGGCAGGCAAAAACGGAGTTTTATGACAAGGCACACGGAATGAGCATGAAAATTGCGCTGAAAAACGGAGCTGCTTCCACAACATTTTATGAAGAATTTAAAGAGCCTGTTATCGAAGGTCTCTTGTATGTTGGCTATGACCAGCTGAAAACTGCTAAAGGTGGAAGAACTTATGATATTCTTTATGACAGACCCGCGGGACAGGTAAAATGGTTGGAGGGTATGTATATTTCCGGTATGCATTGGAACGGCAATTATTTGTCCTATGCCAGCGAGCTTGATGTCTTATCTACATATACGACAAATCCGCATTTGGGTGCACCTCCTGCCGAAGAGTGGACTCATATTGACTACTGGTATGATATGGATAACAGAATGGTTTATGCCTATATGGATGGTGAGGAATATTTTGTAACCCCTATAACAGACAAGCTGCAACAAATCACGGCGGTCGGTTATATCGGAAATCCCAACGGACTTGATACGGACGTGTATTTTGATAACTACAAGGTTATTCATTTTAAAAACGGATTTGATGAAAGCGTGGTTTCCGGGGCTGAGTATATTCCCGGATATGTAAAATCAGGGCTTCACGCAGAGTTAAAAACGGGTATTTTGGGACATAACTTTTTTACAAAGGAAATTAAGTTTAATGTGGAGCTGAATAATGAACTCGATACAGCCCAGACGGCAGAGGTAGGGGTTAATGTTATCAATGACAACGGAAACTGTGTATATACGAAGACAGATACCATCGAATTAAAGTCAAATTCCGTTGAATCACTTCCGTATGGTTTTACTGCCGAAGATTATGGTTACTATGATGTTTTTGTTGATATAATTCCTCAATACGGTGAGGCATATACAATAGATGTAAGGAACCGCTTGTCCTGTATAAAAAAAGCGGAAAAGCCAAACCCGCTTATGGGAATGAATGACCATCTGCGAAATCAGGAGCTTGGTTTAAAAGAAGTTGACGGAAAGATGGAACTGTTTAAAAATACCGGGATGGGACTTTTTAGAGAAGGTCTTGTTCAGCATTTTACAAGGCTTCCGTCGGGTGAATACAAGCGGGATGAAATTCAAACATACTGGGAGTCTGTTGCAAAGGAACACGGTATTACGCATGTGGTCTTGCTCGATGGTGAGGCAAGTAACCGTCTTCCCAAGGCTGACGACCCTGCAAGCTCTGCTGAGTTTGAAAAATATGTATATAGCATAGTAAAAGAAATGGAAGGCAGAAGCAATTATTTTGAAGTCGGCAATGAAGTGAACTATGTAAGCGGATTTAACTCCAATGAGCTTGTCCAGACAAATTATATCCATGCACTGAAAATTGCATACAATGCGGCAAAACGGGCAAATCCCAATTGTGAGGTTATGGCGCTAGCCCTTTGTGAATATGCCCTTGACTATGTAGAAGCATTTCTTGCTGCAGGCGGCGGAGAGTATATGGACGGAATCAGTATTCATCCGTATATGCTTACCCAAACTCCTGAAGACGGTGGAATGTATGAAAAGCTGCAGGTGTTAAAGGATTTAATGGAAAAGTATGGCTGCGGCGATAAAAAGATTTATGTAACAGAAATCGGATGGACCAACGCCGAGGGATATACAACTGATGAGAGAAAAACTGCATATCAGCTCAGAACGCAGATTCTTATTGGGCATGAAGTTGATATGATGCTATGGTATTGTGCGCAGTATCATGACATGGCGGAACTCCAAAGAGAGCGCAACTTCGGTTTTATCTACGGTGACTTTTATGATTATGATAAAGTTTCTTACGGGGCACACCCATCATTATTTACTATGTCCCATTGGAACTCTCTTATGTTGGACTCCAAGTTTGAGAAACGAATTGACGGCGGAAGTGATGATATAAGGCTTTATAAATATAAGCTGGCAGACGGCAGAGATGTGATTGCTGCATATACTACAGATGAAGAGCAAAATAAAAGCATCGGCTTGGATTTGGGAACCAGCAGCGTTGAGCTTCGGGATATGTATGGAAATCCGCAAACAATTTATGCAAAAGACGGTGTCATTTCTGTTTCCCTCGGCTTTGAGCCTGTATACATAATAGGACAATTCTTAAAGGAAGAAGTTACAAAGAGCAAGATTGAGTTGCCTGCCTCCATTGTTAATATGATTAACGGCGAGGATACAGTTGTGGAAATCAAGACGGAGAAAGATGACGGATTATCTGTTGAGGTTGGTGTTCCCGATGGTTTTGAAATAACCGAGAATAACGGTTTTTCAAATGGTGAAGCGAAGGTTCTTTTCAAAAGTTCATCGGAAAGAGTTGACAGAGGGAAGGTCAGAATTGACATAAAAGAAAATGACAGACTTTTGTTTACGCACAAGTGCTCAATACAATATTCAGACCCGATAAGCTATACGTATAAGATTTCACCATACAATAACCAGAAGGTGTGGATTGAAGCGGACTTCACAAATCACAGGATAACTCCTGTGAGACTTGAGCTTGAGCTTGATACACCGGATGGACTTTCAAAGAAAAAATATGTCATAGAGCGCATTGACCCAATGGGAACAAGAAGGCTCAGAATCAATGTTCCCGTGCAGTATATGAATCAAAACAAAATTAAGTTCAGCGGAACCGTATATTCCGGCAACGGAACCATGATGGATACGCAGCCCTTTGAGGCACAGGTGACATCAGGCTTTGTGCATTACACCAATAAAAAACCGGTGATTGACGGTGTGATTTCAAAGGATGAATGGATAAAGGATTTGGGAATGATTTTTGATGCACGAAACAATCCTTTGAATATGATTATTAAAGATAAATCAGATTTGTACGGCAAGGGATATCTAATGTGTGATGACGATTATCTATACTTTGCGGCAGAGCTTGAGGATGATGTTCTTGGAGATTTTTATCCTCCAAGCAAGATGTATGATGGCGACAGTGTTCAGATTGCCTTTGCTCAGGAGGCTACATACGGCAAAGCCAGAACAGAGCTTACTATTGGACTTTCGGAGGGCGAATCCCATATTGTCAGATATTCATTTATGGGAAGCGACAAGACTGCTGCAGATATGAATGTCTTTAAGGATACAGAGGTTGTTGTACGACGTGACGAAAATGAGAAAAAGACCTACTATGAGGTCAAGCTTCCATGGAGCGAATGTTTTGACACGAAATTTGACCCGAAGGCACGGGGAACCATGGCATTCTCGGTTTGCTTAAACGACAATGACGGATTAGGTGTAAATAATGCCGCATCGGGCAGAGGTTATTATGAATACATCGGCGGTATCGGTTCCTCAAAGGACTCAGGTAAATTTATTGCACTACCGATTTTGAAACAAATTAAAAAATAATATAAATTAATTATCAGGAGGAAAAATTTATGAGAAAAAGAATTTTATCAACAATTCTTACAGCTATGTTTATAACAACTATGTTTTCAAGTGTAAATGCAAGTGCTGAAACGGTGACAGCTCCCTCTTCACATGTTCAGGAAAAGGTTATCTACCATGAAACCTTTGAGGAAACTGTGGCAGATGACACGGATTTTGAGTTAAATAATCCGGATGACTTTGCCGCAACCTACGAGGACAGAGGTGATGGAAACGGAAATGCACTTGTGTATACAGCAGGTTCCAAAGTTGAAGATAAGAGCAAAAGTGCTTGGCTCAGATTTTTGCATAACTCAGCGGGAGACGAAAGAAAGCTGACACTTCATAAGTATATGGAGGGTGCTGATATTACCGAGGTTTCTGTTGACATTTATGCACCTGTGGGAAGGAATATCAGTTTTAATGTAGTAACAAACAGTTGGCAGTGGATCTATTGCCTGGATACATCCTCCAACGGATATGTATTTTTCCCTGACTGGGAGAGTTCCGACAATACAAGAACAATGACAGAAAATGGAGCAACCGTAGATGTTCAGGAGATTTCTAAAGCAAATATGAAGTCTTGGAATCCCAATTACACCGCTGATTTTACAACAGATGCGTGGAACACTCTTAAGTTTGTTTTCAACAATAAAGCAGGCGTTGTGACAACCTATGTGAATGATACAATTATCGGAAGAAGAACAATGCCAACCTCCAAAGGAAAACCCGGAGTTATTTACATTATAGATCAGAGTTTAGCAGAAGCAGGAGAAGTTATGTTCAAGGTTGACAACCTGAAAATTACGCAGAAGACCTTAGCTCCCATAACAACAGAGACCTGGAAAGAAGATTTCTCAACCACCTCTGCATTCGATGCTACAAAGCACTGGCGTACCGGCTGGGGTGTTTTACCTACTGTAGTTGCAACCGGAGAGGAAGCGTACGGCAATGCAATGTCTGTGATGTACAAAGAGCAAGGTGTAGGCTTTTTGGAAAAAACAAACGTTCTTTCTAACTATATGAATGCGGATTTAAGCGTGATTGAAACAGATTTTAAGCTTCCCGGTAAACGAAGAATGGCATTTGACATTGTAACAACAGGTTGGCTACATTACTCTGTGATTGTTTCAAACAATGAATGGGCTTGCTTTGGCGGAAATTTGGGGGATCCTCTCACAGCCGGCAATTGGGGATGCGACTGGACGAACGGCAGAACCATGAAAAATATGCTGGACTATGGGGATTCTGGAAATATTGCAAAGGGTCATATTGCAGGCTTCCCTCATGACAGCGAGCTTCGGTGGCATAACATCCGCTTTGTAAGAGATAAGGTAAACAAGACCTTAACTGCATATTTGGATGGAGTTAGTCTTGGAAGCGTTGCTTTTGATGCAGAGCCAAAGAGCTTTAGAATTATTTCCCATAATGACGGTATGACTACAGGCGATACGGCAATGTTTATCGATAATGTTAAAGTCGGAACAATTGCAGACACCGATACAGCGTCACTGACCTTAACAAAGGCAGACGGAACAGAGGTTGAAAACGTAGTCGCAGGGGAGGTTTACTGTGCAAAGATGACCGGTATTGAAAATGATACGGCTCAGGCAAAGGGAATGCAGCTTATTGTTGCCGCATATGACGTGGACAGACGTATGATTGATATGAATTGCTATTTATATACAATTCCTGCATATACAGAGATTTCCAACGGTGGAGAAGCTCTTTCTGCGGTTCAGCTTACTGCTCCCGCAAGTGCAACAACAATGAAAGTGTTTGCATGGGATGGATTTGATACAATAATTCCATTGTGCGAGGCAGCTGTGAAATAATTAAACTTTTAATGAAGGGCTGTTCGAAATGACGTTTTTTGAACAGCCCTAAATAAACTTGACTTTGTGTAACACGGACAAATAACAGACGGAGGTTTGTTTATGATGAAAAATAAAAAAAGCCTATTGGCACTTATGTTGATTTTATGTAATCTGTTTATGACAGTTCCGATTGTATCTTGTGCAGCCGCTTCGGTTACTGCAAGGGTTACGGCTGTTGATTCTAATGCGAAAACAATAACGCTAACCCTGTCAGAAAACATAGAGGGTTCAATCGGTGAATTATATATTTTTGACACCGAAGCATGTACAGAAATAGAGGCTGAAGGAGCTGTTCAAGATTTAAACAAGATTGTTGTAAGGCATAAAGATGAGCTTGCTGAGGTGACCGAACATGCTATTGTCTTTGTTGATGATGTGTACGGAACAAGCGGAGAGGCGCTTGCGGACAAGTATGTGTATTTTACGACAGATGCAAGCGGCGGTCCTGAGGAAGCAATGGTGTTTGATTACGATGCCAAATCGACAACAGCAAGTGATCAGCCAGCTCATTGGGCAAGTGCGGACAGCGGTGATGAAGATCATGGCAAGGCGATGCAGATAACGGCTTACAACACTTCGGGCAGTATGGACAACGATTTGGGAAATATAACCTATTACAGCTCGGACAAATGGGCTGTAAGCTTTGATGTGAAGATTGTCAAATCACCCGCATCCTTCGGTATCCTTCTTTTTGGCGAAACAAACTCAACTCCCACAAGCTTTGGCTTTACACCGGTGGGCAGAGTTATGTTCAGGGATAATATGTGGATGGATCAAGGTCAGCTTACGGCAGATATAGACAGATGGTTCGGAGATTCGGTAATTTGTGATTATAAAGAAGATAATAAGGTTGGCGAATGGGTGAATTATAAGGTGGTGTATGACAAGAATGCCAATCTTTTTACTGTTTTTGTGGATGGCGTTCAAAAGATTACGGTTACACCATCAAAGCCTTTTAATAAGCTGACAAAAATAAGAATTTCAATGAGAAACCAGAACAACACCCCAACTCAGGATGAAACACTTATTTGGTTTGACAATCTCACTGTTGAGAAGTATCCTTCAACGTGCAAGGTTGAAAAAATCCGTATGTTTGATTTGAACGAAAAGGCAGTTGCAGCTCCTCAGACAACAAAGCGGGATATTGACAGAATTGATGTAACGTTTATGTGTGAAGTTTATAAGCCAACGGTTACGAAAGAAACAGTTAAGCTTATGTATAACGGAACAGATGTTTCTTATGAGTTTGTTGAGACGTACAATAACAAAACCTGTACTATAAAACCGTCGGTTATTCCCGAAAACGAGGATACGGTTACATTGGTTATCAGCGGCGTTATGGATGTAGACAACACAAATGTGTTGGCAGATTACACAACAAGTATAGTTGTGAAGGATTCGGAAAGCGGATTTATTTCTTCACCGATTACTCTTGTTTCCCCGGACGGAAGCCCGGCAAGTATTGAAACAGGCGGCGAATTATATGCAAAGGTGAACTTTGCTAATAAGTCATCTGTGGATAAAGATGTTGTGATTGTTCTTGCAGGCTACGATGGAGAAAATTCTCTTGAGGCTGTGGGTTGCAAAAAATTGACGGTTCCAGCAAACTCTTTGTTGACGGTAGATAATATTCAAAATGCTGTTTGGTGTGTTTTGCCTTATGATGGCAGTATTCGAACTGCAATGGGCAGTGCAAATATGGTGGAAAACGGTACACTTATTCCGTTAACCGAGGCTTATGTTATTGAGAGTGGAATGTAGAGCTTTAAAATTGAGCTGCCATCTGTAAAGCCGGCTTGGTATTTTGTACAAACGCAATGGCGAAAGGCGAGGATATGAGTATGAAAAGAATAATAAGTATATTTATTGTATCAGTTATGATACTGGCATCATTTGGTTATGTTGCTTCTGCAGAAACGGTACATACTACCGCAGTCTGCAGTGTAAATATTTCAGAGTGCAAAACAGGATTTAATATAAGTGGTAAGCTTATAAGTGCAAAAGCAGGTTTTGTGGCAATTGAAGTGTGTGATGAAAATACATATGCAGAGGCGTTCCCCCTTCCTTCTGTTGTGTTTCGTGATCAGGTTACATCCAATTCGGATGGCAGTTGGAGCTGTAATGTCAATTTAACAAATGCATCAACGGGTGCATATGTTGTAAAGATTGGAACCTCGGATGGAGATAATTACAATACCGTGTGCAAATATACGGGACAGGATAACGGAACAGTCTATACTGCTACACCATCAGCGTTTGCATTAGGGGCGGATAACACATATACCATCAAACTTGCAGACGGAATAAAAAACGGAAAGTTTTTAATGCATTTTAAAGCCAAGCTTGCAGATGACGGTGCCCCTATGCTGAGACTTGTGGCTCTTGATTCAGCTTCATCAAATTTGTGGACGGGCTATGATAGCATTGTGGATATAATAAGATATTCAGACGGTGGCTGGGGAACAGGTACAGAGCTCGATGAATTTCCAGTTACTAACGTTAAGAAATCTGAAATCGGAAGAGAATATAGCTTTGATGTGTGGTTTGATATGGACAGAAAGCTGATTTTGTTCTATATGGACGGTGAGTATTGGGAAACCATACAGCTGGACAAAACTTCGTCCGAAATTTGGGGATATTCATTTAGGACAGTAAATACAGAAGGGAATATTACGGCAGAAATATCCGATTTTGAAATAATTCCGTATCTTTACGGTACAAGTCGTGATTTTGGCGAGTGTATACCCGCGTATATTTATGATGCACCTGATGCGTATTACACCACTGAAAAGACGGGAAATATTTTTTACAATCCGTCGGAAATCGGCTTTAATGCGCAGGTTATAAACCCCAAGAACGAGATGTGTTCTTATGAATATGATATAAAAATCTGCGATGAAGATGGAGATATAATATATAGCGAAAAAAGGGATATTACGCTTGAGGCATTGGAGAAAAAACAATTTAAGCTGGATTTTGATTTGAATAATGAAGAAAAACAGTACGGAAAGATGTATCTTAAGACTGTTTTTACAGATAAGGCTTCGAGCGAAGTAACAGCACAGACAGAAACAGGCTTTTTATCGGTGAGAAAGCCCCAAAGCTTAAATAAGAAGATTGGAAACAACGTTCATTTCGGACATTATATGGGTGACCCGTACACAAATATGAATCTTTTGAAGGATGCAGGTTTTTCCTCGGCAAGAGACTTTATTGACTATGCTTCCTATACCGGCGAAATAGGTTTTTCAAGGTATGATATGTGGAAAGGTTATGCACAGGAATACGGAATAGAAAGAGTGGTGTTCCTTGGAGGACAGGATGAAGAAAAACATGGCGGTGTATTCCCCACTACAGACGAAGCCAGAAAGGATTTCACAGCTTACGCTGTTGGTGTTGCTGAGGAATTGAACGGAGATGCCGCAATTATTGAATTGTGGAATGAGGTAGATTGGCAGGTGTCGGCGTCGGATTATGCAAAGATGCTTATAGATACCGTTCCTGCTATAAAAGAAGTAAATACTAATGCAAAGATTGCTGTTATGTGTACTGCCCGCGTTAATGAAACAGCGCGTGAATGGATAGAAGCTGTAATAAGAAATATAAAATGGCATAACTTGCTTAATCCGCTTGACCCTGCAGATTATATGGATATAGTTTCAATACATCCGTATATGAGAAATATTGCACCTGAGGAAAGCGGATGTGAATGCGGTCAGGAGGATGACAGTGTAGGAGGACTCAAGGAAAGAGTTGCAGCTATTCGTGAGTTGCTTGATGATAACGGCCTTTCGGAGGTTGAACTTATCGCAACAGAAATGGGATATTATTCAACACCGGGCGGAATGGATACGGGAAGGTGGAATGAAGGTCTTCATCATGACGGATTGACGGAAAAGCAGCAGGCTGAGTATTCAATAAGAGCAGCGGCACTTCTTTATAAAGACCTTGATCATATGCAATTTTATGTCATAAACAAATCACAGACTTATAATTTACCCGAGGATGGAATTGGAATGACCGGAAGCTATTTCGGCAAAGAAATTCCCTACGAAGGAAAGCCTGTGTATGCGGCAGTTGCGGCATTTAATGACCTTCTGGGAAATGCAGAGATTGTGCAGGAAAACCGGTCGGACGGAAATTACGATTATGTGTTTGAGACTGCTGATGGCGGCAGAATGCATATGATGTGGACAACCGATACCAATGCAACTTTTTTGTACAGTGCTGAAACAGACGGAATATATGTTTATGATATTTACGGAAATAAAAAATATGTGTCCTGTAACAACGGTATAGCAGAAATAAGTCTCGCCGGTTCACCGATTTATGTGGAGGATGCTGACTTTGTGATTGTGGATGAAAACGGCATGGGATTTAATGACCAAAGCACAAAAATAAAGGCAAAGGCGTATCTGGCTGAAAGCAGTGTTGCAAAATTTGAAGATGTTATTCTTGCTTGTGCCACATATGGCGAAGGAAGATTAATCTCAGTAAGTGTGAAGCATATAACTAAGGCGGGAAATGCAGAAACGGATTACATCAATACAGCCGGGGCTGATGAGATTAAAGTGTTCCTGTGGGAAAATCTAAGACCGATTGATGACAGATATATAAATATAAAAAGATGATTGGAGAGAAGCGCAATGAGGTTTACAGCAAAACTTTTTTTGACGGTATTTATTATGGTGGCGGCACTGTTTGGAACGTGTCATGCTGAAGTAATGATGCAGGATAATACGATTAGCCTTGAATATCAGTTTGGAGAAGAAGCGGCAGATAAAAACCTTATGGTTGTTGTCTATGCTCCTCAAAAGACCCTAAGCGACTTTACGGAAATTGAAGGTAATTTCAAGGATGTTGTTGTGTTTGCCAAACAAATCAAGACAGATGATAAAGGTGCATACAGCGAAAGCTTTAAAATAAAGTATGACGAAGCTGATTCGGGAGAATATACGGTTGTGCTCTCCGGAGCGGATTTATTCGTAACAGAGGAATTTATTTATACAAATAAATTGAAAACGGCAGAAGCGGTTATAAATATTAATGCGCATCCGAGTGATGTGGATTATTTAATGAATATGCTGAAGACCGATTCCTATGACTTGGGTGTTGATGATGAGTATATTGATGACGATGTTGCGAAAATTGCTGCCGGGCTTATCTTCGACTATATGGAAGAAAACACACTGACAGCAGAAAATGCACCGTCTGTTGCAAATAAAGCGGTTGCAATAGCTGCACTCAGTAAAGGTAAAATTGAAAACATCATAAGTGAGGATAAAATTTTTGTTCTAAAGGAAAGCAGTATTAAGGACTTCTATAAAAAGGATTATGTAATAGAGTCTGTAGGACGTGATATGACGGGGAGAATAAGCGGAAAAAGCTTTGAAAGCTTTGAGGCTTTTGAAGCTGCAATGACCGAAGCCTTTGTTCTTGCGGTTGTGAAAAATCCTGATGGCTCGGACAATACGAAAAGTGTAATGCAGTATTTTGCAGAGGAAATAGGCGTGTCGAAAAGCGGCACAACGGCACAGTATGAATATGTTTCAAACAAGGATTATGGGTCGTATTCCGATTTAAAAACAGCCTTTGAAAATACCTCGTCAACAAATAATGAACCAAGCGGAAACAAAGGCTCAGGGGGAAGCTTTTCTACCGGAAAGGTTTCTGATATCACATTCTATGGTGAAAAAGAAGCGGAAACCCAGACTCCATATCCCATTACAATATTTGACGATTTAGGTCAGGTGTCGTGGGCAGAAGATGCGATTTTATATCTTGCAGAAAAGCAAGTTATAAACGGCAAGGGGAACGATAAATTTGCACCAAATGATGAAATTACACGTGAAGAGTTTTTGAAAATTATATTGAATGCATTTGAGCTTACAACAGATACAAGGGCTGAAAACATGTTCAGCGATGTCATAAGCGGCTCATGGTATGAGGAATATGTTAATACAGCATATTCCCTTGGAATCGTTAAGGGTTATTCGGAAGACGTTTTCGGAATAGGTGAGAAAATAACCAGACAGGATATGGCGGTTATGGTTGCCAGGGCTGTGCAAAAAGCGGAAATTGTTTTTGCAGAACCCACTGAGGATACAACGTTTGATGATGATAGCACCATAAGTGATTATGCTAAGAATAGTGTGTACCTGTTAAAGAATGCGGGTGTTATCAATGGTACAGGAGATGGCTCTTTTGCACCGATACAGAATGCTACAAGAGCTGAGGCGGCAGTTATGATTTACAAGGTTATTTCTAAGTAGGGGGGAGAATAATGAAGAATAGGTTTTTAGCATTGTTGCTCGTATTTTTAGTGTTGTTTTCAACCTTCAGTTTGGTATATGCTGCTGACAGCAGTGATACTGTTGTTGATTATGAAAGTGCAAAATTTTTGGATTATCTGGGAATTATGCAGCTTTTGGAGGAAGACGAGTATTCAAAGTATATGACACGTGAGGATTTTGCTTACAGTGTTGCTGTGATGATGGGTTTGTCCGGCACAACAGACAAACGGTATTATACAGATTTAAGATCCGAAGGCTTTGCCTTTGGATATATAAACAATCTTGCGGATGCGGGAGTGTTATCTAAATCCGGGAATGCTTCATTCAGACCTTTTGATTATGTTACCTATGATGAGGCACATAAAATGCTTGTGAGTGCGTTGGGCTATTCCCTTGTTGCTGAAACCAAAGGCGGTTATCCTGTGGGCTACAACAATATTGCAAAAACTATTGGTTTGGGAGATTATGACCGTAGCGGAAATGTAACATGGGCTGCTGCAGTTGATATGTTTTATAATTCGCTTAAAGCCGTACCTTATGAAATATCATCAATAAGCAGTGACGGAATCAGATATTCTGAAAGTGATGTGTGTTATGCAAATATCAGATATAACCTCAGATGTTTTGAAGGAACTGTAAGAGCCACACATTATGGCAATATTGATGACAATGCGGTATTAGATGAAAAGTATGTGAAAATAGATGACACATTATATACTGTAAACGAAAACATTGATGAGAGAAATATTCTTGGCAGTTACGGTGAAATTTTCTGCACAGATGTGGATGGTGTAGCTGAGGTTGTTTACTTGAAGGATATTGAAAGAACAGAGGATTTGACCATAGATATTACTTTGTTTAAAAGCTATGATAATAATGCGGTTGAATATTATAAGTCGGAGGATTCTTCAAAAACATCGAGCGTACAGGTGTTGAACAGCACCATCGTATACAATGGTTTGCCCCTCAGATCAAAAATACGGGAAACTCTTGCGTCTCTCAATAAAGGAACGATTACTCTTAAGGATACTAACGATGACAGAAAATATGATGTTATTGACATAAAGGACTATAAGAATTTTTATGTTAAGTTTGTGGACGGAGATAAGCTGTATAACAGTTTAAAGAGCGATGACGAAATCGACCTGAAAAGTGCAGAGAGCGTTTCTGTGGAAAAAAACGGAGACCCGGTATCTCAAAACGAGATAGCTGCCGAAACGAGCATCAGCCTTGCTGCTTCATTGGATAGAAGTGTTATAGACATTATTATTAACGAAGCGATAACAGCTGTGTATACTGCAAATCACGGTGATGAGATACAAGCAGACGGTGAGACATATGAGCTTGACGGAACATATATTGATATGTTTTTAAAAGATGCAAAATTGGGAGAAACATATAAGTTCTGGATTGACTTTATGGGTAATATTGCTTATGCCGAGAGTGTGAAAGAGCGTCGTATGACCCTTGGTTATATAATCGATGCTGCACCTGCCGAAAAAGCATTTGACAATGAATTACGTATCATGCTCATTTCCGAGGACGGAAACAATATAATTTTGGAATGTACCGAGAATATAACAATTGATGCTGTAAAATACAAGGAAAAAAAGTCGCAGGAAGTTTTGGATGTTTTGAGAAACGGCAAGGCTCATGCAAGACAGCTCATTCAATATGCACTTAATAATGAAGGAAAGATTGCCGAGATTGATACAATTGTGAAGAATTCCGGCGAAGACCCCGAATATTCACTGTCAAAACACGAATTTGACGATGGTCTGGAGTCCCACTGGTATCATTTGGGAAGATATGGGCATACGGCAATTTGCACTGACAATACCTTAGCATTTTGCATACCTGTTGAGGGTGTTACCGATGAGGAAAATTATTATGTGGGCAAGGGTGCAAATGTCATTACCCAAAGCAATGATGTTTACGTTGAATTAGAATGCTATTATACCGGGGAAAACAGTCCGTTTGTTGATGCTGTGATAGGTGAAGTTAAAATAGATAATTATATCCCGACAGATGTTATTATGTATGAAAAAGGCGTGCAAAAAATGGATGATGAAGGTGAGATGATTTATGAAATTTCCGGATACAGCAAGGGGCTATCTCAGGAATTTATACTTGAGAAGGACGTCATCGGCACCAATCTTATCGAAACATTCAATAAAGGTGATTTGATTGTTGTTCATAAAAATCAGCTGGGCGAGATAAACGAAATTGAAAAGGTCTTTGATGCAAAAACTAAATCTCCCGTAAATTGGGAATATGAGACTGAAACAGAGCTTCTATATATTGACGGAACTCCGGAAAAGCACAATCGCTACTGTGCAGAGCTTAATTTGTCATATGGCTTTGTGCGTAAAAATTACGGTGGAGTAATTGCAATCAGCAAAACGCCAATATCGGCAATAAGTGAGCGTATTCAGACGAATAAACGTCTTAATATGCTGTATGATTCGGAAACTGACACAATTGAGCTTGTGACAGATGAGAGAATCGTTGATTATGAAACAGCAGGCGAGGGCTGCATGCGTGCAGTTCATCATATGTGGTACGAAGACGGAAGAGGACTGTATTTGTACAACTGATTCCAATTAAGAGGAAGGAAACAAAATATGAAAAAGTCAATCATCTGTGATTTTGGAGACAAAATTATCAGAGAACCTGTCATTGCCAAAATGAAAAACGGAACCCTTATTTGCGCAATGCTTGGGGGAGGACCCACAGAACCGCATAACGAGAATGTTGTATATTTTTCCAAAAGTTATAACGATGGCGAAACATGGACACAGCCGAAGATTTTATTTTCCCATACAAAGCGAGGTGTCTGGGCAACCTCCATTTACACGGAGTATGAATATCCGGTAATGTTTGTGCATACATACAATGCAGAATGCCCTTATAAGGAATTGCAAACGTGGGTTTCCTATTCTTATGATAATGGGGAGAATTGGAGCAAACCGATACATATTGCACCATATGCCAATGGAATGTGCATAAGGCAAGGTATAAAAATGAGCAACGGGGAGACGCTTTTTCCGGTGTATCATACGGAGGTCTATGACGGATTTGGCAGTTTTCCCGAGTTTGGAAGCCCGGAGTTCTGGATAGGGACAAGACACGTTTGTGGAGTAATTATTTCATCAGATGGTGGGAAAAACTATACGCCCTATGGTAATTTCGGGATTAAGGCAACGCAGATTCAAAAACGACAGGCAAATATTGATGGCTTTGCTGCGGTGTCGGTGAATTTGTGGGAGCCTAATTGCGTTGAAGCAGAAGATGGACATTTAATTATGTATATGCGTGACAGCAATGTAGCGAAAATCAACTGTGCGGAAAGCTTTGACTACGGAAGAACATGGAATCATATCGGAAATATCGATATCCCCAATGCTGACAGTAAAATTGCTCTTGCTAAAGCGGACGGCAAACTTGTGATGATACATAATGAAAATCCAACCTTTGAGTTTCATAATCGTATAAGGCTTTGTATCAGAAACAGCGAGGATAATGGAAAGAGTTGGAGTGTGCCTGTCTTTGTATCCGAGGAAAATGATAATATTTTTTATCCAGATGTTATAGCAGATGATGAAAATCGGGTTTTGTATGTTGCTTATGAGAATGCGCGTCAGCATTATCTCAACAGATATACCTATGATGAACTTGGATTATAAAAATTAGTGTAATTGTCCATAGGAGATGAAACAATGAAAATCATAAATTTTGGTTCTTGTAATATTGATTATGTTTATGCGTTAGATCATATTGTTGCACCCGGAGAAACCGAAGCAAGTAACAACTTAGAGGTCTATTCTGGAGGAAAGGGGCTTAATCAGTCTATTGCCTTGGCAAAGGCGGGGGGCAATGTATATCATGCCGGTTGTATTGGTGAAGATGGTGATATGCTGATTGGAGTGTTGAAGCAAAATCAGGTAAACACAAAATTTTTGCAGAGGGTAAAAGGGAAAAACGGACATGCAATTATTCAGGTAAGCCAAGAGGGGGAAAATTCTATTTTTCTCTATCCTGGGTCTAATGCAATGATTACAGAGGAATATATTGATTCAGTGCTTGATAAATTTTCTGCCGGGGATATCCTCTTGTTGCAAAATGAAATTAATAATTTGAAATACATTGTGGAAAAAGCGTATCAAAAGGGCCTTCAAATTATTTTCAACCCATCTCCGTATAACAAAATCATCGAGGAAATTGACTTGCAAATGATTTCCTATTTAATTCTCAACGAGGTGGAAGGAAAAGATATTTCCAAATGTGAGAATACAGAGAAAATATTAACTTATTTTAGAGAGAAGTATCCGCAACTTAAACTTATGCTGACGCTTGGTAAAAGAGGGTGTGTATACCAGGATAAGAGCATCAGGGTTTTCCATCCGATATTCGAAGCAAAAGCCGTGGACACAACGGCAGCAGGAGATACCTTTACAGGATATTTTATTGCTGGTATTGCTACCGGGACAGAGATGGGCCAGATATTAAAAATGGCCTCATGTGCATCAGCGATTGCAGTATCAAGACCTGGGGCAGCACCGTCAATCCCTACCAAGGATGAAGTGCTTATAATGATGGAAACTATGAAGATAAGGGATAATGTTACTTCGCTTTAACTCCCATAGATACGATATTCCCGAAGCAGATCCCTCAAATCTAAAGGCCATTATGTTCAAGGTAAACACAGACAATCCTACCGCTCCTATAGAATTTATGAAGACCATTCCCTTCAATGGAACACTCTCAAAGACCTATATCTGTTATGACAAGGAAACTGATCTTTACTATGCGATACTCAGCCGAATGACAACCAACAAAATATGGCAAAGAAACGTTCTTTCTTTGTATAGCTCATACGACCTTGAGCATTGGAAGGTTGAGCGAGATCTTATCAATCTTGAGGATATGGAATGGTATGAAAACAACTGGGAAAGCGGAATGCATTATCCCACATGGTTTATAGAAGGTGACGATATTTGTGCCGTAGTCCGCACCGCATTGAATCATGCAGATAACTTCCATAACACCAATGCAATTACATTCCACCGCTTCTGCGGTTTCAGAGAAAAATATAATTTTTAGTCCGATATAATAAGGAGAGAATGCTATGTCAGAACTAAGGAAGAAGATAGAAAACAAGGAAAATCTGAATGGAACCTATATAAATATTAACGATCCTTGCATAAGCAAGATTGTATCAAGGATTGGGTTTGATTATATATGGATAGATATGGAGCATAGCTATCTTTCTTATGAAAATTTACTATGCCACATTCAAACCATTCAGGCATGTGGTATTCCGGTAATTGTGAGGGCACCCCAGAATGATTTAACTGCAACAAAAAAGATATTGGATATGGGTGTGGATGGAATTATTTTTCCGATGGTGCGAAATAAAAAAGAGGCAGATGAACTGATTTCTTCTACCTTGTATCCGCCGGAGGGATGTCGTGGATTTGGACCTCTTAATGCGGTGTCATATGGAATTGAAGATGCATATGAATATGTTTGTGATAATAAGCGGATATGCAGATTTATACAGATAGAACATAAAGAGTTGGTGGATGAACTTGAAGAAGTAATTCAAAATCCTTATATAGACGGATATATTTTCGGGGCGAATGATTTATCCGGTTCAGTAGGAGAACTTTTGAATATTTTTGGAGAAAAGACAACAGAACTCATCAAAAAATCTCTTGATGTATTACAAAAGAACTATAAATACACAGGAGTTTTAATGGGTTCATCATGTCCGGAGGACATAAAGAAGTGGAGTGATATGGGAATTCATATGATTTCGACGGGTTCTGATTTCTTGGTGTTGGCGGAAGGGATGCAGCATATCTTAAAAAACATGAAAAAAGTTCATTGATAATAAACAAGGATTATAAAATAATTAAAACCGGAGGCACCCTCGAAGCGCATAAAGCGACTTTGATGGTGCCTCGTTAGTTTATCTTTTATAAAAAGACTGTTTTTATACTCTTTTTAACCTCTTGTTTTTTTGCTAATAATATGGTAAAATATCCCTGTATGATATATTGATGAAAAAATACAAATAATAAAGAAAAAATTTGTTCTTCGGAGGTGACGAAAGTGGGAGATTTCAAGGTGGTATCACCATATGAGCCCAAGGGCGACCAGATCAAAGCCATAGAGGAGCTCTCCAAGGGTATAACCGAGGGAAAGCGCGGTCAGACACTTCTGGGTGTCACAGGCTCGGGTAAGACCTTCACCATTGCCAAAACAATTGAAAAAGTAAATAAGCCCACTTTGGTACTGGCTCACAACAAGGTGCTGGCTGCACAGCTCTGCAGTGAATTTAAAGAGTTTTTCCCGGATAATGCTGTGGAGTACTTCGTGTCATATTATGATTACTATCAGCCGGAGGCATATATACCCAGTACAGATACCTTCATAGAGAAGGACTCCGCCATAAATGACGAGATAGACAAGCTCCGTCACAGTGCCACAGCCGCACTTTTTGAGAGACGAGATGTAATCATAGTTGCCAGTGTGTCATGCATATACGGTCTCGGTGACCCTGATGATTATAAAAATCTGATGCTGAGCCTCAGAACAGGCAATGAATATGACAGAGATGATATGCTCAGAAGGCTTGTAGATATGCAGTACAGACGTAATGATATGGTCCTGGAGAGGGGTACCTTTCGAGTGAGGGGAGATGTGCTTGAAATCTTCCCCATAGGCTCCGGAGAAAAGGCAGTCAGGGTGGAGTTTTTCGGTGATGAAATCGACCGTATATGTGAGATAGATACCGTAACCGGAGAAGTCCTCGCATTCAGAACATATACGGCGCTGTTTCCTGCTTCTCACTATGCTACTACCGGAGAGAAGATGAAACGGGCGATTAGAACCATAAGCGATGAGCTCACAGAGAGACTTGCTGAGTTTAAGGCTGAGAATAAGCTTCTGGAGATGCAGCGTTTGGAGCAGAGAACCAACTATGATTTGGAGATGATGCAGGAGATAGGCTTCTGCCAGGGCATAGAGAACTATTCCAGGCATATAAGCGGCAGAGAGCCGGGCAGTGCACCGTATACTCTCATAGACTATATGCCCGATGACTTCCTCTTGGTAATAGATGAATCTCATGTTACCGTGCCCCAGGTAAGGGCAATGTATGCCGGAGACCGTTCCAGAAAGACAACCCTGGTGGATTACGGCTTCAGGCTGCCCTCGGCTTTTGATAACAGACCTCTCAATTTTGAGGAATTTGAAAGCAAAATAAATCAGGTGATCTTCGTAAGCGCAACTCCTGCCGAATATGAAAGGGAACATTCCTCCAAGGTGGTAGAGCAGGTAATACGCCCCACAGGTCTTGTAGACCCTGAAATCATAGTCCGCCCCGTAAAGGGCCAGGTGGACGACCTGATAGGAGTTATAAACGAAGTCACACCCAAAAATCAGCGTGTACTCGTAACCACTCTTACCAAGAAAATGGCAGAGTCTCTTACGGACTACCTGCACGACGTGGGTATAAAGGTGAAATATCTCCACAGCGATGTGGATACAATGGAGAGAATGGAAATAATACGTGATTTAAGACTGGGTGTCTTTGACGTGCTGGTGGGTATTAATCTCTTACGAGAGGGTCTGGATATACCCGAGGTCAGTGTGGTTGCTATACTGGATGCCGATAAGGAGGGCTTCCTCAGAAGTGAGACCTCACTCGTGCAGACAGTGGGTCGTGCCGCGCGTAATGCCGAGGGTAGGGTTATAATGTATGCAGATACCATTACGGGCTCCATGCAGCGTGCCATAGATGAGACCAACCGCCGACGCAGCATACAGCAGGCGTATAATGAGGAGCACGGTATAATTCCGCAGTCGGTAACCAAGGATGTACGCAGTATTATACAGACATATGCTGATATACCCGACGATGAAGTGCCGGATACCGAGAACAAGCCCATGAGCATAGAGGAACAGATTGCAAATCTCACCCTCCTTATGACCAAGGCAGCTCAGGAGCTTGAATTTGAACAGGCGGCAAGGTACAGAGATGAAATCACAAGAATAAAGAAGCAAAACGATATGGAGTGAATCAGATGCCAAAGGATACGATATATATAAGAGGTGCCAGAGAGCACAACTTAAAAAATATAGATATTTCAATCCCCAGAGACAAGTTTGTGGTATTTACCGGGCTTTCCGGCTCGGGTAAGTCATCACTTGCCTTTGATACCATATATGCAGAGGGTCAGAGGCGGTATGTGGAGTCGCTGTCCTCCTACGCAAGGCAGTTTCTGGGACAGATGGATAAGCCGGACATAGACTATATAAGCGGACTTTCTCCGGCAATCAGTATAGACCAGAAGACCACCAGCCGCAATCCCCGTTCTACCGTGGGTACCGTTACGGAAATATATGATTACTTCCGTCTGCTCTTTGCCCGGATAGGTGTGATGCATTGCCCCAAGTGTCACAAGGTCATAGCTTCTCAGTCTATAGATGAGATTGTGGACGGTATTATGGCTCTGGGTGAGGGCACCAAGCTGCAGATACTGGCTCCCGTGCTCAGAGAGAAGAAGGGTACCCATCAGAAGGTATTTGAAAACGCCAAGAAAAACGGCTTCGTGAGAGTGCGTGTGGACGGCGAAGTGCGTGACCTTTATGAGGACATAGTATTGGAGAAAAATTTGAGACACACCATAGAAATAGTAGTAGACAGAGTGGCGGTTAAGGAGAGTATAATCTCCAGAATTACCGACTCTGTGCAGACTGCCCTGGAAATCGGCGGCGGTATAGTGGTGATAGTGCTCACCGACGGCAAGGAGATGGTGTTCAATCAGAATTTCGCCTGTCGTGACTGCGGCATAAGCCTGGAGGAGATGACTCCCCGTTCCTTCTCCTTCAACAGCCCCATAGGTGCCTGCAAGGAGTGTCTGGGCTTGGGTATGCTAATGGAGATAGACCCGGAGCTGGTGATAGCCGACCCCAACAAGTCTATATTTAACGGAGGTATAGATGTATGCGGATTTAAAAATATAGGTGAGGATGGCTCCTACTCCAATCTGTGGATAGAAGCTCTGGCAAAGAAATACGGCTTTGACCCAAACAGCCCCATTAAGGATTTGTCCGAGGATATAATGGAAAAGGTGCTTTACGGTAATGATGAGCCCCTTACCATAGTGTTCAACGGTTCTAAGAAAACTCATCCCTTTGAGGGAATTATAAATACACTTAAGAGACGGTATAAGGATTCTTATTCCTCATTTATGAAGGCGGAGATAGAGTCGCTTATGAGCGATAATGCCTGCCCCTCCTGCGGAGGCAGGAGACTCAGACCCGAGGTGCTTGCTGTAACAGTCGGCGACAAGAGTATAGCCGAGGTCTGTGAGATGAGCATCAGGGAAATTAAGGAATTCTTTGACTCTATCACCTTTACCGAGACGGAAATGATTATAGCAAAGCAGATTTTGAAGGAAATCAACAACCGTCTGCAGTTCCTGCTGGATGTGGGTCTGGATTACCTTACTCTCGCACGCAGTGCAGGAACTCTCTCCGGCGGCGAGGCACAGAGAATACGTCTTGCTACTCAGATAGGCTCAAGCCTTATGGGTGTGCTCTATATACTGGACGAGCCCAGTATAGGTCTGCATCAACGAGACAACGACAAGCTCCTCTCTACATTGAAAAAACTCCGCGACCTGGGCAATACCCTTATAGTGGTAGAGCATGACGAGGATACCATGTTTGCGGCAGACCACATAGTGGACATAGGTCCCGGTGCAGGCATACATGGCGGATATGTGGTAGCAGAGGGCAGTACAGAGGAGATTATGCAGTGCGAGGGCAGCATTACAGGTGATTACCTCAGCGGCAGGAAGAAGATAGAAATTCCCTCCAAAAGACGTAAGGGCAGCGGCAAAAACCTTACAATCAAGAAGGCTGCGGAGAATAATTTCAAAAATATAGATGTGAAAATCCCCCTGGGTAAATTCGTATGTGTGACCGGCGTGTCCGGCTCGGGTAAATCATCTCTTGTAAATGAAATTCTCAACAAGAGCCTGTCTGCAAAGCTCAACGGTGCAAGGCGCAAGGCAGGTAAGCACAAGGGTATAGACGGCGTGGAGCATCTGGATAAGGTTATAAGCATAGACCAGTCACCAATCGGCAGAACTCCCCGCTCCAATCCTGCAACATATACGGGAGTGTTCGGCGATATTCGAAATGTGTTTGCTCAGTCCAATGAAGCTAAGCTCAGAGGCTACGGCCCCGGCAGATTCAGCTTCAATGTAAGCGGCGGTCGATGTGAAGCCTGTCAGGGAGACGGTATTATAAAGATAGAGATGCACTTCCTGTCCGATGTATACGTACCATGCGAGGTGTGCAAGGGCAAACGATATAACAGGGAGACTCTGGAAGTAAAGTTTAAAGGAAAAAACATAAGCGATGTGCTGGATATGACTGTGGAGGAAGGCTTGGAGTTCTTTGAAAACATACCCAAAATCCGCCGAAAGCTGCAGACATTGTATGACGTGGGGCTGGGGTATATAAAAATCGGCCAGCCCTCTACACAGCTTTCCGGTGGTGAGGCGCAGAGAGTCAAGCTCGCCACGGAGCTCAGCCGCAAATCTACCGGCAAGACTCTGTATATACTGGACGAACCTACTACAGGTCTGCATACGGCAGATGTGCATAAGCTCATAGATGTGCTGAACATCCTGGCAGACAACGGCAATACAGTGGTAGTCATAGAACACAATCTGGATGTAATCAAGGTTGCCGACCATGTGATAGACTTAGGTCCCGAGGGCGGCGACAAGGGCGGAGAAGTGGTATGCACAGGCACACCGGAGCAGGTTGCCAAGTGCGAATCATCATACACAGGAAAATATCTCAAAAAAATACTTGAGAGGAAGTAGTTTGATATGGGTGTTTTTGAACTGGCTTCAAAAATCGTAAAATATATTCTCATAGGCATAGTGTATCTTTTCATCTTAAGAGTTGTGAAGATGGTGTATCTGGATATATCGGACACCAAGCGAGCACGCAGGGTTATAACCGATGGTATGGCGTATCTCAAGCTTTCAAGCAGACGCCGTTCCAAGGAATATAAGCTCTATGATTCCTATGCCGTGAGAGAAAATACCACCATTGGCAGAAGCAGAAAAAACGATATCTGTATACCGGATCCGTTTCTCTCGGCATCCCATGCCAGGATATACTTTGCCGACGGAGAATTCTACCTGGAGGATTTGGGCAGCACCAACGGCACTCTCTATAACGGCAAGTATATAGGTAACTACACCGTTACGTTAAAAAGCGGAGATAAGGTGGGATTTGGCAATATAACCTTCACCTTTATAGAAACAGATGATGAATAGGGGGCGGCTGATATGAAATTCAGATTCGGTGCGGTCTCCATGGTGCTGCTGTTTAATATAATCTGCTTTGGACTTCTGTACTTTTATCCCGGTGCCGATACCCGTGAGCTGATTATGGCTGTGGGTATAATCTGTGCACTCATACTGGGTACGTATATAATCGTATATGCCTTTAACCTGGGCGATCCTTATCCGTTTCTTACGGTTGCCATGCTGTCGTCTATGAGTATAATTATGCTCTATAGTGTGGGCATCAAGCAGATGGCTGAGATAGAGAATCCCTCGGTGTCCCTTATGCCAATTGCCAAGGCACAGCTTAAGTGGTTTATATGCGGTATAGGGGTGTTTTTTGCAAGCTATGCCATCTACAGGCTCATAAAGGGCTGGGAGAAGTTCACTTATTTTTATATGGGCATGGCACTGATGCTGTACCTGATATCACTGATAGGGCCGCTTAAGTCTCCCGTGCAGGGCGTGCATAACTGGGTGAAGTTAGGCCCCGTAAAGCTTCAGGTTTCGGAGTTTATCAAGCTGTGTTACTGCTTTGCTATGGCATCGCTCTTTTGCAGAAAGACCAAGCTCACAGGATTTAAGGAAAAGCTCTATGGTATAGCCCGTGAGGATGTGGTGAGCACAGTATTTGTATATATGTGTCTGGGATTTTTCATACTCCAGAGGGAGCTGGGTACGGCACTTTTGTTTTTCTTTGTATATCTTGCACTTATGATGCTTTATGATGTACCCTTTGTGATGCCGCTTGGCAATATTGCGGCAGTAGCTTTGGGGGTATTGCTCCTGTATTCTATGGGCAAGATAGATTATGTGATGAGTCGTGTGGAGATATGGAGAGACCCGGGTATAGACCCTGCCGGTGCCGGTTATCAGATAACCAAGTCACTGGAGGCTATCTGCTCCGGAGGATACTTCGGCACAGGGCTGGGACTGAGTCCGGCATATACATTTCCGGTTATAGAGTCGGATATGATATTTTCGGCAATTTGCTATGAGATGGGCATATTTATGGGCTTTGCTATTATTATGATTTATTTCATACTTTCCTACCGGGGATTTAAAATTGCCATAGAGGTGTCTGAGCCCTTCGATAAGGCACTGGCCCTTACTATGATTATAAGCATTGCAGGACAAGCATTTATAATAATTGGCGGTGTCACCAAGATGATACCCCTCACGGGCATTACAATGCCCTTTGTAAGTGCCGGCGGCAGCTCTATGATAGTGTGCTTTGCCATGCTGGGAATACTGACTGCAATTTCTCATAAGAAAGATAAATCCAAATTACAAGTTGACAAAATGTGAAATATATGGTAATCTAATGTTGAACATTAGATTAGGAGGTCCGTTATGGAAAAAAATAAATTCAGAGATGTACCCTTGTTTGAAGATATCAAAGGGCTTTTGTACAATTCGGCTAAGGTCTATAAGGACAAAGCTGCCTTTATATTGAAGAGGACAGCTAATAAGGAAAAGATATATATTAAAAAATCCTATATGGACTTCCTCTATGATATCAATTGCTTCGGTACGGGATTGTATGCCCTGGGACTTAAAGATAAGCGTGTTGCTGTCATGGGCAGAAACAGCTATGAATGGGCAGTGGCTCACTTCGCAAATCTTCTGGGCGGTATGGTATCGGTACCTCTTGACAAAGAACTGCAGGTTAATGAACTGGAGGATTCCCTGGTAAGAAGCAAGGCAGATGCTGTGGTATATGATGCCAAGTATGAGGATAAGATAAGCCTCATCAAATCAAACGGCAGAGCAAATGCGGATTTCTATATATCTACAGAGCAGGGAGAGCTCACATTTGATTCTGTACTGAATAAAGGCAAGGAGCTCCTGGACGGCGGAGATAAGTCATACGTAGATTACACTCCCGACCCGGATGCTATGGTCATACTGCTCTTTACCTCGGGAACTACAGATAAGGCAAAGGCGGTAATGCTTTGCCAAAGGGGTATAGCGTGCAACATATGTGACATGCAGATGGTAGAGGATATACGTCATACAGATACCAATATAGCATTTTTGCCTTTTCATCATATATTCGGCTCCACAGGTCTTACTGTGATGCTTTCCTGCGGTGTTACTACGGTATTTACCGATGGGTTAAGATACATCAAACAGAATTTAAAGGAATACAAAGTTACTCTCTTTGTGGGAGTGCCTATACTCATAGACAGCATGAAGTCAGCAGTGGAAAAGGAAGTAAAGAAGCAAGGCAAGGAAAAGCTCGTGGCGGCTATGCGTAAGGTTACGAGACTCTTAAGAAAAATGCACATAGATGTACGCAGGAAGGTGTTTAAACAGCTCATAGACGGCTTGGGCGGACATATGAGATTTATAATCTCCGGCGGTGCACCTCTCGACCCCGAGACTATGAAATTCTATGACGACATAGGAGTAGAGATAGTTCAGGGATATGGACTTACGGAGACCTCACCTGTAATAGCTGCTGAGAATGAACACTTCCGCAGACTCGGCTCGGTGGGTATACCTATGAGAAGCATAGATGTGAAGATAGATAACAAGGATGCCGAGGGTATAGGTCAGATTAAGGTGAAGGGCTCCATAGTGATGATGGGCTACTATGAAAATAAAGAAGCTACAGATTCTGTACTGGAGGACGGCTGGTTCAATACCGGCGATTTGGGGTATATAGATGATGACGGGTTCCTCTTTATAACCGGCAGACAGAAGGATATGATAGTGCTCAAAAACGGCAAAAAGATATTCCCCGAAGAGGTGGAGACTCTGGTCAACCGCATAGAGGGTATTAAGGAAAGCTTTATCTACGGCTACAGCGAGGACGGCGGCATAAGCTTTGATAAAATCATGTGCAAGGCTGTCTACGACCCGGCTGTTTTCAAAGGAAGCAAAGAGGAAACTCACGACCATATCTGGAAGGAAATTAAGGAAATTAATAAGACCTTGCCAATGTATAAGTATATCAAGGGTCTCACAATAACCGATGAACCTTTAAT
Source organism: Clostridia bacterium (assembly GCA_017621495.1). Taxonomy (GTDB): domain Bacteria; phylum Bacillota; class Clostridia; order UMGS1810; family UMGS1810; genus RGIG8748. Next base: position 47,151 of record JAGATB010000001.1, read on the forward strand.
AAAGACTACAACAAACAAAATTAAGCGCAACGAGGAAATAAAAACCGTAAGATAAATTTCGGTTTAATATAAAGCAATCAAAAATAAATGCACAAAAATAACACTTGTTTTTGTTTAAATTGCCAAAAAATATTTTTGGCAATTTTTTTTATGCTTTTTCTCTTGTGTTTTTTGAAAAAAATGTTTATAATGTTCTATGATAGTATAGGTAGATTGGCTGTTTATGCCCATTTGCAAAAATACATCGTATTTTTTGTGCCGATATTCATGGACGAATAACAAGCCTTCTCCTTGAGGAGAAGGGGGACCGCGACAGCGGTGGATGAGGTGTTATGCTCAATTCGGCAAACAATAGGACAACTATTTAAATAATATTGTATATGAGAACACACAGAAAGGTGGAATCACTGTGAAAAAATCACTTGCAAAATTTATGACTTTTGCAGCACTTACAGGTATGCTTACTTGCACTACAGCTTTGGCAGATAATGAAATAAAATATTCTACAGATGACGAAGGCAATATAAATGTCACCGTCTCCGTTACGGCGGCAGCAGAGGAAACCACACTGCTGGTAATACCTACAAATACTACTATAGTACAAGCCTTTGCAGATACTACCAAGGTATACTACATAAATCAAGCTGCAGCAGATGCGGAGAAGACAGCTCACTTTAAATTTACTGCTCCGACTACCGGTGATTACACCATATATTCCGGATATGCCACCATGAGCCCTACGGCGGAGCCGTTTGAACAGGTGTTGGATTTGAGTAGCGATCCGATTCCGGGTAAGGATTATATTTATGGTGATGTTAACAATGATGCTGAAGTGGATTTGTTCGATGCCAAAGCAATAATTGATTATTATTTAAAAGATGCTGTATTTGAAGATATAGAAACGGGAGAGGAATATGATAAAGCACTTTTAGCAGCAGAAGTAATGGGCGATGAAGAGGTTGACTTGTTCGATGCTAAAGCTATTATAGATTATTACTTAAAAGATGCACAATTACCTGTGTTAGCTGAATAATTGGGGGGAATACAAAATGAACATTAATAAAGGATTATGTTTTCGTTTGCTTGCTGTTGTATTAACGTTTGCCATGGTGTTTGGTATGATTCCTATGGCATTTGCATCAGAGGTAGTTAATGAGCCATATACATTTATAGTAAAGAGCGATAAGACATCAGTTAATGTGGATGACATATTGACATTAGAGATAATTGCAAAAGGATCTATGGTTAATGCCAACATTTTGCAGTTCACATTGAATTATGCAGCTGCGGATTTTTCTTATAACTCTGTTGAAAACGAATGGGATTCCATGATAAAGTCCGGTAGCGAATGGGGTGTTATTTATACAACTCCTGTAGGAAAAGAATCAACAAATAAGAGCGATTCTACTAAAAAATACATAAGAATCGGTTATCTATCTATGGTGGATGCTTATATAAATGAAGATAATAATAAAGAACTTTGTGCTAAAAAAGAAGCTGTTGTTGCAAAAATAGAGTTTAAGGCAAATCAAAAGATAGATGATGTATCTGATTGCTTTTCTTTATCAAGTGCTAAGAATGGTTTCTTGGGAGAGTCAGGTGAACAGTTGAACTCTACCAAAGGTCATGTTTATGTGCTGCTCTCTGAAACAGTAAAAGCAAAAAAAGTTTATGACATGATAGATAATTTACCGGACACGATTTCATATGCAGACAAATCAGCAGTTGAAGCAGCAAGAATTGCATATAATAATCTTGGTAATGAAATCTATGCAGACATATTAAAGGGTCTTGTTACAAATTACGCAACATTACAAGCTGCAGAAGCAACAATATCAACTATTGAGGCTAATATCAAAGGCTTCAAGGATGCCGTGACAGCACTTAAAGCGGTTGATTTAAATACATATAAATATGATCCCGATAATGATAATTTAGGTACACTGATTGTTGCTGCAAATACTGAATATGCCAAGGTAGAGTCAGCAAATCTGGAGGGACAGGTTACAGCAGAAAAAGCAGATTTGGATAATATAAATACCGCATATACAAATCACAAGACAGCATATGAAGCTGCTGGTACAGTAAACACTTTGATAAGTTCAATTGGTACAGTTGAATATACAACTGCTTCTAAAGATAAGATAGATGCGGCACAGAGCGCTTACAATGCATTAACTGATGAGTTAGCTAAGCAGTATGTAAAGGCCGATGTGTTGACGAATGCCGTAAACAAATGGAATGAACTTGATGAAATCGTAAAAGATTTTAATGACACAATTGATGGTCTTGTTGTAGACAATATCACTCTTGATAACGAAAAGTTGCTTGGAACATTAAGAAACATTTATGATAATTCAATGGATTCCAACCAAAAAGCAGCAGTTGGAGAGGACAGAGTTAGAAAACTCGAAGCATGTGAAGCTAAGATAGAAGCACTTGTCGAAAAACAAGAAAGAATTGACAACGTAAAAGACAAGATTGACGCAGCTGTAAGTGCTATGAATGGCATCAGCGGTTATGATGATGCCGGCTTAAGTGCAGCTAAGTCTTTGGTAAAAGATGCAAGAAGCGCATTCGGTGCTTTAACAGCTGCTGATGAAATAGCAGCTATAGATAACATTGATACACTTATCGCAGCAGAAAGAAAGATTACTAATCTCGATACTGCAAAATCTATAGATGAAGCTATTAATAATATAGGCACTGTGACATATCCCGATTCTAATGATGCAATAGTTGATGCACGTGATAAGTATAATGAATATAAAGAGAATGCAGAAATCATTCAATATGTGAAGAAATATGATATACTTGTTGAAGCAGAGGGTGAATACCGCAAACAACAAAATATATATAATCAGAGTGTAGCGGATGAAGTTGCCGAATTGATTAAACTTATACCCGATGATTTGACAGTAAGTAATATCGTCAATATAAAAACTCCGTTAGATACTGCATCTGCATCATTTGGTGCACTAAGCCCTGCACAGCAAGCACTTATAGATGAATCACTTGTTGAAAAGCTTGTCAATGCCTCAGCTGTATATCCTAAATTAGAAGCAGCAAAGCCTGTGTATGATATGATAGAAGCTCTCGGTGAAATTACTCTCTCTGATAAAGCTGCTATAGAAGAAGCAGAAGCTGAATATGATGCACTGGATGACGATGTTGACGACTATGTAGAGAACTATGATAAGCTCACAGCAGCAAGAGAAAGATATGAACAGCTTGTTGAAATCAAAAAAGTTTCTGATGAGATTGAAGAATTCCTGAAGATGGCTGTTGCGTATACTGATGAGTATGAAGCAGAGCTTGACAGAATTCAGGGATTAATAAACGGACTTGGCAATCTTGCCGGTGAAATACCGAATTTGGTTAATAGCTTTAATGCTAAAAATGATGAATTCACTGATAAAGAAACTGCACAGACAAATGCGCTTAATGAATTACTCTCGATAATTGATAGAATTCCGGATGATATAGCTAATATAACATTGGCGGATGAAAATGCGATTAAGGCTATACAGGAAGCAGAAGCTAAGTATAATTCACTTCTTGATAAAACCAAAAAGCAGTTTGAAACAGAGAACCCAAATGAGTTTGAAAAGCTCAATGATGCCGGTGAAAAGTATGATAACCTTGAAAAGGGTGCTCAAGAGGTAGCAAATGAAATAATTGCTGAAATTAATACTATCGGTGATGTGACCTTAGATGAGACTAAGCTTAAGACTATAGAAAATATCCGCAACAAGTATGATAACAACCCTGCTTCTCATGAGTACATATTACCCGAAATACTCAAAATACTTGAGGATGCCGAGGCTAAGGTTATAGAGCTGAAAGCTGATAAGGCTGCTGTTGACAATGTTATTGATTTGATTGAAGCAATCTTCCCTGTAGAAGACAGTGCTGATTTTCTTGAAAGATTAAATGATGCTAAAGATGCACTCGATAATCTTAAAGAAGGTCTGGAATCACAGGTTTCCAACAGTGCAGATATAGCTAAGGCAGAGACACAGCATGCTAAGCTTCTGGAAGTAAAGGAAGCAATTGATAATATTCCGGATGTGATTGAATACAGCACCGAGTGCAATGAGAAGATAAAAGCTGCAGAGAAGGCTTATGAAGAATTGCTTGAACTCGATACCGCATTAGATGAGCAGGTTGACGGCGAAGCTATCAAAAAAGCAAGAGCTGAATATATAGAAAAGGCACCTGTAGGCAATATGGTATTTGTACCCGAATATGGTAACAATGGCCTCTGGATGGCTGTATACACTAATATCCCTGCAAACAGAAGTGTCAAGCTTGGAGCATACGACGCTACTATGGTTGAACTGGACGGCAATATATACTATGTAGTATTGACTAATGAGGAGTTAAACACTGCAGAAGTAGTTATATCAGAAACAGCAGCACCTGCTGTGACGCAGATTATAGGTGATGTTGATGGAAGCGGCAGAGTGACAACCACAGATGCCATGATTATAAATCAAAAAGCAGCTAGACTTGATGTGGATTTGTTTGTAAATGATCCAATGTCATACGTAAGGGCAGATGTCAATGGTTCAGGTACATTTACTGCACTTGATGCTCTGATGTCAGTTAAGATCTTTGCACAGGACGAAAATACATATTCGAAGTTACACGTAGGATATATCAATCCGCACTTAAGTAAATAATAAATAAGTGATGTTCCCCTGCCGTCTATGCGGCGGGGGAAATTGCTAAAATGAAATGTAAACCAAATTTTGCATGTATAGTTATAGAGAGGAAGGAACTTATGAAAAAAATATTAAAGCTATTGTCAAGCCTAATAATATTATCAATTATTGTCACAAATGCTTTTGCTTCTGAAGTATCTTTCGGTAATACAAAGATAGAGAGTAGCGTACTAAGTGTTAATGTATTGTTGGATTCTGTACCATCAGATTTGCAGGATGTATCTGCAATTTCTATAGAGTACCAATTTAATGAAGAAAAGCTTGAATATATAAGTGATGAAACTGCATTTGCAGGTAGTACAATTCCAGAATACAAAGAAGGTTTCTTGGCATGGTACGACAGCTACAGCGGACAGGAAAACACCCTAAAAATCACAAATGAAATGCTCACAGAAAAAAACAATGTACTTTTTACTGTTAACTTTAAAATTCTTGAAGGTGCTTACGGAAATGCCGATATAGAGATTACATTCATAGAATTGGCTGATTCAACCTTTGCCGTTTCAAAGGAAGTTACCACCAAGTCGGTGACTATTGACCTGGGCGGCACCCCTCCCGACGACACCAACCCCGATGGCGGAAACGATAACAATAATCCCGATTCCGGCGGCGATGACGAAGGCGACACGGGTACAGATGGCGAAACAGGCTCCGGTGATGATACCACAGGCGGCGGTAATACCGATGATGGCACTACCGGCGGCGACAATACCGATGATGGAACCACAGGCGGCGACAGCGGCAATGAAGGAAGCGGTGATTCCGGTTCGGACGACAGTGCTACCGGTGACAGTGGCAATAACAGCACCGGGAACAATGACAACACCGGCTCAAAAGATGACGGAGGCAATAAAGGAAACGGTAAACGACCTTCAAGCAGCGGCCCCTCCTTCAGCAGTCCGTCGGTTACAGCCCCTGTTGTTACTCCGGTATTTTCCGGATTTGCAGACCTTGCCGAGGATAACTGGGCTTACACCTATGCTTACTCACTTATGAACAAGGGTATAATCTCCGGTGACGGCAGTGCCAAGCCGGCGGTACGCCCCTCTGACAACATAACCCGTGAAGAAGCTGCAAAGATTGCCCTCCTTGCTATGGGTATAGAGCCTGAGGCAGGTCTTGAGCTTGCATTTGCAGACAGTGCAGATGTATCCGAATGGGCTAAGCCGTATATAGCAACTGCAGTTAAGTACGGAGTGCTCTCCGGCTACGAGGACAACACAGTTCGCTCCAAGAATTATATAACCCGTGAAGAAATGGTTACCATCCTTGCCCGTGCTATGAAGTGGCAGACTGCTGATGCTGAGCTTACATTTGCAGACAGTGGGGATGTAGCACAGTGGTCCCGTCCAAACATTGCCTACGCAGTGGCAAACGGTGTGATGAACGGTTATGAAGACAACACCATCAAGCCAAAGGCTACAATCACCAGAGCAGAGACCTTTGCTTTGGTAGACAGATGCATGAAATAAAGGAATTGAATTTTAACTATGAGGACAAAAAAACTTGTAACTACGTCAATGCTTCTTGCACTTGCCGTGATATTGTCGGTTATGAAGCTCTTTGAGCTGCCCTTCGGCGGCACCATAACCCCTGCATCTATGATGCCTGTAGTGCTCGCTGCGTATCTTTACGGTACGCGGTGGGGGCTGTTTTCGGCATTCGTATACAGTGTACTCCAGCTCGTCACCGGTATGGGCACTGTATCGGTGTTTTTTCTGCCCGGTGACAGCAGGATGGCGCTTCACGCGGCAATCCTCGTATGCTTATGTGATTATATCATAGCATTTACCCTCTTGGGTTTCGCAGGTGTATTTAAGAATAAGCTTAAAAATCATCTCCTATCCCTGGTACTTGGCACTGTGCTTGTGTGTATGCTCAGGTACCTTGTGCATGTGATATCCGGTGCTGTGTTTTTCGGTGCGTGGGCAGAGTGGTTCTTTTCAGACAGTACAGGCCTTTCGCAGATAAGCTTGCTCAGAGGCTTCTGTAAGTGGGTCATGAGTAACGTTTCCGGAAAGAGCCTGTGTGTGCTTTACTCGGTAATCTATAACGGTTCGTTTATGATTCCGGAGACGGTGATAACGGCGATTACTGTTCCGGTTGTTTACAAGGTAATCAGGAACTCGGATAGCGGTAAGGTGAATTAAATTGGAGTTTATATCACTATCATAGCAAGACAGAGCATAAGCCCGGACACCCTGCCGTCACCACTACGCGTGCTGTGGGAACGTGCAGGACAGATTAATCACATTTTTTGAGCCCAAAAGGTGCCGTTGCGGAAGCGCTTCGCTGGGTCCTCACTAAATCGGCAAGCCGATTTACACCTTTTGAACTCAAAAGAATGTGAAATCTGTCAGCTGCACAACCCCAATGCATGCTACATGGCAACGGCAGGGTGTCCGGGCTTAGAGTAAGGTTGGTGCACATAT
>JAGATB010000036.1 GCA_017621495.1 Clostridia bacterium
ACCTTTTCTGCTTTTTGTGGTATAATTTAAGTGACTCATATTGATTCCTCTTTTCTGTGTTTTGTTTGGTCACTTAACATTATATCAGAGTTTTCAATCTGAGTCATCTTTTTTTGGCCATTTTATTTTACAACTTTCCATGATAACAGGACGTGTCTGTTTTATTATGGACGATATATGGTTTATCTCTCCCTCAGTCACTTCGTGACAGCTCCCTCGTCAGAGGGAACTGAATTACTTTAATTGAAATTCTTATCCCGGTATAATTGTTTTTTTGCATTAATACTTGTAAAATGATGGAATTTGTGGTAAAATAACTTATGTTAAGTTTTCCGAAAGGATTTGATATACGATGGATAAGTATTATATAACCACTGCGATTGCGTATACATCGCGTAAGCCTCATATAGGCAACACATATGAAATAGTCTTGACAGATGCTATAGCACGATTCAAAAGACTAATCGGCAAGGATGTATTCTTCCTTACCGGTACAGATGAACACGGTCAAAAGATTGAAGACTGCGCCAAAGGAAGCGGCATTACTCCCAAGGAGTATGTGGACGGCGTGGCAGGAGAGATTAAGAAAATCTGGGATCTCATGAACACAAGCTATGACAAATTCATCAGAACCACAGACGATTATCATGAGGAAGCCGTTAAAAAGATTTTTAAAAAGCTCTATGACAAGGGCGATATCTACAAGGATAAATATGAAGGTCTCTACTGTGTACCCTGTGAATCCTTCTTTACAGAGACACAGGTCACAGACGGTCTATGCCCCGACTGTGGCAGACCTGTTACCAAGACCAGTGAAGAAGCATACTTCTTCAAGATGAGTAAGTATCAGGATGCCCTCATGAAGCACATAGAGGAGAACCCGGACTTCATACAGCCCGAAAGCAGAAAGAAGGAAATGGTAAACAACTTCCTAAAGCCCGGACTTCAGGACCTTTGTGTATCTCGCTCCTCATTTAAGTGGGGTGTACCCGTACCTTTTGATGAAGACCACGTTATCTACGTGTGGATAGACGCACTCTCCAACTATATCACTGCTCTGGGCTATTCGGTAGATGAAAAGGGTGACCTCTACTCCAAATACTGGCCTGCAGATGTACACATCATAGGTAAAGATATACTGAGATTCCACACCATTTACTGGCCCATTATACTCATGGCTCTGGGCGAGCCGCTGCCTAAGCAGATATTCGGTCATCCGTGGCTTCTTTCCGGTGGTGACAAGATGAGTAAATCCAAGGGCAATGTACTCTATGCAGATGACCTGGTAAGACACTTTGGTGTTGATGCTATAAGATACTATCTCTTAAGGGAGATGCCCTTTGCTCAGGATGGCACCATAACCCTGGAGACTATCATAGCCCGCTACAATGCTGACCTGGCAAATACCTTGGGCAATCTGGTAAACAGGACTGTAGCCATGGTAAATAAGTACTTCGGCGGCAGCATAGATAATCCCGGTGCCACAGGCGATTTTGATGATGAGCTTAAGTCCTTTGCTATAGATACCGTAAAGGAAGTTAACTCCAAGATGGATGAGCTCAAGGTGGCAGACTCCATTGAGTGTATAATGAACCTGGCACGTCGCAGCAATAAATATATAGACGAGACTATGCCCTGGGCACTTGCCAAGGATGAGGCTTCACATGACAGATTAAAGACAGTTCTTTGCAATCTGATTGAGTCCATCAGATTCATAGGTGTGCTTATCACACCCTTCATGCCCGACACAGGCGCGGCTATTTTGGAACAGATTAAGGCGGTAAATACCGATTATGCTTCACTGGATAGCTTTAATTGTGTATCCGTAAGTGTGGGTGAAGCTACACCTCTGTTTGCAAGACTTGATGAAAAGAAGAAGCTTGAAGAAGTGGAAAACGACCTCTTTAAGCCCGCAGAAGAACCTGCACCCGAGCAAGAATCGGGTAAACCCGAAATTACCATAGATGATTTTGCTGCTATGGAATTAAAGGTGGGACTTGTGCTGGAGAGTAAGCCCGTAGAGGGTGCCAAGAAGCTCCTGGTATCGCAGATCAAGATAGGCAATGAAGTAAGGCAGATAGTGTCCGGAATAGCTCAATACTACAAATCCGAGGAGCTCGTAGGTAAGAAGGTGGTTGTTGTGACCAACCTGAAACCCGTGAAATTGAGAGGAGTCCTTTCAGAAGGTATGATACTCTGTGCATCGGACGATAATGGTCTTTGTGTGGTATCACCGGAGAAGGATATTCCCGAAGGAGCAGAAGTAAGATAATGCTTTTTGATACACATGCACATTTAAATGATGAACGCTTTGATGAGGACAGAGATGTCCTCATAGCGTCTTTAGCCGGTGAAGGTATATCAAATGTATGCGAAATCGGATTTGATATAGAGAGCTCGCTGAAGGCTGCAGAGCTTAGTGAAAAATATGATTTCATCTACGCTGCAGCAGGGGTACATCCCCATGACTCCAAGGACATGACAGATTCTGATTTCGATGTCTTAAGGGAGCTTATGAGCCATGACAAGGTGGTGGCACTTGGCGAGATAGGGCTGGATTATTACTATGATAATTCAGACAGAGACATTCAGAGACGTCGCTTTGCAGAGCAGCTTGACCTTGCCAAGGAGCTTGCATGCCCCGTGGTAATCCATACCAGAGATGCCATGGAGGACACTATAAATATCCTGAAGCAGCACGGAAGCGGCGACGGTATAATTCACTGCTATTCAGGCAGTAAGGAGAGTGCCAAAATCCTCTTGGATATGGGCTACTATATATCATTTGCCGGTCCTGTTACATTCAAAAATGCCAATGCTATACTGGATGTGGTGCGTTATGTGCCCCACGATAGGATACTCATTGAAACAGACAGCCCTTATATGGCTCCTGTTCCTCACAGAGGAGAGCGTAACTGCCCTATATATGTGTCGGAGGTTGCAAAGAGGATTGCAGAGCTTAAAGAAACAAGCTTTGACAAAATAGCACAAATTACCACGGCAAATGCAAAAAAAGTGTATCGCATTAAATAAAATTTTATACTACATGTTGACGTATATATCAGCATGTGGTATTATTATTTCAATGTGATTAGCCATTAGCGGAAATGAGTCTTAAATCCTATTCTCTATTCACTAATCCCTAATCACTAAATTAGCAGAGCAGATACTGCGCGTTAAGTGCTGTGGAATGGGAGTAGAGTCCGCAGACGAAGGGAATTACCCGCGGTGCAGTTTTTCATCCGCTGTTACCTTATGATTTATTTAATATTTTATTTCGTAACAGTCCTGCTTTGAAGAAAAAGGAGGATTTTTTTATGTTTAAAGGTGTTTTGAAACTCAGGAAATTATCTACCAGGGATTTGTGCTTTATGGCTATGCTTGTGGCAATTACCGTAGGACTTTCGGCGTTGTCGGGATTTTTGCGTATAGGTAACATGAGCAAATTCAATGTGAGCTTTATTTCTGTCTATGTGGGAGCAGCTTTGTTTGGACCGATAGCCGGCGGTACCATAGGTGCGCTAGCGGATTTTGTTTCCTGGTTTATCAATCCCACAGGACCATTTGTACCTGTTTTTACCGCCATTGAGTTTGTCAACGGTTTCTTATTTGGAGTGTTTTTGTATCATGCACCGGAGGTCAAAAAAAACTTTGCAATCACGGCTGTATGTGTGGTGTTGTGTGTGGTTTTTCAGTACGTTGTCAATATCATAAGGACATATTTCCTTGCACATATGTACATGGGCGGTAAGTTTTATGCTGCATTTATTTCCAGAATCCCGTCTACCACTATTATGGCAGTGGTTAAGATTGTGGTTATAATTATATTTGAGCCTATTATTAACAGATTTGAAAAAATTGTTTTCAAGTCCCGGTCGTAAAAATATGATTTTTACTGAGTGCTTCATTTATGAGGCACTCTTTTTTAAAATTTCCACTTGTTTAGTTGCAATAAATGTGATAAAATATTATTTGTAGAATTATGTATATAAACGGGTGATATTATGACTAAAAAAATAAAAATAGGCAATTGTGTTATAGGCGGCGGTTCCGCTGTTGCCATTCAATCCATGTGCAATACTCGCACAAGCGATGTTGCCGCTACCGTTGAGCAGATACTTGCTCTGGAAGAGGTGGGCTGTGATATAATTCGCGTTGCCGTGCCTGATGAAGCAAGCGCCGAGGCAATCAGTCAAATCAAAAAACAGATACATATACCCTTGGTGGCGGATATCCACTTTGACTATCGCCTGGCTCTGAAGAGCATTCAAAACGGTGTGGACAAAGTTCGCATAAACCCCGGCAATATAGGCTCCGAGGAGGGGGTACGCCTTGTGGCGGAGAGTGCCAAAGCTCACGGTGTGCCCATACGTATAGGTGTGAATACCGGCTCTATAGAAAAGGACCTCCTGCAGAAATACGGACCCACTCCGGAGGCTATGGTTATAAGCGCCCAAAAACATATTGATATGCTTACCAAATATGATTTTGATGATATAGTAATATCCCTTAAGGCATCGGACGTCAACAAGACCATAGATGTATACCGGCTTATGAGTGAAAAATGCCCCTATCCGCTTCACTTGGGTGTTACCGAGGCAGGTACATTCCTGGGCGGCACGGTTAAGTCTGCCATAGGTATAGGGTCGCTTTTAAAGGATGGCATAGGCGATACCATCAGGGTATCTCTTACCGATGACCCGGTAAAGGAAGTAATCGTGGCAAAGGAAATTTTAAAGGCTCTGGGTCTTAAAAATGATTTACCTACATTTATATCCTGCCCTACCTGCGGCAGAACCAATATAGGCCTCATACCTCTGGCAAAGAGAGTAGAAGAGTACCTTAATACCGTAAATAAACCCATAACCGTAGCGGTGATGGGATGTGCAGTTAACGGTCCCGGCGAAGCGAGAGAGGCTGATATAGGAATAGCCGGAGGTAAAGGAGAAGGACTTATATTTAAAAAAGGCGAAATCATCAAGAAAGTACCCGAGGAAAATCTCTTTGATGAACTTGTAAAAGAAATTAACCGTATGTGAGGAATAGATACATGTCACCAACCAATTATAAACTGGAAAATTTAATAAAGGGTATAGAAGTGCCTCAAGAGCTTAAAGACACTGTAGTGTATCAGACAAATGCAGCCTCCTCCGAACGCAGGATGGAGGTAACCGTAATAAGCGAAGAACTGATACCCTATGATGTGATAGAGGATTACAAAAGCAAAGTATGCCAAAAGTTTGCTCTGAGTGAGTTTATACTCCGTGTTAAGTATGAGAATCTTACCATAGATGATATAGATATCGATTTGTATTATAAAAATCTGGTATTCTATGTGAATGAAATCATAGGGGGAGTACGGCATCTGTTTCTAAACTCCACTGCAGAGTATGCCGACGGTGTGCTCAGGATACACTGTAAATACGGTGTGGATATGCTAAATACCCTCAACTGTGCAGAAACCCTTAAAAGACTGGTGAAGGGTCAGCTGAAAGAAGACATAGAGATAGTATTTCTTGACGAGAGTGATGAGGAGGAAATGGAGAGGCTCAAGGAGGAGGAGCTTCATGCCCTCGCCATAGCTGCTCCGCCCCCGGTGTTTGAGCAGGCCCCCCCTGCTCCCAAGGAGGAAGCACCGGAAAACTCGGACATCATCTACGGCAAGGATATATCCTCGGAAGCTCCCGTGAAAATCAAAGATATAACCGAGGATTTGAGCATAGCGGTAACTGCGGGAGAAATCATCACCATGGACAGCCGTGAATTAAAAAGCGAAAAGACCCTCCTGATGTTTACCCTTGCCGATAATGCAGGTGCATACTCCTGCAAGGCATTCCTGCCCAAGACCAAGGCAAAACAGATTATGGGCAACATCAAAAAGGGAATGTACGTTAAGGTAAAGGGCAGAATTCAATACGATACCTTCTCTAAGGAAAATGTAATGATGGTTAACTCCATAGTGAAATCCAAAAAGCAGATACGTATGGATACCTCTGCCGAAAAACGTGTAGAGCTGCATATGCATACCAAGATGAGCACCATGGACGGTATGACAGAAGCCAAGAACCTTATAAAGACTGCCATGGCTTGGGGTCATAAGGCTGTAGCTGTCACAGACCACGGCAATGTACAGGCATTCCCGGAAGCTATGCACACCGCAGGAGATAAAATCAAGGTTATATACGGTGTGGAGTGTTATCTGGTAAATGACAGCACCAGTGTGGTCATGGGCCCCGGAGGAGGCGATTTTGACGGCGAATTTGTGGTGTTTGACATAGAGACCACCGGGCTTCGCGCAGATAGAGAGGCTATCACGGAAATCGGTGCGGTTAAAATCCGCAACCGTGAAATTGTCGACAGATATCAGACCTTCGTAAACCCGGAAAAGCCTATACCGAGAAATATTACCGAGCTTACCGGTATATCCGATGATATGGTGGCAAATGCTCCTACCGTAGATATAGCCATAAAGGATTTTTATGACTTTATAGGCGATGCGACGCTTGTTGCACACAATGCGTCCTTTGATACATCGTTTATCAAACTCGCTGCCAAAAATAACGGTCTGGAATTCGGATTTACATATATCGACACACTGGAGCTTGCCAGATGCACCGTGGAGGGAGTCAAGAATTATAAGCTTGATACTCTTACAAAGCATTTTCAGGTAAAGCTTGCAAATCACCACAGGGCTATAGATGATGCTGCAGCCACGGGAGAGGTCTTTCTGGAGCTTATTAAGCTTTTGGATGAAAAAGGTGTCAAAAATATAGATGATGTGAATGTAGCATTGGCAGGTAAGGCAGATATCAAGTCTTTAAAGACCTACCACTGCATTATTCTGGTGCAGTCCCAGAAGGGCATGAGAAACCTCTACAACCTTATCTCCAAGTCGCATCTGGAATACTTCCACAGACACCCCAGAATTCCCAAGAGTGTACTGCAGCAATACAGAGAGGGTCTCATAGTGGGCTCTGCCTGCGAAGCCGGAGAGCTCTACAGAACCATACTGGAAAACCCATACAATCTGGATTATGATGGTATAAACAATCTTGTTAAGTTCTACGACTATCTGGAAATCCAACCCCTGGGAAACAATGCCTTTTTGCTTAGAAACGGCACTGTGGAGAGCGTGGAGGATTTAAAATATATAAACAAAACCATAATTGAGCTTGCCAAGAGAGCAAACAAACCGGTGGTTGCCACATGTGACGTTCACTTCCTTAATCCCGAAGATGAGGTGTTCAGACGTGTGCTTATGGCAGGGCAGGGCTTTGACGATGCAGATGAGCAGGCTCCCCTGTATCTCAGAACCACCGAGGAAATGCTCAGGGAATTTGATTACCTGGGAGAGCAGCTTGCAAGGGAAGTAGTAATAGAAAACACAAATAAAATAGCAGATATGATAGAGGAGGGCATAGTGCCGGTACCGCCGGACAAGGCTCCGCCGGAGATACCCAATTCCGATGAAATCCTAAGGTCAAGTACCTATGAGAAGGCTCAGAGACTGTACGGAGAGAATTTACCTGCTATTGTAAAGGACAGAATAGACGTTGAGCTTAATTCAATTATATCCAACGGTTACTCCGTGCTCTACGTTATAGCCCAGAAGCTGGTGCGTAAATCCAACTCGGACGGCTACGTGGTAGGTTCACGAGGCTCGGTTGGTTCTTCGCTTGTGGCATATATGAGTGATATCACCGAGGTTAATTCGCTGTGTCCCCATTATGTGTGCCCTAATTGTAAGTATAACGAATTTATTAATGACGGCACTGTGGGCAGCGGATGCGACATGGATGATAAGAATTGCCCCGAATGCGGTACACTCATGCTCAAAGACGGTCACGACATACCATTTGAAACCTTCCTGGGCTTCTCCGGAGACAAAGAGCCCGATATCGACCTTAACTTCTCCGGTGATTACCAGGGCAGAGCCCATAAGTATATAGAGGAGCTTTTCGGAAGCACTCACGTGTTCAGAGCAGGTACCATAGGCACTGTGGCGGAGAAGACCGCATACGGATTTGTAAAGAAGTATTTTGAAGCCAAGGGACAGTATATCTCCAACGCAGAGATAGAGAGATTGGTACAGGGCTGTACAGGTGTAAAGCGTACCACCGGTCAGCACCCCGGCGGTATCATAGTAGTGCCCAAGTCCAGAGACGTACATGAGTTTTCGCCAATTCAGCATCCGGCGGATGATGCTGACAGCGGAATTATAACTCTGCACTTCGATTACCACTCCATTGATACCAACCTGCTCAAGCTCGATATTCTGGGACACGATGATCCCACGGTTATAAGGATGCTCAGAGATTTGACGGGCATTGACCCTGTAACCGTGCCAATGGGAGACCCGGAGACCATGAGCCTGTTTACCGGCACAGAGGCGCTGGGTGTAACTCCCGACCAAATAAACAGCCCGGTAGGCACCTTTGCCGTGCCGGAGTTCGGTACCAAGTTCGTAAGGCAGATGCTGGTAGATACACAGCCTACCACCTTCTCGGAGCTTGTGCGTATATCGGGTCTTTCTCACGGTACGGACGTTTGGCTCAACAATGCCCAGGAGCTTATACGCCAGGGTATATGCACCCTTAAGGATGCAATCTGTACCCGTGACGATATCATGGTTTACCTCAT
Organism: Clostridia bacterium; assembly: GCA_017621495.1. GTDB lineage: Bacteria > Bacillota > Clostridia > UMGS1810 > UMGS1810 > RGIG8748. Next base: position 8,641 of record JAGATB010000036.1, read on the forward strand.
TCACCACCATGTTGAGAATGCCAAGGCGTTTAAAATAATGGAAAGCGTGCGTAAAGGTAAGGGTCTCACCGAGGAGTTTGAAACCATAATGCGTGAGCATGATGTGCCGGATTGGTATATCAAATCCTGCAAGAAAATTAAATACATGTTCCCCAAGGCACATGCCGTAGCTTATGTAACCAGTGCATACAGGATAGCTTACTTCAAGGTGCACCATCCCAAGGAGTTCTATTGTGCGTACTTTACAGTCCGCGCAGACGAATTTGACTCTGAGGTGATGGCTATGGGTGAGCAGACGGCACGCGATAACCTCAAGATGTTTGAGGCAAAGGAAGCTGCCAAAGAGATAACCGATAAAGAATCCAGGATGATTACAATTTTAGAGGTTGTAATAGAGATGTATGCCAGAGGAATTAACTTTGACAAGATAGACTTGTATAAGTCTCATGCTACAAAATTCCTGCCTACCGATACCGGAATCATACCCCCTCTTAATGCGTTGCCGGGAGTGGGTACCAATGCGGCAAATGCCATAGCAGAGGCTCGTAACAGTGAGCCATTCGACTCTGTGGAGGATATGCAGCAGCGTTCCAAGGTAAACAAGACCGTGCTTGAGGTAATGCGTAAATCCGGCATACTCGACGGTATGCCCGAGAGCAGTCAGATGGATTTCTTTTCTATGTTTTAAATAATGAGGAATTGTATTATGACCAAAAAGCAAAAAAGAAAACTTATTACTTATATCATAATGGCGGTAATTGCTGCGGCAGTATACTTTGCATCGCCGCAGCTTAAAGAAAGCACACAAATCCCCGGCTCAATAAGCGCTGAAAGCATAGCCGATGTATTGTCGGCAGTGCCGGAATTCAGCGGTGAGCCATATGTTGTCATAAATGATAACGAGCCATTTTTCACCGAAGATGACATGACGGATGAATCCTATGAGGAGTATGCTCCCATGGATGAGCTGGAACGCTGTACTCATACCATGGCATGCATAGGCAGAGACCTTATGCCCACTGAAGAAAGGGGCAATATAGGCTATGTCAAGCCGTCGGGCTGGCAGGTGGCAAAATATGATTTTGTAGACGGCAAATACCTGTATAATCGTTGTCATCTGATAGGATTTCAGCTTACCGGTGAAAATGCCAACCGTGAAAACTTAATTACAGGCACACGATATATGAATACAGAGGGCATGCTGCCCTTTGAAAACATGGTGGCAGATTATATAAAGGAAACCGATAACCACGTGCTATACAGGGTTACACCTATTTTTGAGGAGGATAACCTTCTGGCTTCCGGAGTACTAATGGAGGCAAAGAGTGTAGAGGACGATGGCGAGGGTATATGCTTTAATGTGTACTGCTATAATGTACAGCCGGGTGTAATTATTGATTACTCTACGGGAGAAAGCTTTTTTGAATAATCGGGTGATTGTATGATTGATGAAAAGATAATTGAAAGGCTCATGCCGGTGACTGATGAAGAAAAACTAATTCTTGAAGGCGACAGTGCCATAAACAAGGGTCTGTATATGGAAAATGAAGGCAGTGTCATAAACAGCCGGAAATTGCTTGACAGCGGTAAGCTGATTACATTAAGACCACACACACGGTTTGCTGATTTTCCGGAGCATACCCATGATTTCGTGGAAGTGGTGTATATGGTCAAGGGCTCTACCACACATATCATAAACGGCAGGGAGATAGTCCTCAGAGAGGGAGAACTGCTGTTTTTGGGTCAGAGAGTACGCCAGTCTATAAAGAAAGCCGGTATGGAGGATATAGCGGTTAATTTCATAGTGCTTCCGGAATTCTTCAGCACCAGTCTGTCTGTGATGGGAGATGAAGATACCCCCCTTAAGCGGTTTATAGTGGACTGTCTGTGTGGTGGCAAGAGTGATTCGGGGTATCTGCACTTCAAAGTGGCGGATATTCTCCCTGTGCAAAATCTGGTGGAGAATTTAATCTGGACACTCATCAATGAAACTCATAATAAACGTATGACAAACAGGCTCACAATGGAGCTGTTGTTTTTGCAGCTTTTGAATTATACCGATTATCTGGCACATGATACATATGAAGAAGAGATAATTGTAGAAATTCTGAGATATGTGGAAACCAATTATCAGACTGCATCTCTGGCTGAGATTTCTAAGCTGTTTCACCATGATGCATGCTGGCTGTCCAGAGAGATAAAACGCAAAACCGGTAAGAATTATATAGATTTGGTTCAGGAAAAACGTCTCTCACAGGCGGCGTTTTATCTTAAAAATACCAATATGAGGATATCTGATATTTCAGAGGCGGTGGGCTATGAGAATATAAGCTATTTTCACAGATTATTTGCTAAAAAATACTCCACTTCACCCAAAAAATACAGAGATGATAAATGATTTATAAAAAAATTGGATAAAACTGTTTTCAAATGACTTAAAATGTGTTATACTGTTATTTAGTGTAAAAAATGTGCCGAGGTGGTAATTAGTTATGAAAAAGGTTGGTTTTGATAATCAAAAATACTTGAGTATGCAGTCGGAGCAGATACGTAAGCGTATTTCCTTCTTCGGAGGTAAGCTGTATCTGGAATTTGGCGGTAAGCTTTTTGATGACTTTCATGCTTCCAGAGTATTGCCGGGGTTTGAGCCCGACAGTAAAATCAGGATGCTGCAGCAGCTTAAAGATGATGTGGAGATTGTTATCACCATAAGCTCTGAGGATATTGAAGCCAATAAAATGAGAGGCGACCTCGGTATCACTTATGATGAAGATGTGCTGAGACTTATAGATACATTTCGTGAGATGGATTTATATGTTGGCAGTGTGGTACTTACCAGATACAACGGTCAAAGCGGAGCAAATGCATTTTTAAAACAGCTTGCGGCATTGGGCATACGCTGCTACTGCCATTACACTATAGCAGGCTACCCATCTGATGTACAGCACATAGTAAGCGATGATGGCCTCGGTAAAAATGATTATATAGAAACTACCCGTTCACTTGTAGTGGTTACTGCTCCCGGTCCCGGCAGCGGCAAGATGGCTACATGCCTTAGCCAGCTTTACCACGACCACAAGAGAGGTATCACAGCAGGATATGCTAAATTTGAGACCTTCCCTGTGTGGAATATCCCCTTAAAGCATCCTGTGAATTTAGCATATGAGGCGGCAACGGCGGATTTAAATGATGTCAATATGATAGACCCCTTCCATCTGGAAGCTTACGGTGAAACAGCCGTGAATTATAATCGTGATGTGGAGATTTTCCCTGTGCTTAATACCATATTTAAAATGATACAGGGTACATCACCATATAATTCACCTACAGATATGGGTGTAAATATGGCAGGTAACTGCATAATAGATGATGATGTATGCTGTGAAGCATCCAAAAGGGAAATATTGAGAAGATATTATACCGCATGTGTAAACAAATACTGTGGCAAGTCCGACGGTACCGACGTAACTAAGCTTGAAATACTCATGAATCAGGCAGGCATTACCTCCGACATATGCCCGGCAGTCTCCGCAGCACTTATCAAGGCAGAAAAGACAGGAAGCCCTGCAGGCGCTATGGTGCTCCCGGACGGCAAGGTAATTACCGGCAGGACATCAGACACCTTGGGTGCAGCTTCGGCTCTGCTGCTCAATGCCCTGAAATATCTGGCAGGTATAGAGGAGCACATAGACCTTATATCCTCAAGTGTGCTTGAGCCTATATGTGCACTAAAAACCGAAAATCTGAAACACAAAAACCCCCGTCTGCATACAGACGAGGTGCTCATAGCGCTTACCATCTCTGCAGTGGACAGCCCACATGCTAAGGCTGCCAGGGAGCAGCTGATGAATCTTAGCGGCAGTGATGCACATTTCTCCGTGATACTCAATGAATCCGATGAAATGCTCCTTAAAAGACTTGGCATCAATGTGAGCTGTGAGGCGCATTACGAAAACAAGAGATTATATCATAGATAGAATACACATAGGCTGTAAAAAGGTCGAAATTACGGTTCGTCGGAAACCGCCGAACCCTACGGTTGGTGTATAACAAAGCAAATTATCCAACATATTGTAGGGAATGGCGCTTGTCGACATTCCGAAACGGACTTTTTTACAGCTTCCTTTAATTTGTAAACAAATTATAAAATTACAAAATTCATGTTGAATTTACCTATCAATATATGGTACAATACAAGATAGTATTTTTAGAAATAATTACATTAAATAGAAGAGGTAAAGCAGAATGAAAGTATGCTCAATTTGTAAGAAAAATCCGGCAGTGGTATTTGTATCACGCAGTGACGGTACCAAGATGATAAATGAAGGCTATTGCCTTCCCTGTGCCATAAAGCAGAACATCACCCCTGTCAAACAGCTTGCTGAGCAGTTTGGTATGGAGCCTTCGGATATTGAGGGTATGGTAGCGGGATTTAATGATTTCTTGGAGAATGGCGATTTTAATGAAGCCTTTGAGGATTTGATGGGCGGCGGCAATCTTATGATGCCTGTGCAAAGCCCCGATGACGGCGAGAGAATACCCATTAAAGACAACCAGATAAAAAAAGGTATTAAAAATCAGCAGAAAAAGAAAAAATGCTTAAATAACTTTGGTGTAAACCTTACCGAAAAGGCAAAGCAATCTCTCCTCGACCGTGTAATCGGCAGGGAAAAAGAGATAGACCGTGCCATACAGATACTTAACCGACGTATGAAAAACAACCCCGTGCTCCTGGGTGCACCCGGAGTAGGTAAGACAGCAGTAGCAGAGGGCATAGCTCAGAGAATTGCCGATGGTGATGTGCCGGAGAGACTTCAGGATGCTCAGGTGTATCTCATAGACTTATCGGGTGTTGTGGCAGGTACTCAGTATAGAGGTCAGTTTGAAAGCCGTCTTAAAAATATAATAGAAGAAGCCCGTCAGGACAATACTATATTGGTAATCGATGAGATTCACTCCATAGTGAGTGCAGGCGATGCCGATGGTGCCATGAATGCCGCCAATATATTAAAACCTGCCCTGGCGAAGGGTGAGATACAGGTGATAGGTGCTACTACACTGGATGAATACCGCAAATATATAGAAAAGGATGCAGCCTTGGAGAGAAGGTTCCAGCCTGTAATGCTTGATGAACCCTCTGTAGAGGAAACTATTGAAATCCTTTTGGGTACCAAGGACTATTATGAGGATTTTCATAATATAACCATAGATGAAGCTACCATAAGAGAAGCGGTTGTGCTTGCAGGCAAGTATATTAATGACAGATTCTTCCCTGATAAGGCTATAGATGTTATAGATGAAGCGGCTTCCAGACTAAATATGGATAATCCGTACACTAAGAATATCATCAAAACAAATGCCCAATTACAGCTGGTAATCGAGAAGCTCAACCAATTGGAGGAGGAAGAAACCGACCAGCCTCAGTATGAGGAGATTGCTAAGCTCAAGGGTGAAAAGTGCCGCTTGGAAGGTGAACGTGCCGGACTGAGAGCACGTCAGAAGGAAACCCACATAACCATAGAGGACATAGCCAAGGTTATAGAGCTGTGGACCGGTATACCGGTAAGGAACATCACCGAGACAGACAAACAGAAGCTCCTCAATCTGGAGGAACGCCTCCATGAGAGAGTTATAGGGCAGGATAGGGCAGTGAAGGCTGTATCACGTGCAGTACGACGCAACCGTGCCCTCAAGCTCACCAAGAAAAGACCTGTATCCTTTATATTTGTAGGTCCCACCGGCGTAGGTAAGACCGAGCTTGTCAAGACTTTGGCAGAGAGCCTTTTTGATGATGAACGTTCCCTTATTCGTATGGACATGAGCGAATATATGGAGAAACACTCTGTTGCCAAAATTACAGGTTCACCTCCGGGATACGTGGGCTACGATGACGGCGGACAGCTTACGGAAAAGGTACGCAGAAGACCCTATTCGGTAATCCTGCTGGATGAGATAGAGAAGGCTCACGCAGATGTATTTAACATACTGCTTCAGATACTTGATGACGGCAGAATAACCGACTCCCATGGCAAGACGGTAAACTTTGAAAATACTATCATAATAATGACAAGCAACGCAGGCACAAGTGTTGGCTCTGCATCCGCTATGGGATTTCTGGGCGGCGGAGACGGTATAAGTGCCAAGATTGAGCAGTCACTCAAAGAGATATTCCGTCCGGAGTTTTTGAATCGTGTGGATGAGGTTATAGAGTTTAGTGCACTCAATAAGGATGAGCTTGTAAGGATTGCTTCACTCATGCTTAAGGATATGGTATCAGAGCTTAAATCTATGGGAATTGAATTTAAGATTACAGACGCTGCAAAGGAGTTGCTCGTAGACAGGGGCTACAGCCCACGCTACGGTGCCAGACCTATCCGCAGGGAAATACAGACATCAATCGAGGATGCGGTTTCTACACTTCTGCTGTCTGAGGCGGTGTCTGCCGGAGGTACTGTGGCAGTGGATGTGATAAACGGCGATATAGAGGTTTTCGTTGAATAAGGAGTAATGAAATGAAAAAATCAATTATTTGCTTGGTATTGACACTTGTGATGACTTTAGCGTTGAGCTCATGTTCAGAGACAGAGGGCGAGTACAAGATTAATGATAATGTCAAAATTGTGCTCAATGATGAAAGTGTTACCGAAATTACAGACACGGGAAGTGACTCTACGTCTATTCGCAAAAAAAATGTAAAGGTAAAGTTTGAGCTTGAAGAGGGCGGAGCCTTCGTCATGGAGCTCTACCCGGAATACGCCCCGGATACTGTAAAGAACTTTCTCAATTTGGTGCATGATGAATTCTACAGCGGTATTACCTTTCACAGAGTGATACCGGGATTTATGGCTCAGGCAGGGGACCCGGAGGGCACAGGCATGGGCGGCTCCGAAGAGAAGATAAAAGGAGAATTTGCCTCCAACGGCTATGACAAAAATACCTTAAAGCATGAGCGTGGTACGGTGTCTATGGCGAGAACCAACGACCCGGACAGTGCTTCCAGCCAGTTTTTTATATGCTTTGAGGAAGCACCTCATCTGGACGGTGAGTACGCAGCCTTCGGCAAGGTGGTCTACGGTATGAGAAATGTAGACAAGATAGCCGAGTCGGCTGTGGATGAAAATGATAAACCTCTCATAGATGTGGTGATTAAATCCGCAAAAATAATCTCCGATTCGGAGTTTAAAAAATATCCTAAAGAAGACTAAGAAAGGACACAATGAAATGAACACAAAGATTAAATTTGAAATGGAAAACGGCGGCGAGTTCATAGCAGAGCTCTATCCCGAATATGCTCCCGCCACAGTGGAAAACTTTGTAAACTTAGTGGAGGAAGGCTTCTATGACGGTCTGATATTTCACCGTGTAATTGCAGGCTTTATGGCTCAGGGCGGTGACCCGGAGGGTACCGGCATGGGCGGCTCGGGAGTTAATATCCCCGGTGAGTTTGCTTCCAACGGCTTCGGTGCCAATACCCTCAGGCACGAGAGAGGTACACTCTCCATGGCAAGAGCTATGGACAAGGACAGTGCTTCCAGTCAGTTCTTCATTTGCTTTGGAGATACACCGCATCTGGACGGTGATTATGCGGCTTTCGGTAAAGTAATAGAGGGTATGGAAGTGGTGGACGCCATGGCAGACGTGCCCACAAATTACATGGACAAGCCCTTAGAGCCCATCGTAATGAAAGCCGTTACAGTGGTTGATTAATATATAATGGTTAAAATAACCAATACTAAATCGTAAAACATTTTTAAAATTATCGCAAATTTTTTAAAATATATATTGCATAAATTTGGATTTTATAGTAAAATATACTCATGGTGTAAATTTAAATTTATATAAATTCTAAGGAGGAATTTCAAAATGGCAGTTAAAGTTGCTATTAACGGTTTCGGCCGTATCGGTCATCTCGCTTTCAGACAGATGTTTGGCGCAGAAGGCTATGAAGTTGTTGCTATCAACGACTTAACAGATCCCAAAATGCTTGCACACTTATTAAAGTATGACTCTTCACAGGGCAGATATGACGGACACACCGTTGTTGCCGGTGATGACAGCATCACAGTAGATGGCAAGGAAATAAAAATCTATGCTATTAAAGACGCTAAGGAATGCCCCTGGGGCGAGCTTGGTGTAGACGTTGTTCTTGAGTGCACAGGTTTCTACTGCTCCAAGGATAAGTCACAGGCTCATATAGATGCAGGTGCTAAGAAGGTTGTTATTTCTGCTCCTGCTGGCAATGACCTCAAGACAGTTGTTTTCGGTGTTAACGAAGGTACTCTTTCTGCAGATGATACTATCATCTCCGCAGCTTCCTGCACCACAAACTGCTTAGCTCCCATGGCTAAAGCTTTAAATGACTTCGCTCCCATCCAGTCCGGTATCATGGCTACAATCCATGCTTACACAGGCGACCAGATGATTCTTGACGGTCCCCACAGAAAGGGCGACTTAAGAAGAGCAAGAGCAGGTGCGGTTAACATAGTTCCTAACTCTACAGGTGCTGCTAAGGCTATAGGCCTTGTTATCCCCGAGCTCAACGGTAAGCTCATCGGTGCTGCTCAGAGAGTTCCTGTTCCCACAGGTTCTACTACTATCCTTACAGCTGTTGTTAAGGGCGCAGATATCACAGTTGATGGTATCAATGCTGCTATGAAGGCTGCTGCTTCTGCTTCCTTCGGTTACAACGAAGACCAGATCGTATCTTCCGATATCGTTGGTATCACATACGGTTCACTCTTCGATGCTACTCAGACAATGGTTGCTAAGATTGCAGATGATCTCTATGAAGTACAGGTTGTTTCCTGGTACGACAACGAGAACTCTTACACAAGCCAGATGGTAAGAACAATCAAGTACTTTGCAGAGCTTGCATAATTGATTGGTTATAGTTAAATTTTAAAGGCGATTGTTTTTAAAACAATCGCCTTTAATTTATATCATGCTATTAATCTTCGTCTTCGTCCTCGTCGAAGTTGTAGTTGTATTCCATTGCACTGTAGGTCTCTAAAGCATCAAATGTATCCTTAAATACAGATTTACCTTTCTTGTTGATAACGAAGTATTCATCATCGTCACTGTTGTCATCATCACCGGTGCATACCAGTGCATATCCGTCATCGTGGAAAGAGGATGCATATTTAAATTCAGGGTCAATTACCCATTTTCCCTTCTTGTTGATGAAGCCCCATTCATCTCCGTCTTTTACTGCTGCTACACCGTCCTTGTTAAAGCTGCGTGCGGAGGTGAAGTCTGCGTCTATAACCATCTCGCCCTTTTTGTTGATGTAGCCGTAATCATCGTCTGCATCTTCTTTAACATAAGCCAGTCCATTGGAGAAGCTGCTTGCTTCCACGTAGTCATCGTCTATAACCATCTTGCCCTTTTTGTTGATGTAACCGTACTTGGAGCCGTCTTTAACCAGTGCCAGTCCGTCCTCTGTAAATGAATATGCATCAGCGTATTCGTTTTCGATTACCCATTCGCCTTTCTTGTTGATATAGCCCCACTCGCCGTCGTCACACGCTGCAGCCAGACCGTTATCTGCGAAGTGATATAATGATGAATATTTTCTCTTTACTTTCCAGTCGCCCTTCTTGTTGATAAAGCCGTATTTGCCGTTTTTGGATGCTATTGCCAGACCGTCAACAAATTCGCCTGCACTGTCAAAGTCAGGTTCGATTACCCATTTACCTTTTTTGTTGATATAGCCCCATTCATCGTCTTCGTCTTCCTTAGCAGGAGCAACACCGTCTACGAAATTGCCTACCGAGTAGAAAGAAGGCTTGATTACCCATTTGCCGTTCTTGTTCATGAAGCCCCATTCATCGTCTTCACATACCGGGAGCAGGCCCTCGCTGAAGTACTGATATACAGCGCTTTGTGATAATTCATCGTCGGATACTTCCTTGCCCTTCTTATCACGGAGCATGGTTACCATTTCAGCACCGTCATCGGTCTTTTCCCATTCGCCGGCTACTATTCTGCCTTCTCCTACGAAGCCTATGGCATCATAATCAGCATCAATTATAACCTTACCTTTTTCATTGATAATACCGTATTTGTACTTAGTCTGTTTGCTGCCCCAACGGGTTTCGTATTCTTCCTTTTCGCCAAAGATGAGCATACCGTCATCAAAGAGGTTTTCTGCTTCGTCTTTGCTTGAACCGGAGAAGATACCCTTAAACAGCAGCACAACGATAATTATAGCCGCTACAGCAGCCACTGCCATGATAATCTTCTTTTTATTATCCTGATTGCCATCTGTGCCCTGTGAAGGATAGTACTCGTTCATGGGAGCACTGTAGACAGGCTGCTGAGGAGCGCCTGCAGGATTAAAGTTCTGCTGAGGTGCACCGGCAGGATTAGGATTCTGCTGAGGCTGTTCCGGATTACCGGAAAAGTTGTTGTTTTCAAATTCGGACATATTAATATCCCCCTTCTAATATATAATTTAAGCAATTCAAGTTTAGCATATATTATGCGCCATGTCAAGTATTTCAATGAGAATGATGTCAAATTTTGTTATTTATAATTGTAAGGTATGGGGGTTTTTGTGTAAATATATTGAATTTTTTGCAGGATTATGTTATACTGTAAAATGAAAGATTTTGCACCTTGGTGACATCACAATAATTGATTAGGGGTGTAGTATTTGAAAAAGGTATTTTACAAAGCATGGTTACTCACGGTATTAGTTGCTGTTATTGCTGCTGTATGCGTCGGTGCTATGTTTTCAGACAGTGCACCGTACAGCTTAACGGGGGGATTATCGCAGCCGGTGTGGTACTGCGCCGATGGAGAAAAGGTCAGCTTCCCTCATACTCCGGAGCATAATAGTGCCGGCCGGATTTACACCATACTCGGTGAGATAAATAATGAAGATGTTATCATCGTAAAGTGTAATTTTGATAAAATTAGTGCATCTGTAGACGGCGAAGAAATATACAGTGCATCAGCCGCAAAGCTGGGCAGGCTCTCTACCGTAGTGGGCAATTACAGAGCGTTTATTCCTATGAAAGAGCAATACGCCAATAAGAAATTATCTCTCCATATAGTCCCCAGAAGGTCCGCTTATACGGTTTCTGTCAAGGATATAAGTCTGGGTACCATGGAGGCATATGCTGTAACTGAATTTACAGACAATCTTCTCAGCTTGCTTATAGGATTGGTTCTCATTTTGATGGCAGTTGTATCTCTGGGGGTGTGGCTGTGCTGTAAGCTTTCCAAAAATATGAGGTTATACACAAACCTGGACGATTTTCTGTATATTATGCTCACATCCCTTACATTGGGTGTATGGATTATATCATATGTACATATTTTTGAATTATTAAACGGCAGGATGGCATTTACGGGAATAATAAACTATATTTCCTTTATGATGATACCGTTTTGTGTTTCGGGATTGCTTATGGCTTTGGCAAATAAACGTAATAAATTTATAAATTTCGTCCATTATGCAGTTGGACTTATATTTGTATTGCAGATAGCTTTGTTTATGACAGGGGTGTGTGATTTATCCGATTCGCTTCTCATATCGCATGGTATATGTGTATTTGTAATGGGTGAGATAGTGTATCTGATTATAAAGGATATCACATCAAAGACCCCTGCTGCCAAGAAGCTTGCTCTGCCTGCATATGCATGTATAATAGCACTTTGTGCAGTTGCGATTGTGATGTATGTTATGGACAAGGAATGGATGATTTATGTATGCATAGCACTCTGTATACTCATGGCTACCATGTTTGGGGAGAGTGCAGGAGGTTTATACCACCTTATCAAAGAGAATATCAAGACCGAGGAATTCCGTCGACACGCCTTTACCGATGCACTCACCGGTCTCAGCAGCAGATATTCCTATGAAACTCATATAGAAAAGCTTAAATCAGAACCATTGGATGATAATTTTACCGTGGTGGTAATGGATTTAAACAAACTTAAGGCAACCAACGATACCTACGGTCATGCCGCAGGTGACGAGATTATAAAAGGTGCCGCTATGTGCATAAATGATGCCTTTTCACATCTGGGTACATGCTACCGCACGGGCGGCGATGAGTTCGTAGTATTTACCGTTTGTGATGAAGCGGTGCTTATGCAGGCATTTGAGCACTTTGACGCTATGGTGGACGCATGGAAAGGTGATATAATAGACAGCTTCAGGGTATCCTACGGTTGGGTAAGTTCTCGTGATAACAGAGCTTGCTCGGTTGAGGAGCTTATAAAAATAGCCGATGACCAAATGTATGAAGTAAAAAGAGGCTATTACATAAATGCAAAAAAATAATATATAGAGGTGATTAAGTAATGAATATCAATGAAGATGCAGTAATTTACTGTTCATGCTGCGGCAGTGCCAATAAGCCGTCGGCAATTATCTGCGATGAATGTAATAAACCGGTAAGATTACATCATTCATCATTTTATTTTTACCTGCTGGCTCACACTAAAGACAAGGCAAAGGCTAAGCTAAAGGATACTGCAACCGGAGAAGTGGAGAGCAGAGTAGAGGAGACCATACTTAGCCTGATTATAAATTATCTGAGGTCTCATATCTGGGGAATAGTGCTTTCTATAAGTGTAGTAACAGCCGGTGTTACGGTGGCAAGTATAAATACCGCTCCCATAGAGAAGGTAACCGAGAGACCGCAGTATATAAGGGAGGCACATCAGCAGAACGAGACTCCCGAGCCGGCAGAAGAGGAAAAAACCGAGCCCGTGGATACCGTATTGGAGATGGAAGCCAAGCAGGAATTATGGAATCTGGGACTTGAGTATCTGCAGTGGTGTGAATATCAGCTCACCGGAGACAGCTCCTATGCCACAGGAGCCACACAGGAGACTCTCCTGGCAGAGCACGCAGGTGCCGGCTATAGCTACAGCGGTGTTCACGATATGATGGCTCGCCCCGTTAACTACGAGATACAGGCTCGCAAAGATGCGGCAAATGCATCGCCCAATGAATTCCCTACATCGGCTATGTACAATGCAGAGGATTTCTATGTAAATGAACAGCTTACATCTCAGCTTGGTAAGAAACTTCGTGAGGACGGCTATGAGGTAGCGGAAGGTTTCATAGAGGGTGTAGGATATTATGACGGCAGAGTTACCGACTTTTCAGACCGTGCGAGTCTTCCCACACCGGATGTAGAGCTCAGCTACCATATGGTATATGTGAAGCTTGGCGACAAGTGGTATATAGCGGAAGACAGATTGGAGGGCTGATAGGTTATGATATGCAAAAATTGTAATAAAGAAATAAATTACGGTACCATGTACTGCATTAACTGCGGCAGCAAGGTTACCAATGATGACAGACATGACAGCTACAGCAAAACCTTCTGGGGCAAGCTCCAAAAGGGTGAGGATAAGATACGCAATTGGAAGCTCGTAAGGTTTTATTTCAGCAACACCTTTAAAATCCTGTTTTTCATATGTCTGGTGGTGTATACCGGCTGGCAGCTTTATACGGATAGGATGAGTATGACATTCCTGGAGAGTGACAGCTATGAGATACAGTATAATGAATTGTTTGACGAATACTATATACTCTCCGATGAAGAGACCTTCAAGCTCGAATTGTACATACCCCGCACCACAGACAAGGTACGCATAAAGGGATATACAGACGATAAGGAGGTATACTCGGATACATCATCTGCCGGACGTGCCAAGCTGGGTATCAAAAAGGGTGAATACGACTACATGACAGTGGAAACAATTGATAATAAGAAGGTTACCGAGACAATAAAGTTTGCGGCACCGTAATAACAGAATATGGAGGACATATGTAATGGAAAAACTTGCTAACCTCGAACCGCAAAAGGTTTTTGAATACTTTGAAGAAATATGCTCAATTCCGCATGGTTCCGGGAATATGGATGCCATAAGCTCATATTGCATGGATTTCGCAGCTAAGCACTCGCTGGAGGCAGTGCGTGATGAAGCCAACAATGTAGTGATATACAAAAAAGCAACCAATGGATATGAAAATGCGGATACAGTAATCCTGCAGGGGCACCTGGATATGGTCTGTCAGAAGACGGAGGACTGCAATATCGACTTTGTTAAAGACGGTCTTGATATCTACACAGACGGAGATTTCATAAAGGCAAGGGGTACTACTCTTGGTGCAGACAACGGTATAGCAGTTGCTATGATAATGGCTATACTGGCATCGGAGGATATAGAGCACCCTGCTATCGAGGCAGTGTTTACCACAGATGAAGAAATAGGCCTTATAGGCGCCGGCAAGCTGTCAACGGAAAGCTTAAAGGGTAGAAAGATGATAAATATTGACAGTGAAGACCCGTTAGTACTTACTGTATCCTGTGCGGGCGGCAGTGATTTTGAGATGAATATTCCCATTAAAAGGACAGAGGTTAATGGAGAGCAGGTAACTCTCAGTGTAAGAGGATTAAAGGGCGGTCACTCCGGCGTGGAGATAAACAGCGGCAGAGTAAATGCCAATCTGCTTATGGCTCGTATACTTAACTATGCCAAGGGAATTTGTGACTTTGACATAATAAGTATCGACGGTGGTGACAAAGGCAACGCAATCCCTCTCGGCAGTACGGCAAAGCTTGTGGTACATGACGACAAATTCATAATAAAAATAAATGAATATGTAAATGTTATAAAAGAAGAAATATCACATCGTGAAAGCGGTTTTGTATTTGATGCGGTTTCCAATGGTGCAACAAGTGTACAGGCTATAGAAAACAGCTTAAGAGATAAGCTCATATTTGCACTTTTGTGTGCGCCAAACGGCGTAGTGGAGATGAGCTCGGAAATAGAGGGACTGGTGGAGACCTCACTCAATCTCGGAATATTAAAAACCGACCAAGACAAAGTTATCATGCACTTTGCCCTAAGGAGCAATAAAAGCTCGGCACTTAAATTTCTGGAGGATAAGCTTATGACGTTTTCTTCCTGCGTTGGGTGCAGTGTCAGAACCTTCGGTCACTATCCTCCCTGGGAATACAAGGACGATTCACCGCTTCAGAGGTTGTATATATCCGAATACGAAAAGAAGTTTGGCTCTAAGCCTTTGGTTAAGGCTATACATGCCGGTCTTGAGTGCGGAGTGTTTTCATCCGGTATACCGGGGCTGGACTGCATATCAATAGGCCCCAGGATGCATGATATACACACTACCGCAGAAAGGCTCAGTATATCTTCAACAGCAGAGATATATGAGGTTATTTTGAATGTGCTGAAAAACTGCAGATAATTTTTAATTGCATTTTGGTCTGAGTTATGATACAATTATATAAATATGACCGCCGCATATGCGGCAGATTGGAGATAATATGAATAATCAGAAAGAATTTAAGCCGTATATACCGGCAGAGAAGATAACACCTGAAATAACCGTTACATCGATTATTATGGGTATCATACTCGCGGTAATATTCGGCGCAGCAAACGCCTATCTGGGCTTGAGGGTTGGTATGACGGTTTCCGCGTCAATTCCTGCCGCAGTTATATCTATGGGCGTTATCCGCGTTATCATGCGCAAGAACTCTATACTGGAAAGTAACATTGTGCAGACTGTAGGCTCTGCAGGCGAATCTCTCGCAGCAGGTGCCATCTTTACTCTGCCTGCACTGTTTCTGTGGGCAGCAGAGGGCAAGATGGACAAGCCCGGTATAGTATCTATCACTCTCATAGCTCTGCTCGGTGGACTTTTGGGTGTGTTTTTCATGGTGCCTCTTCGCAATGCTCTTATAGTTAAAGAGCACGGCATACTGCCTTATCCCGAAGGTACGGCATGTGCAGAGGTTCTCCTCGCCGGCGAGAAGGGCGGAGCCAATGCATCTACGGTATTTGCAGGTATGGGCTTTGCAGCTCTGTTTAAATTTATCATTGATGGTCTTAAGCTTGTTTCCGGAGAGATATCCCTGCGTGTTAAGGGCTATGCCGGCGAGATAGGTACTCAGATCTATCCGGCTGTAATGAGTGTAGGATATATCTGCGGTGCCAGGATATCATCATATATGTTTGCAGGCGGTGTTCTCAGCTGGCTTGTAATCATACCTTTAATAGTGCTTTTTGGTGAGAATATAGTTCTCTACCCCGGCACTGAATCCATAGGTAAGATATTTGCCGATGGCGGTGCAAGTGCGATCTGGAGCTCCTACATAAGGTATATAGGTGCAGGAGCATTGGCGGCAGGCGGTATCATAAGCCTTATCAAATCGCTGCCTCTTATCATCACTACATTTGGCGGTGCTATGAAGAGTGTAACAGGCACTAAGAGTACCTCCGATGCTCGTACTGCCAAGGATATCAATCTTAAAATTGTACTTGCTTCAATTGCTATCCTTACCGTACTGGTATGGCTGGTGCCTGCTATTCCGGTTACATTGCTTGGTGCGGTGATTGTGGTAGTATTTGGATTTTTCTTTGCTACGGTTTCCTCTCGTATGGTGGGACTGGTAGGCAGCAGCAATAACCCTGTTTCCGGCATGGCTATAGCTACACTTCTGATAACCACACTTATACTTAAGGCTACCGGAGTTATAGGCATCGCAGGTATGAGAAGTGCTATAGCAATCGGCTCTATAATTTGTATAGTTTCTGCCATAGCCGGCGATACCTCTCAGGATTTAAAGACCGGTTATCTCTTGGGAGCTACTCCGTATAAACAGCAGATTGGTGAGATTGTGGGTGTAGTAGCTGCGGCATTTGCCATAGGCGGTACACTTTATCTGTTGGACAGCGCATGGGGCTTCGGTTCCGAGCAGCTCGGTGCACCTCAGGCTACACTTATGAAGCTTATCATAGAGGGTGTTATGGAGGGTAATCTCCCCTGGGCACTTGTGTTTATAGGTGTGTTTATAGCAGTTGTGGTTGAAGTAGTGGGCATACCCGTGCTCCCCTTTGCAATTGGTGTATACCTTCCGGTACAGCTCAATGCATGTATAATGGTAGGCGGACTTATCCGTCTGGCACTTGATAAGCTTAATCGCAAGGATGAGGAGAAAAAGTCCATAGTAAATGACGGCATCCTCTTCTGCTCCGGTATGATAGCCGGTGAAGGCCTCGTTGGTATACTTCTTGCGCTTTTGGCTGTGTTTGGTGTTGACAGCGCTATAGACCTCTCCGTAAAGCTTGGTATTCCTACTGTAGCTGCCAATGCGGGCGGATTGGTGCTCTTTGCAATTATCATTATGACAGTGCTGAAATTCTCACTTTGGAGAAAGCGCAGATAAGATATGAAAAACGATAATTACCTTGACAGAAAGCCCCTGCGCTCCGGACATATAGAATGGAGCACAGATGACGACGGAAATATAACTCTGGAAATCGAGAATAAGGGATTTTTTAACCGGGTGGCTCAGAGACTGTTTAAAAAGCCCCCCGTGAGCTATGTGCATCTTGATGCCATGGGCAGCTTCGTATGGCCTCTCATAGACGGAGACAGGACAATTACTGACCTGGGCAAAGCTGTAGAAGAGAAGTTTGGTGACGAAGCCAACCCCCTCTACGAGAGACTG
Source organism: Clostridia bacterium (assembly GCA_017621495.1). Taxonomy (GTDB): domain Bacteria; phylum Bacillota; class Clostridia; order UMGS1810; family UMGS1810; genus RGIG8748. The sequence goes on from JAGATB010000036.1 coordinate 26,148, forward strand.
GCGAAGTATATTCGTATTCTGGAGAGTTATGGTTTTGTAAAGTTTAATTAGAAATATAGATTGAGTCCTCTGCCGGCGAGCAGGGGACTTTTATACTGCCATAAAGAACCTGTTGGAATAAACATTCTCTCAGACTTAGAAGGAATTTATGATGTACACTTGACATCTTCTCATTTTTCATTTACCTTTACGGGCAATAACGGTCTACAAATATTGAACCTTGTGCAAACACTTCGATTGAAATATAATTATAATCAGGATAACAGCCGTTTTTACGGCAAAATTTATATTATATTCAAAAGGAGTGTTTTAATTTGAAAAGAAGTTTATGCGTAGTATTGATGCTGTCAATACTCGTATCAATGATGTCGGGCGTTGTGTTTGTTGCGGCGGATGAAGCTGCGGCAACATCAACTCTGACAGAAATCTTGTCTTATGATTTTGATTCAGATGCATCAGAATTTGAGACACAGATGGGTTATTATGCTACGATAAGTGGCAAAACAAATGAAACCGGAACTTCCCAAAGCGACAGTAATACATATGGAATAGGTTCTTACAGGCGAATTACAACAAGTGCATTTTTACCGCTTGTGGTGGACAACAGCACCGGCACGCCTGTATTATCCGGATTAGAAAGGCTGTCTGTGCCAAATAAATATTTGGAAATAGAGTATGATTATTTTCCGATTGATTATTCTACAACCAAGTCAACATACGGTGCGTTAGGCGTAGGTGCTGTAACATACGACAGCAGCTCCAGTCTAGCAAATGTAGGCTATTTCGGCTCACTGTACCACAGATATACCTTTGAAAGTAACAATGTAATTTTTGGTTTTGAAAACGGAGAAACCACTAAGTTTGAAGGAGTAACGCCTGTGCTTGATAAATGGCACAGAATAAAACTTGTAACTCAGCTCACAACAGACACTTTGAAAGATGGAAGTAACACAAAATACAAGACACCGAATACAAAATGTATAAAAACATATGTTGATGGTGTGCTTGTAAATGAGAAATACTATAAAGGAACTACCACCAATCTTACAGACGAATACGTAAGAGCATTGCGTTTCCATGCTTTATACGGTCGTGCAGGCATAGACAACCTTACAGTACGCACATATCAGTCAGGCGACGCTCCCGTAGACAAAGGTGCTCTCGTAGCTGCAATCCGTAACTTCCTTTCAACATACACCAACTACAGAGATTACGCCGACGCAGCTACACTTATCAATGCAGCCAAGGCTACATACGAAAATGCAGCCGCAACAGATACTGATGTGACAACTGCACTTGCAAATGTGGAAAGTGCAATCAACATTGTAGACCCCAAGCCGCAGACATACTTTGAGTATGACTTTGAGACAGATGCTAATTTAACTGCATTTTATAATGCGGCAGGTATATCTTCTGCAAAGTCCAGAGTAACTGTAAAGGAAGATAACAGCAGATACGGCATAGGTAAGTATGTTACATACAATTCCGGCAATGTATATGTTGCCTTAGACCCTGCCATATCCAGAGCAGCTTCCAAAAATATGTACCTTGAGCTTGAGATGGACATAAAGCCCGAGGAGCCTTCGGCAAGCGATTTTGCTGCAACAACTACAAACAGAGCTGCAGTATATCTTACTACAACACAATCGTCAGATTATGTGGGTGCAGGAATTGAGTGTAATTATGATAATCCCACAAACGCTCAAAACAATGAATGCCTCACAATTCCTTATAAAGAAAGTAAAAAGTTAAAATCGTTTAAATATGATGAATGGTACAGATGTAAGGTTGTATGTCTGCTTAATGACAATGGTTCCACAGATAACAAGGAAGGACTTGTAAAGTACTTCATTGACGGCAACCTTGTGGGAACATCTAATTATAACAGCAGCAGCTTTACGGATGCAGCATATGTAAGATTTTACGGCGGCTACGCCAAAATAAGCGTAGACAACCTTAGTGTAAAAACCTATACAGCAGACAACCCTGCTCCGGACAAGGCAAGCTTGGTTTCAAAAATCAGAGAGTTCATCAAGAACTATCCTGAGTATACAGACAATGCAGATGCACTTGCCCTCTTTAATCAGGCAGCTGCAATCTACAATTCGGACGAAACCGAAGCTATGGATATATCAACCGCACTGGGTTACCTTGCTCAGGCAGAGAGGAAGCTCTTTAATGCAGAGCCTCTTATTAAAGAAAGCTTTGAAGGTACACCCATGTACTTCTTCGATACAGTGGCAGGCACAAGCTATGATTCGTCTGCTGCAGCGCTTCCTACAGGTGCTTCCTACGCAGACGACGACACATACCTTGTAACCACAGCCCTTAAGCTCCCTGCGGCAACAGCTGTAAAGAACTTTACTTCCGTTGCTTTGGGTGCAAGTGCAGCCACAAAGTATGTTACAGCCGAGTGCGATGTAAACACCTCCGGCTCGGTAACCGTTAAGCTTTTGGATAGCGTATCGTATACACTTGCGGACGGCGAATCGGAGTGGAAGAGAATCCGCTTTGATATAGACACCATGGCTAAGACCTACGACGTATACGTAAACGGTGAAAAGAAAGTGACCGCTGCAAGTATTACAGAAGATGCCCTCAGTGCACTTACCGTAGCAGCTGAATCCGAGCTTACAATCGATAATGTAAATGTATACGGCTTTGAAAACACAGCGGATGTTGTTTCCGACAAGGGTGGCCTTGTTACCGGTCTCAGAGCCTCCAAGGCACTGCTGGATGCGGGTACCATGACCGATGACGAAACAGCACTTATGACAACCATATTTGATAAATATGCCGTTGTGAATGAAAGACCCTCCGCAGCCAAAGCAGATATAGACGATGCAGCAACATGGGTTAAGTTCTACAACGAAAACCTCTCTGCACAGCTTGAGGGTGCCAAGAGCATAGTAATCCCCGGCACAGGCAAGAGCCTTACAGATGTAATCGTAAACTTAAATCTTCACCACGGAAGTCAAGCAGGCAATGCAGAATGGAGGGACATTTTCTTCGGCGGCGAGGGAAGCAACGACTTCTCCGATGTAAGATTTTATGGTAGTGATGGACAGGGACTTGGCTCCCATATAGAATCCACCGGTAATTATGACTTTATAAAAGACAGCAATTTGGTTGCCGGTGCAGGTATGTTTTATCTCAGTGATGGACGTATCCTCGGTAAAAAAGGCGGTAAAGTGCAGGTTTCCTCCGACGGTGGAAAAACATGGTCAATTTTAGGTGAAGGATACACAACATCTAATATCGTATTTGTAGACCGTGACGACAATATCTATCATTTTAGAGAGAATGACCCCGTATACGGTCCATGTCCGCTCTTTAAGATTTATGCATCGGATAACTATGCTACAGAAAAAATGATGATAGATTCTTCAGACTTGTACGACTTGTACAATAACTATAATGCAGATAATGTTATAGAAGATTATGACGTAACCTCAGCGAGTTACAGCGAGGGCTATGATATGCAGGATGATGACGGACATATCTACATAGGCAGATATCAGACTGAGTGGACAGGTGCGGCGCTTTTCGTATCGGATGAAAACGGAGAAAACTTCAGGATAGCGGATTTCCGCCCCGATAAACAGCATGTACACTCTATAGCAATCAATCACAACGTATATCCCAACGAAGTGTATGTATGCTACGACGACTCCTACTCACAGCCCCTGTGTTATGTATCAACAGACCACTTCGGATATGACGGATTAAAGGACAGCGAAATACATCAGCTCCCCACAGTTGCACGTTCCACAGGCGGACGTGAAGGCTTCAAGAGTATTCAGGATGGTGACTTGTACAGTGAAATACTGATGCCCAAAAATCAGGCAACGGAAGACATAATGAAACTTGCCAAAAAGCACTACACACAGGTGCCGATTCCCTTTGGCAACAGCGACTACTTACGTTACTTTGAAGTTATTGAAGACAGAGAATCTTCACCCGAGAAGTTTGTATACAACGAAGAAAAGGGTAAATGGTATACTGTAAAGAATAAGGAATATTATAACGCAGTTGGTGAGTTCACTCATTACTATTCGGACAACGTTTATGCCATGGGCTGCGGCGAAGCAAACATCCTTGGCGGTCCGGGAGCATACAAGACCACTGATATTATGGACCCTCTTAAGTATTATCCTGTAATTAAAACCACTGAAGGTGCCAGAAGAATTATGAGCCCTGCAGAGGGTGTGATTATTTACAGTGCACTTTCCGGAGGATATTCACAGCAGGCACAGGTTTATGTATCTTATGATGACGGCGAGACTTGGGAGACAGCTTACACAAGCGGCTATGAATACAGCACAGATGCAGGCAATGGTCCCGGAAGATATGTTGCAGGACCTTGGGACAACGTTGACGGTACCACAGAAGTCCTCATGAACGGTTATGGCGTTGATGCTGCTGTCCGCGGTACCTTCGGCGGAGATAACTACTTTGCACTTTCAAGCGTCAGTGTTCCCGTGCTTCCCGAAGACGGTATCAAGATATTTGTAAAGCAGGATGGCGAAGCAAAGGAAACTGTTACCACATATTATTACGGTATGATAGACGAAACAACCCCCGCTATCAGAAGCTCAAAGACTTCGGAAGGCAATGGCGACGCACTTAAGTTCCCTCTCAGCGGTAACGGAAAGTCAATGGTATATCTCTTTGATGTGGATACAGTGGCAGATACCTTGGTGGAAGCAAACCTCACAGTGTCCGCAAGCCACGGCAATGAGGATGTGGCTAAGGCAGTGTTCAATACCCTGGACGGCACAGTGGAATTAAACGGAATAAAATCTCAGACAGCAAGTGCTGCAGTTGCTCAAGGAAGCTTCAGCGGCAAGCTCATTACTTACGAAGACGGCACCTGCAAGCTCTATGTTAATGATGAGCTTGTGTGCACAGCGTCTCTTACATATGATTACATCAATCTTGCATTGCTTTCCTTTAACACAAAGGATGTAGCAGGTGGTTCGGTACCTGAGCTTGCATCACCTGTGGAAGTGTACTACAGCAACGTAAGCTACGGCGAATACAACCCTGCAGCAGGTCAGTTTATACTGGAAGCTGTTACCTATACCAAGGACGGCGAAGCGGCAGCTGAGCTTGCAGATGGTGTAACTATAGCAGATGTTACCATAAGCCAAGTTGATATGGACATAGCAGGCGGCGTGCTTGTGGTTTGTCTTAAGAATGATGACGGCGATAAGCTCATCAAATGCAAGACCGTGCCCGTAACCGGCAGCGGTACATATGATGTAGGCTTAACTGCAGACAGTGAGGGACTTAACCTTAAGTTCTATCTGCTCAAGGATTTACAGACAGTAACTCCCATTAAGCTGATTAATTGTTTGGAGGTGGCAGCACAATGAGAAAATATATATTAATGCTTGCACTCTGCGTGACCATGCTTGCCAATGCAGTGTGCGCCAATGCGGCTGTTACATTTGACCTGGCAGGTCAGATAGGCAGTGAAGTGTCAATCGTCAAGATAAATAACCTGAAGCCATTTGTGGAAAAGGCAAAATCAGCTGAACCCCAGTTCTATCTGGAGGACGAGCCGATAAAGCCCGTGGTCAGAATTCGTTTTGACGAGGGCGAAGGCGGCACAGTTACAGAGGAAGTAAGCGGCAAGGAGCTTTCCATAACCGGATCGGATTATGAATGGATAGACAATGCAGATATCCGCTACGGCGGTACTGCAAGCAACAAATATAAGCAGCACTCGGCACTGAGACTTAACAGCAGCTATATAAACTTAGGTGATTTGTCTGTTCTCTCAGACAGCATGAATGACGGATTCACAGTGATATACTGGACAAATTACGAGATATTCAACAAAGCAGACAACGGCTACACAGAGCCTGCACATCTGCAGTATTCCGGTTCCATAACCCGCGGTAACTATGAAGCAGCCTATAAGTATGACAAGGACAGATACAATGTAATCCTGCAGTCGGATAATACCAAAATCAGTATGAAAAAGAAAGCGATTACTGTTAACAACACAGCAGTAACCGCTCCGGAACCGATTGTATACAACGACTTCTACAACATGTACATAATAGTGGTAGACAAAAATGACAGCGGTGAATGGAAAATGAGCATTCACGGTAATGACAGAGTACTTTTATCAAGTGGCAAAACAGCAACTCTCACAGATTGGAATCCCGAGACAGTGTTCTCCGGCAATCTGTACATAGGTACTCCCGATGCAGATAGCACCTACGGCTCACCTGAGCTCGGTATAGCAGACCTTATGATATTCGATAGACCTCTTACATATCAGGAGCGTCTGGAGATATTCTACGGCTACAAGCAGACGGGATATTACCTTGACGGTGTTCCCACAAAATAAAACTTATAGAAAATGCCCTTTTCAGAATGGTTGCGAAGGGCATTTTTGCCGTTATAAACTCCAATTTATCAGCTTACTGTCAGTCTACAAATATTGAACCTTGTTAAATCCGATAAGTGGTATTATAATAAAGTAAATAATTTTAAAAGAGAGGATTTGCCAGCCATGCGTAAGATAATGATTAACTGCAATACCAACAACCTTGATGAATTTCGAAAGCTTGCCGAATTCGCCAAGAAGATAGGAGCCACTCATGTAAATATATCTCAGGTAGAGACCGCTATGTGGCAGTGGGACTTGGACCGCACAGACCCGTACCCCAACTGGGGTATGAACAATGCTACTCTGTTTAAAGTAGCATTGCCCAAGGCACTTGAAAAATATATCCCTGCAGACTATGCTGCAAGGAACCTTGAAATGTTCTCCAAAAGAGCGGAAATTCTCAAGGAATACGGTCTTAAGGCAATGTTTGTGGGCATGGAGCCTGCATGGCTGCCAAACGAAGCGTATCGTGACCATCCTTCGTGGCGCGGTCCTCGCTGTGACCAGCCCCGAAGAGCACGCAATGAGTACTACGCACCCTGCACAGATAACCCCGAGGTTCAGGCACTCTATGCAGAGAGCATGAAGAAGCTCTGCAGTGTGATTCCGGTGGAGTATTTTGAGTTTCTCACCAACGATTCCGGCGGCGGTGTATGCTGGGCAAGCCTCTTGTATCCTGGAGCTAACGGCCCCACTGCTTGCAGACATACCTCCATTGGCGACAAGGTGACAAACTTTCTTACAGTGCTGCAGGAAGCTGCGGCGAGCGTAGGCGTTAAGGCAGAGGTTGGCTACAGACGACAGTTCACCGGCGAGGAGATGTCAAGTATAGTACCCAAGCTCAAGGAAGGCCAGTTCTGCCAGGGAAAATATAAGGATGCCTCCTTCAGTACAAAGATGATAGGCCTGCCGGATTACAGGGATTGCTCCTATCCTATAAATGGTTTGGCAGGTATTGTGGGTATTGCGGAGCAGATGACAGACGCCTGCAATGATTCAAACTGCAACATTAGTATTCTCTTAAAGGATATGAATCAAAAGGAGACTATGCAGCTTATAGTTGACAACATAGATACCATAGAAAATTCAACAATGGGAAAGTACAGAGCACTTTACAAATCAGCAGTATCACTTATAGGTGAAAAATATGCCGACAAGCTGGTGGATATGTGGGAGTATATGCAAAAGGCGTATGACCGCATGGAATTCTGGAATGTTGGCGGACATCTCACAGAGCTGGGTACCGTTCATCAGAGATGGCTCACAAGACCCCTTGTGGCATTTGAGTCAGAGCTTAGCGATGAGGAGAAGTCCTACTACAGACCCTTCCTGTTCCAGGCAGGCACAGAGGAGGAAGCGGAAAACCTGGTAAACATGCAGGCAACTATATGGCTTGGCGGTGAAAGTGCCAGAATTAACTTCCGCAACTGCTCAAGGATGGCAATTATAGATATCAAAAATGCAGTGGATATCATAGATGAATTGCTCTCAAAGGACGATATCGGCGATTACAAAGAGGATTTGAGAGAGCAGAAGCTGCGTCTGAGACTGCTTGCATATATCTTCAGAAATCAGAAGAATGTGATTACCTTCCAGTCGATTATGGACAGAACCGATAAAACCGAAGTTGCCGAGGACAAGACGATTGTAATCGACGAGCAGGGCGACAAGAGATTCTACAAGGTGATGGCTATACTCAGAGAAGAAATCGACAATACATATGAGATTATCAAAATCCTGGACGAAGCTAAGACCAATATACTTAATTGCACACCTACCGAGGAAGAAGAAACAATAATGCAGTTCGGTCCGGATATTAGAAATGATTTGATGAAAAAAGTTGACATTATGGAAAGACATAAGCTTGAATTCGAAAGATTGTTTAAGAGTTATAACAGATAATTGCAATATAATTTGGAGTTTATATACCGGAGGCATATAAACTCCAAATTTATTTTCTATCATTTAGTAAATCAAAAATCTTCAAAGCCCTAAGTTCTCCCACCAGCTCCTTCATAGAGTGGAAACCGTTTTTCTTGAGTATCCTCAGTGCGTGATTTTTTACGGTGCTCACACTTACATATCGTTTCTGTGATATTTCGTTGTAGGTGTAGCCGTCGTATATATCCTTTAATATATCATATTCGCTTGGTGAGAGCTTCACCAGTATATTTATCAGGTATAGCAGTGACGCCTTCATCCTCTTGCCGTTGTCGGCGAGCACCTTGGCAACCTCGGGACGCATTACTGTGCGGTCCTGTGCCACCTCGCGTATTATATCAATCATTTCGTCAAAGTGCATGGACTTGAGGATGTAGTTGGAGGCACCCATGGCAAACGCCGAAAAGATATAGTCATCCTCTAAATGAGCCGTGAGTATGATTATCTTCATTTGGGGGTGGATATCCATTAAATCGGGCATTATGTTGAGCCCTGCATCGTCGGTCTCCATCTGTATGTCCAAAAGGAGGATGTCCGGCTTATGCTCCTTTACCATTTCCAAGCATTCTGCAGCATTGGAAGCAGTAGCCACACATTCCACATCATCTTCCTTCTTGCAGAAGAACTCAATGTACTCTCGTATTTCTTTGAAGTCGTCGCAAACGGCTAATCTTAACTTGTCCATGGTTTTTCTCCTTTTTTACAGTAGGCAGCACAATCTGAAACATGGTGTAGCAGTCTACCTTACTTTTTACATACACATCTCCGCGATGGCTTTTTACTATTCTCTTCACATAATCAAGACCTATTCCTCCACAGTCTGTGGTACTCTTGGTGGAGAAGAAGGGCTTGTAAATCTCTCTGTAGCTACTCTTTGGAATTCCGCAGCCGTCATCTGTAAAGTTTATCGCTACGATTTCGCCTTCGTCGATTATTGTTATATCTATACAGCCTCTGTTGGTGTCCTTCTTGGCTTCTATGGCCTCCACGGCATTTATTATGATATTTACAAATACTTCTGTCAGCTGCTCTCTGCCGGCACGTACCGAAATCCCGGGAGGCAGGTCATCCGCTTTCAGTGATATATTCTTGGGTATACTTACCTTGGACACAGCAGACATAATGCACTTTGACAAATCCAGCTCTTCAAATAGCAGTTCAGGGTCTCTGAGCACATCAAGCATTCGTTCTATACGGTGTATGGACTCGTTTGCCTGTTCGCTTATATCTGCAAGCTGCTCATATACAAGCTCCGGCTCACCCATTTCAATCATTACCCTTGCTATTTCTGTCTTTTTTTCTATTCCTATAAATGCGTTCTTGTGAGTATGCAGAGTCATGCGTATATTCTTATTTATCCTGGCAGCATTGCGGGCTATCTCCTTGCGGCGCATGAGCACATACAGATTAAAGGGCTTAAAGTATAGTATAGTCATCAAGATAAAAATTATAATAAACAGTGAAAACGCGGGGAAATTCATAGGGATGTTGTTTTCCGATACATTTTCCGGTATGCCCAGGTTTGCTATATTAGAGCTGGCAATCGTGGGGAATACTCCTGCTATGAACATGTATATCATATATATGTCAACCGTTCCCAGACATATGGCATAGGTAACAGCATTTTTCTTTTTGGTATATATTTGTGTGTTGGTATAGTATATAAACAAAAACACAAAAGGCAGTATAAACGCAAGGACTATTATAGTAATGTTAATTGAGGATATTATCACTGAGGCTGTTTTGTACAGTGAACTTGAGTCTGTAAAATAGTTTATCTTGCTGTATATAACCCATATAAATGAGTGTGAGTTGGTGTATGTGTAAAATGCACCCGCTATTATCAGAACCGGCAGTATTTTGAGCCGATTTATGTTTTGTATCAATGCTATGAAGTAAACCGATGCAAATATATAGATTAGCATGGCTATGTTGTACAAAAGATTAATCTGACCTACATTGAGCTTTAACCGCGCCAGATACAGATACATCATCAGGTCAACCGAGCCGGTATCGGTGTAGTTGACAAACTTTGATACATACAGTACACTTATGAACATCATCATACAAACGCTGTAGAAATACAGCATTATTATATTTATAAACTTGTTGCGAAAGTTGAACACGGAGAAAAAAGTAGCAATCAGCACTATGGCACATATGCTTATAGTCATAGGCAACATTCCTTTTATCATATATTATATATTATAATGTATGTGGAGAAATATTTCAAGTCAAATTTTTGTAGACCGTAGTTTGTATGTGAATAAATGTGTGTAAATTGGAGTTTATCGTACTATGTAGCGAGTGACAGACGGGGATGGGGGTAACAGACAAAGTCCTTTGACATAGCGTAGCGTTGTCAAAGTAGCCCCGTCCCCAGGATGTTCGAGCGTATCAAACTAACAATAGAGGAAAACATCCGCTCTGCGCAAAGGAGCATACCCTACGACGACTGTGAGAACAGTTTTGGTATCTGTAATTTTCGTATAAGCGATTTTCGGGGTCGAGCTGAACCGTTCGCGGTTGCTCACTTATGCAGCTCTAAACGGGCGGAATAATAAGGGAACTGAATCCATATTCCGCCCGTTTCCCCTCGAAAATCACTTATACTCAAAAACAGCTACCAAAAACTAACCTCAATGTCGTCTACGGGTATGCTCCTTCACTCCGAGCGGGGTGGTGGTTCTGTAAATATGTGCACAAACCTTGCTCTAAGCCCGGACATCCTGCCGTTCCCACAGCACGTGTAGTGGTGACGGCAGGATGTCCGGGCTTATACGCCGTCTTGCTATAGGACGCATAAACTCCAAATTACCTTACTATGCAATAATGGTCTACAAATATTGAACCTTTTCTAAACGGTGTGTTAATGATAAAATGTATGTAAGATAATTTTATTTTCAAAAAGGAGAATGAACATGAAAAAACTTGTATCATTGTTATTAGTATGCGTTATGGCATTAACGCTTTTTGCAGGTTGTAAGAAGGATGACGTTGCTTCCGGCGATGTACAGAAGCTTGTTATCTGGACAGGCGAATCCCACAGCAAAAACTTCTATATGGAGAAGGTTGCCGAGTTCAACAAAACTCTCGGTAAAGAGCTGGGAATTGAAGTTGAGTATATTGTTAAGAGCAATGTAGGTCAGGAGATAGAGCTGTCATTTGTATCCGACCAGGCTCCGGACTTAATGACAGGTACTTCACTTACAAAGAATGCCGGCGAAGGCAACATAATAGCATTTGAGGATATAAAGGGCGGCAAGGAATACATGGAGAAGTTCAAGGACTTCATAGTTCCCTTCAAAAACATGGTAGGAGATAAGACCTATACCATGCCTTTCTCAGTTACCACAACCGGACTTGTTTATAATAAGGATATGTTCAAAAAAGCAGGTATCGTAGACAAAAAAGGCAATGCCAAGGCACCCGTTACCTGGGATGATGTGGTTAAGTATGCAGAAAAGCTTACCAATGCAGATAAGCAGGAATTCGGATTTATATACAACGCTAAGGATTCCGCTTGGTATGGAGACAATATTGCTCAGCCTACAAATTCAAGCGGTGGCTTCAGAGACGGTTATAAGCCCTGGACGGGAGAATTTGACTTTAGCTCACATGCAGATATAATGAAGCAGGTTATGAAGATAAAAGAAGGCGGCTGGTATGTGCCCGGTGCCGAAGGCCTCAACAATGACGCAGCCCGCGCGAGATTCTCTGCAGGCAAGGTTGGTATGAAGATGGCACAGAGCTTTGACTATGCTGTGTACACAGAGCAGTTCCCTGCACAGATTGACTGGGGCGTAGCTCCCTATCCGGTACTTGACAAGGATGAATTCCATGGTCAGTTTGCTACATTCACAGGCGGATGGATGATTAACAAAAAAGCTGTTGAAAAGTTTGGTGACGAAAAAATTCTTAAAGTATACGACTGGTTCATCAGCGATGAATTCATGGTTGAGCTGTATAAACAAGGTATGTATATACCGTATAACTATGAGCTCATAAAGGATGTAAAGCTTGACAAGGGAATGGAAAACTGGAAGGCATTTGCAGACATGCTTGCAATCACTTACAATCCTCCCCAGTATGTTAAGCCTGAGGTTGATATAACCGGTGCTGAAAAGATTGAAGACCAGTGGAACAAAATCTGGGCAGGGGAGATTCCCGCGTCACAGATAGACAAGGTTGTAGCTGATTACACCAAGGCATACAACGACGGTAAGAAGAAGTATGCAGAGCTTCATCCCGAGTATGAGGCTCCTGCACTTATGAGTTCAGATTACAAGATGTACGACGAAAAGAAATAAGGAAGGAAGTTAGCGTTGAGTACAATTACTAAAACAATCAATAAAAACAAATCCCCAAAGAGACTCTCTGATTCCACTCAGTGCTATCTACTTATAAGCTTGCAGATTATAGGATTTTTGGTATTCACCATTTATCCTATAATCTGGGCAGTTTCCAAATCCTGGTTTTACTATAACGGCGTAGACGCGGAAACCAGCTTTGTAGGCTGGGAGAACTTTGCCATTGCATTTAGTGATGCCAAGTATTGGAGCTCCTGGATAGTTACATTTAAGTTCACATTCTACAAGATTATCATAGAAATACCCCTGGCACTGGTGCTTGCTACCTTGCTCTCCAAGGGACGCAAGGGCTCCAATGCATTCAGGTCTATTTTCTATCTGCCCAATATCATAAGCGTAGCTATAGTCGGTGTTATGGTCTCTAATCTGTTTGATTACTTCGGCGTGATGAACAAGATACTCTCTGCATTGGGCTTGGTAAAGAACCCCATAGACTGGTTTGCTAATTCCTCAACCTCATTGGGTGTCCTGGTTGCAGGCTCCACATGGAGCAGTTTTGGTATAAATATGCTTTATTTCTGTGCGGCACTCAACAATGTGCCCAAGGATATGTACGAAGCGGCAGACATTGACGGCGCAGGTAAAATCAGACAGTTCTTCAACATTACTATACCCATGATTGCACCTGTTGCAAGCACTATATTGCTGCTTGCCATAAACGGTACACTTCATGTGGGCGAATACATACTTGTTACCACCGGTGGCGGACCTGCAGGTACCACCAATACCGTAGGCTCCTATCTTATTGACGCCTTTGTACCCGGATTTGCAGATACAGCAGTCAACATAGGCTACGGCTGCGCATTGGCACTTATTACAACTGTTATTTATTCGGTTATAGCCGTGATTTACAGCAAGTCAACAAAGAAACTGCAGAATATATACTAAGGAGGGAATATTACAATGCATTCAGTTAAAAAGACAAATTTTATCACAGGCATTTTCACATATTTGGTGTTCATCTGTGTTACTGTTGTGGTGGTTTTCCCCCTTTTATACGTAATACTTTCGTCATTTAAATCCAATATGGAGATTATGGCATATCCGGACAGGTACTTCCCCAAGGAGTTTACCTTCGATAACTACATACAGGCATGGAATTCAGACAGCTTTAACGTAGGCAGAATGTTCTTTAACTCACTGTGGTTTACCTGCTGCATGGTGTTCGTTACACTGCTTACATCATCAATCAGCGGATATGTGTTTGCCAGAGGTGAGTTTAAGCTCAAGAAGGTATTCTTTGCTATCTTCTCTGCACTTATGTTTATGTCGCTGGGCTCCATTACTATTTACCCCAAGTTTGAGGTGTTGTCCATGCTGGGACTGAACAAATCCCTCTGGGGGCTTATAGTAATGCAGTGCTTCGGCATACCGGTTGTAAACATGTACATGGTACGTTCCTTTGTGAATACTCTTCCCAAGGAGCTGGACGAAGCTGCAAGAATTGACGGATGCTCTTTTACGGGCATATTTTTCCGTATAATCCTTCCGCTTCTGAAGCCTACCCTGGCTACATTGGCTATACTGTCCTTCCAGCAGTCCTGGAACAGCTACCTTATGCCTACGCTGTTCACCATGTCCCGCCCCGACCAGCAGACCCTCATAGTGGGTATCATAGCTCTCAAGAATTCGGGCGAGGGTGCAGCTGCATGGAATCTGATGTTTGCGGCTACAAGTATAGCTCTTGTCCCTGTGTTGGTGGTGTATGCCATCTTCAGCAGATATTTTACTGCAGGCATTACTGCGGGAGCAGTCAAGGGATGATTACTTCACAAATTTTTGTAGGAGGTAGATAATATTGAAAAAATTCACAAGCAAGTTATTCTCCGTTGCTGTGGCAATCGGACTTACAGTTAATACCATATGTGCCTCCGCTGCATTTACCTTTGTTACTCAGCAGTTCGAGCCCAAGGATGTTGAACTGGTGGTAGAGGCAGAGGACTTCACAGGCTCAGGCTTCAGGGTAGCAGAGGATGCTGCTGCCTCCGGAGGCAAAGCTCTTGTGAGCGGCGATGGCAAGATGAGCCATACCTTCACTCTGGATACGGATGTGGAGAAGCTCACAATTTACGCATATCATAAATCATCGGACATGACCAAGGCTCTTACATACATGTCATTGGAGGGCTTTGAACGCTATGCACTGTATGATTATGAATATAATGTATACAATTCAACCAGATTTTTCTATGATACAGCTCCTGCAGGAAGCTATACAATTAACCTTACAGGTGCACGTGCAGGACAGTTTATAGACAAGTTTGTAATCAAATATGATAAGGTTGCTCCTGTAGCAGAGCAAGCTCCTGACACAGACACTCAGGTAAAGGAAGAAGCACAGATAGACCTCAGCAAATACAGAGAGGGCAATCCCAAGCTTGAAACCATGGAAATAGCTGAAATCAAAGAAGCTATACCCGGCTCCTTTGCTGCAGAATGCGAGGACGGTACATTTAATAAGCAGCTGGGTGCGGTGATATATAATGAAGCTGCATCAAACGGCAAGGTGTACATCAGCACCAGTGATTCCGACAACAAAGACAGTAACGGCGGTGACACCGAAATGCGTTTCAAATTCTATGTATCCAAGAGTGCTAATTACAGATTGTGGCTCAGGTACTTTACTCCTGATGCAAACCACAAGTGTGCGTGGATATCCTTTGACGGTATTGACTGGAAGGAGTGCGGCGTAGGTACTCCCTCAACCGCATATACATGGAAGAATTTCTTTAATGTGGACCTCCGTGAAGGCTGGCACACCGTTGAAGTAAAGCACAGAACCAATGGCTGGCATATGGATAAGTTCATTATAACCTCGGATACTTCATATTCACCGCAGGGCTTTGGCTCAATCGGCGGTGAAGCTGCCGGAACGGATAACACGGCGGCAAAAATTGTGGAAAGTAAGAGACTTAACCCCAAGGTCAAGAGCAACAACTTCCGTTTCCGTTCCGATGCGGATTTTGAGTTTGTAGGCGGCGATATTATGGTGCCTTCTACCAATATTGCATCTGCTTTGGGTATACATCAGCAGGACATGGACGGATACTTCCTGTTGGTGCGTGGCAGAGAGTATATGAAGTTTTATGACGGTTCAAGCAGAGTCATATCCTCCGGCAAGGTGATAAATACTGCCAAGGCTTCACATTCACTGCCCGAAGAGGACGATATAGTGATGATTTCGCTCAGGGCTGCTCAGGAGACCTTTGGTTTTGACTATGAGTACGATGCAAGCGAAAATACCCTGCATATATTTGACAGCTATACCGAGCCATATGTGCGTACAGCTACGGACGAGGAGCTCATAGTCGAAACAGGTAAGAAGACCATATACTATACCATACCATATGATAATCCCAATGCCAAGGTGGAGGTATTCTTTAAGTACAGTCTCCACGATATCAACGGTGTAAGAAATATGAATTGGGATAACCTCAGCAAGCTGGCAAACGGCGGTACTTCATATAAGCTCATGGATCAGTATGCCGGCAAAGGTGCCAACTACTGGTACAGGGCGCAGACACCAATTTATTCGGATGGAGCATTCAGAGGCGTGCAGTTTGTGGCAGAGGATAGACAGTATTATGTCAAGGTCGTAATAACCGATAATGGTACTCAGGATGAATTCATGAAGCTCTCACCCTCTCCCGGAGGCTGGGAAACCAAGATGACTCCTGATGAGTATAAGTACAATACAAACGGTGAGCTCCTGCTGGTGCCTACCTTTGAGAATATAGGCTACTACATAGACCATGCCAACGATAACTCAAGCTGCACTATAACCTACCGCAAGGTGGGTGATGCAGACTGGAAGCCGGTATTTGAGCCAATGCATGATACCGAGACTCACCAGTTCAGAGGTACCATAGCATTCCTGGAGCAGGATACAGACTACGAGGTTAAGGCTGTGATTACAGAGAACGGTGCCGTGGTTAAAGAGAGCACGGCGACAGTTCATACATGGATGGACAATCCGCCCATAGCTCAGACCATTAAGCTTAAGGACATATACTCCGGCAGCGGAGACCTTACCGTAATGGACCTTAAGGGTACTGAGGACGGCTGGATTAAGATAGACGGCGAGGGCATGGCTGTTGACGCCGGTAAAGTGTTTTACGAGGCTGTAACCATCAGCAATTGTGAATATCTGATATTTGAGAATGTAAAGGTAAGGGGTGGCTCGGAATTCGGTATCATAATAGATGAGAATTGCCACGATATACGTATAGTAAACTGCGACATAGCAGAGTGGGGTACCGGCAGTGCTCAGGACCCCGACTTAGGTCCGTACTATCGTGTGGGCAACACTACCAATCAGCGTGCGGGAATCGAAGCTGTTTCTTCTGTAAATCTGGTAGTGGAACGCTGCTACATTCACGACAGCGACAGCAATACCAACCCCTGGAAGGACCACAACTACAGCAGCGTACACCCCATGGGCAGCACTGCAATCATGATGTGGGGTCAGAGGGGTACCGTAATCCGCTACAATGACCTCATAGGCAGTGACCTCCACCGTTACAATGACGTACTGGAGGGTGCTCAGAACGGTAACAGAAGCCCCGGCTCTACGGGAAGCGATTCTGATATATACGGCAATCTGCTTATGTTCTCCAATGACGACTCCATGGAGATGGACGGTGCACAGATGAACACACGTGTGTATCAGAATAAAATTGAGCAAACCTATGTAGGTATATCCACTACTCCCATGACCATGGGACCCGGATATATATACAGAAATCAGATAGTAACCAACAGCGATAAGGTTGGAAACAAAGGAAACTCCATGAAGACCGGAGGCTCTGCTGACCATTGGCCCCGAGTTTACTTCTTTAACAACACCTTCCGTGCGAGCGGCGGCTGTGTGCGTAATGCAAACTACAGCGGCGTGACCGAATGGCACGGAACCTCAAGAAATACTATTTATGCTGCAGTGTCTGCAACCGGTACATACGGAAATGGCAGGTCTCTGGAAAACACCTATGCAGACGAGCGCGATGACTATGATTATGATTTACTTTGCGGTACATATATCATACCCACTCATGCTGAAAAGAATGGTATATTCGATACTCCGCAGTTCGTAAATGATGTCACAGGCGATTTCCGTCTGGTAGAGGAAAGCCCCGGCTGGGAGGCAGGTACGCCCCTTGGCAGCTTTACAGCTACCGATAAACCCCACATGGGTGCATTTGTAGGTGATGAATACGACGAAAACTTCCTGCCCGCAAGACCCATAGATATGTCTGCGGATATGTATACACTCAATCTCAAACCCGGCGAAGAGGGCACGGTAAAGATAAACGTGGGCAACGTAGAAGCCGGACACACCTACAGCATAATGAAAAACCGCGACTTTGACTTCATAGAGATACTTAATGAAAATAAGGAAAATGTGGCTCTGGAGCCCAATTCCACAATTGAACTCAAGCTGAAGTCCAACACGGCAGGCAAAGCAGTGGTGCTAGTAAGACTGGATAACGGATTTTCGGTACCGGTTGTAATTTATTGTAAATAAATTTAAATTAAATACTGATTTGTTGTGTATGAAACAGCACTTAAATGTTTCATAGAATCATGTAAATTGAAGTTTATCAAACAAAAACACAGAAAGGAATGAATCATAATGATTAAATCAAGAAAACTCATTTCCATATTTGTATCAGCTGCAATGCTGGTGACTATGCTTAGTGCATTCACAACGGTTGCATCTGCGGAGGAGACAGCACAAGCATATACGGTGCATCTTTGGGAAACTTTTGAAAGCGGAGCAAAAAATGCTACATGTAACCAGACTGCAGCACTGTCCTCAATGCAAGGTGTATACGGTAATGCTGCAAAGTTAAGCTATAAAGGTCCCTATGTATCAAACAACAACTATGCACAATTAGACTTTGCGCTTACCGATACAATTACTGTTGCAGAAGCACTTGAAAATAATTTAAAAGTAGAGGTAGAGTTTGATTTCTGTGCTTCTGCGTTAGCCACTGATGATAACTATTTTTACCTTACTTCATCGAGTAAAAACTCATCAAACTATGCTGCGGGATTTTCAATAAAAAAAACCGGACAAACAAAGGCTTTAAAATATAATGGTTCAGGAAATGTTGATGTTAAATCGAAATATGATACATTAAGCACTTTTCATACCTTCAAAATCGTTGTGCATGCTGAAAAAGCAGGGTATACAAATCCGGTAACCAATACCGCAACTACGGCAGATGGTTGGGTTTTAGATGGCTTTTATTTTGACGGTACAGAACAGAAAGGCCAAGCTAAATATACACTTGGCGGTTTAACAGGTACGCACGATTTTACAAACTTATTTTTTAGGTTTAAATCTAATACAGACTTTGCCGGAGAAATAGGCTTAGACAACGTATCAGTAATCTCCTATTCCGCAGATTCCTCACCGGCTCCGGACAAACGTGCATTTATAGAAAATGTAATTAATAATTATTCGGAAAAAGCAGGAACACCTGCTTATGTAAAGGCGTTTGATTTATTCGAAAAGGATTACATCACTACAGATGAAATCAACGAAGTGTACTACATGTTAGAGGGCAGCAGTGACTTGTATACAATAGATGATATATACAATTCAGCCAGAGGTGTTAAGGTCACAAGTAATGATACAGTAGGCGGAACACCTATCCTCATAGTCGGTGCATTCTTAAACGACAAGTTGTATGATGCTTTTAGCGTTGAGCTGAATATTGCAAATGGTTCATCCGAAACAATTTCATTCCCTGCTGAATTTGTTGTTGAGGACAAAGCAAGTCTCAGAGCATTTATATTTGCATCAGTTGACTGCCTTGTACCATTGGCTAAGGCACGCAAAGAATAAATTTTCCGGAATGTCGGAAACCGCCATTCCCTACATGCTCTGAATATCACGCATGTAGGGTTTGGCGTTTACGACAAACCGTTTGTAATTCAATAACATGTATTAATTAACCACGGAGGATGTTTATGAAAAGATTCACAGGAATTATACTGATTTTAGCTTTAATATTTACGAGCTTACCCATTGGCGTACTGGCAGATAACTATAGTTTCTGTGCGTATTTCACCGATTTTGTCAACAGAAACTCAGATGCAGCGGCTATTACCTTTACGGGAACCAATGAATATGGTTACGATGCTGTCAATGACTTGTTTATCGGCGATTATCTCCAATACAACAGCATGGCTTTGGGTGATACAAATTACTCAAAGGCAACCTTTGCATTTCCGGCGGTTACTGTTGAAGAAGCCAATATGTATGCCGTGCTGCAGTTTGATTTTCGCATGGAGGACATGGTTAACGACAATAAAAACTTGTATCTGAATTTTCCTGTTAACAATGCCCTTAACCTGACTCCAAACGGCAGGCTAAATGCAGGTACTGAGTACAATCTCAAAACCCTGATTGGCTGGACCAAGACAGACTGGACACGGATTCAGCTGGTGTACACTCTTACCGATGAAAACGGCGACAGCCATGTTACTCTCAGCAAGGTGCTCGTAAACGGTAAGGAACTTAGCGATTTTACCTCCGTTGCTTATGATGTAACACTTTCTGAAATAAAGGATATAAAAATGCATCTTTCGGCTCACAAAACCACAGACAGCGACCCTGTGCTGTACAATGCAGATATAGATAACGTGGGCTTATATATCACCACGGGCACGACACCGGTCTTTGCAGACAAGACAACCCTTAAAGAAACCATTATTAAATACAATGACTACATATCTGTCATGGAACCGGGTGCCTCCGAAGCGGATATCAATTCGGTTATGGACACTCTCTATGCCGGAGCAGATGTGGTAAATAACACTTTGGCAACCGACCGGCAGATTGCCGATGCCATAGCCAACATAGAGGATACATATGCCGAGCTTTTCTTCGGCGACAATTACTCTGAGCGCAGGGACTATATGTACACAAGATACTTAACTCTCACTTCAATCGTAGATGAATACGATTCGGGAGCCGACAGCCTGTACACAAGCGAAGAGATAGAAAACATGCGCACTATCTGTCAAGGTATATCTGCAGTGTATGCAGATGAGCTTGCACCTTTATATGTAATTGAAAAGCAGATAGCACTCAGTGAGCATGTGATTGTAACGGATGCTTACTCTGTAACAGGGATTACTGTTACAGATGCCGAGGGCTACGAGCTTTCCGACTTCGTTCCCGGCGGATTACTTACGAAAATAACACTGCTTAAACGAAATCCCGATGTGTTTGACGGTGTGATATATATTACCTTTTATGATGGAAACGACAATCTGACTAATGTTTATTCCAAAGCAGTGGAATTTACCGCTGAATCCGGAGAGATTCAGGTGGACCTGACGGATGAGAATATAATCCTGCCAAGCGATGTACGCATGGGCAGTGTGGGAGTTATGCTTTGGGATTCCAACCTGGCACCACTTATGAAGAAGTACATTCGCGAAGGCTTAAATGACTGGGAGGTTTATTATAATTCCAATCTCATACTCCCGGATGCCATGCCTGTTTATTACAGTGCAGGCAACATACATGTGGGTGTTAAGTATTTGCTTAACCTCATGGGTATCAATCTCGAAGTTTACGGTGACCGCTGCTATGCTAAGCGTGACTCCGATGAAGCATATATAGAGTTTACCATAGGAAGCCAAACCGTGAACTCAAGCAAAGGCACAATAGACCTCGGTGCCCCTGCCTACCTTATAAACGACTGTGCAGCGATGCTTCCTATGAATGTGCTTACCGAGGTGTTTGGCTGTGAGCTTGAATCGGTGGACGGTTTCAATGGCAGACTGTACATAACCTATGATGACGATGCTTATGCTCAAAGCTATGGAAAGCTCCCCAATGAATACAAAGCCTCCTACACTTCGGACATATATTCAGCAAGCTACAAGCTTATCGTGCCCGACGGTGTAACCCAAGTGGAGGTGTGGTACAAGAGCACCTATACCCAGCCGGACAGCGCCTTTAATGTTGACACGTTCAACAGCAGAATGGACAGCAGATACTGGCGTAAAGCTCCTGACCCGGTAAAGACAGATGACAAAACATACACCGGCTCACTATCGTATCTTAATGCAAACACGCAATACAATATGAAGTATGTTGTAACAAAGGACGGAGTTAAAAACACTTACGTTACCATAGCTCCCGTTAAAACGCTGACCCAGTCTGCTGCGAAGGAGCATATACTTTACTCTGCGGATTCATTGACACTGGTGCCTACTTATGAAAATATAAGCTACTATATAGATTACGACGTTGCGGAGGACTGCGAGGTATCGTATCGCAAATCCACAGACACCGAGTGGAGGAAGGCGTATGAACCCTTCAATGACACTGTGGAAAAACAGTTCCGCGGCAGTATAGTAAAGCTCGAAGATAATACAGAATATGAAGTAAGAGCCGTGCTGACAGATGCAGAAGGCAATGAAGTGGCAGAGCATATTGAGTCGGTTACCACATGGAATGACAGTCCCGTCATTACCACAGTAAGCCTTGCAGATTACATAGGCGTATATGATACAGCCGGCACCACCATAACCGAGCCCATACAGCTCGTGGGCATAGAGGGCACGGAGGATAACTGGATTAAGATAGACTGCAGCGGATACACCGTGGAGGCAGGCTACAACTCTGTGTCGGCAGTGAGTATAGACAGCTGCAAATATGTGATAGTAGACGGTCTCACCGTAAAGGGTGGCTACAGATGCGGTATAGCCGTGAACGGCAGCTGCTCCGATGTAAGGGTATCAGACTGTGATATCTCAGGCTTTGGCAGAACCGGCATTCAGCGGGAAAACGGCTGGTACTATCGTGACGGTACCCCCATAAACTACGATGCAGGTGTGCTGCTTCTGAATGGCAGCAATATTACAATAGAAAATTGCTATATTCATGATGCTCGTGCCAAGACCAATTCCTGGCGGGGTGACACATGGAGCAACACTCATCCTTACGGCAGCACAGGAATATATTACCGTATTGCCGACAGCTGTGTAATACGATATAATGATATTATCGGAAACGAGACTCACCGCTGGAACGACGGTATAGAAGGCTCCGGCAACGGTCACTACACCGGCGGTCCCTCAAGAGATACTGACATCTACGGCAACACCATAACCTACGGTCAGGACGACGGCATGGAGCTGGACGGCGGACAGATGAATGTGCGTGTGTACGGCAACAAAATAGAACAGTTCCTTTGTGGAGCGAGCCTTGTTACCAATCTTGCAGGACCCTCGTATATATACGAAAATGTGATTACAAATATGGGCACCGAGTCATCGGCTAACGGCAAAGCCTTTAAAGCAGGCGGCTCACAAAATGACAGTGTGAGCTATGTGTTCAACAATACTTGCTTTGTAAACGGTGTAATAGTTGAGAATACCAATTACAACACCTCGGAGTATAACTTTGTTACAAGGAACAATATATTTGTAAATAATCGCGGAGGCTCCTGCTACAAAAACACCTTTGAAGGAGCTTTGAACGACAACGACTATGACTTCTGCTACGGATGGAATGACGGATATTCCTCCAAAGGAAACAGCAAAATATATACTCCCGCCATAGGATTGACTGCACTGTATGATAAGCTTGATTTTGCCGATGCGGCAAAGGGCGACTTTACCTTGGGTGACAGCAGCGAGTGCAAAGGTGCAGGAACGTATATAGACAATTTCTGCGAAATCCGTAATCCAAACATGGGTGCATTTCAGTAATGTGGGTAGCAACCCCTCAGTCGGTTTCACCGACAGCTCCCCTTGCACAGGGGAGCCATATGAATATTACAATGTAGGGGCGATTCACGAATCGCCCGGGACACCGGGGACTGAATCGGCGAAGCCGAACCTGTCCCCACATGTACCAAATACAACAACGAAAGGAAGGATAAAAATGGGTAAATTTTCAAACTTAGAACCACTGGAACTGGCGGAGCTTGCATGCTTCACCATGATGAAAAAATTTGATGCACAGAAGCTTCCGCCCGAGGGACACTTTCACTACCATCAGGGAGTGTTTCTGTCAGGATTTGAGCAGACCTATCTGAACACGGGCAAGAAGGAATATTCCGATTACATAAAGAAATGGGTGGACAGCCTCATAGACGAAAAGGGCGAACTTGTCTGTGAGTACAATGTAAACACTCTTGACGATAAACAGCCGGCAATATTGATGTTCAGATTCCTGGAGGAAACAGGCGATATCAAGTATGAAAAGGCAATCAAGTATATAGTTTCCGGCATTGAGGACTGGCCTATGACTTTGGAAGGCGGTTTCTGGCATACCAGACAGTGCAAGGACCAGATGTGGCTGGACGGTCTCTACATGGCAGGTGAGCTGCTCACCAGATACGGTGCCAAGTTCGACGAGGACAGGTTCTTTGAACTTGTTCACCGTCAGGCAAAGCTTATGTGGGACAATATCCGTGACGAAGAAACCGGGCTGCTGTATCACGCATGGGATGAGAGCCGCACGGCAAAATGGGCAGACCCCCAAACAGGCAATGCTCCCGAGGTGTGGGGCAGAGCGGCAGGTTGGTACATAGTGGCGCTGTGTACCATACTCAAGTACATGCCTTCCGATTGTGAATACAGAGCAGATTTGATAACTTATGTACAGAAATACATAGAAGCTTTTGCTAAGCATCAGGACGCAAAGACAGGTCTGTGGTATCAGGTAGTAGACAGAGGCGACGATACAAATAACTGGACGGAGACCTCATGCAGTGCACTTTTCCTCTGCGGCATATCCATGGCACTCAAAGCCGGATATATAGACAGCAGCTACAGAGCCGTGGCGGACAAGGCATACAGTGGTCTTGCAGATGCCATGGAGGACGACGGCAAGGGCGGAGTAATAATGCCGAGAATCTGCATAGGCACCGGAGTGGGTGACTATGAATTCTACCTTGCCAGACCTACAAGCGAAAATGACCTGCACGGCATGGGAGCCCTGCTCCTGGCGTGCAATGCATACCATGAAATAAGGTGAAAGTACACCTATTCACTATTACCTATTACTTATTACTTTAAATAATACGGAGGTTCAATATGAAAAAACTAATTTCATTAATTATTGCAGTAACACTTGTCATTACTGTTTTTCCTGCGGCGATGCCCGTATTTGCGCAGGAGGATTATACGGTTCATTTTTTCAGTACTGTAGACAATGACTCAAAGTTATCAAGTAAATTTAAAAATTATAATGGTAAGGCCCCCTATATGCATGATACAGATGCCTTTGCTGATGTATTTGGTATGGGAGAAACGATAAGGTTTGATGTCGTACAGATAGACGAAAACACCAAGGAGAGGGGCGGTGTTAAACTGCAGTTTGACACAGCCGTAGCAAACGCTGAGAATACATATGCAGAAGTGGAGTTTGACTTTTGTCGTATATTTCCATCAGGCGGTAGTGCAGCTCAGGTAAAGCTTACCCTAAACGGCAATAGCTTTATTCAGATACTGGGTGGTAAGCTCGGAGTGGAAAACTCCGTATCAAACAACAGCAATATCGGTTCATTTGCTAACTCCACGGATATGCAGAGATGTAAGATTACCCTCAAAACTGTAGATGTTGACGGCAAGCAGACATGGCAGCTTATTTCTTTTAAAGCAGACGGTGTGGAGAAAATCAAAAACGATGCTGTGTACACATCCAAAACAGCTGCTGAGCTTTCGTATATGAATATCAGATACGGAGACAGTAATTCCGGCAATATAACATATATTGACAATGTATCGGTAACCTCGTATATTTCCGAGGATGGAGTATCTCCGATACCTGATAAATATTCACTTTTAAATGCAGCAAAAACCGCAAAGGAAACTGCAGAGGCAAGCTATGATAATGCAGAAATCAGTGATGGCTTCTATGCAAGCATTAACGAAAAAATTGATAATGCAATGGCTGTGCTTCAGGACGGCGAGTCGACATCTTCCGAGTATGCCGGGGCAATGACAAGCATGAACAGTGTAAGCAGTATGATAACTGCCTCCAAGAATATGAAGGAGAGCGGAGACAGCTACTATATAGATTACGAAAACAGTGTTTTTGACGGTGATATAACTTCTGATGCAGCCGTTAATGTAAGCATACCCGTATACACTGCTGTTTCCGAAAACAACACTTCACTCAAGGCTTTGGGATTTGTGTATGAAGATGATGCAGACCTTGCTACACCCAAGCTTGTGGATGTTGTGCCGGCAACAGAAGAAATCTCTGCAGACAGCGCAGGGAAGATTTCAGTACCTCTTGACCTTTCGGCTTATGAGGACCCGTCGGTGCTTTCGGCAAAGATTGTGGTTGTTGAAGATTATGACGAAATTGCAGATGCTGCACCTGCCAATTATATAGAAACCAAAGAGGATGCTCCCGTAGGAGAGGGCTACAGCTTTGTGGGTGATGTGAGCGTTTCCAAGGTTATATTAAATGATGACCCCGACACAGAGGACTTTAAGGTAGTATACGCTCTCACCGGCACCAAGGGCAATGCTGTATCGCTTCTTGTGCTTAAGCCGGATTCGGATATAGCAAATATATCCTCAGACCCCGAGTCTGTGATTGAATATTACAATACAGCAGTATTTGATGAAAACGGCAAGGCAGTGTTTGAATTTGCACCCAAGACCATGGATTACTACACCTATATAATTAATGCAGAGGGTGCAGCTGCGTATGAGGACAAGGTATTTTACGCAAGCCTTGGCGACATAGATGATATAATCACCAAGGTATACACCGACAAAACTCTGGATACCCTCACCTCTGTGGAAAAGGACGCAGCTTCCTTAAACAGCCCGATAATTAAGGCTGCAGATGAGGCAGGCGTTGATGTGGACAGCGTTCTCGAGGAAACCCTTAAAGAAAAGACATATGACGCACGTACATTAAGTGACTTTACTGCAAGCCTTTATAATAAGCTCAATATCGTAACACTCTTCCGCACAGCGGATTCATCCGACACGGTGATGACCCTTATAGATACTTATGGTTCGGATATAGATAAGATTTCTGATATAACAGGACTTTCTTCAAGCGAAAAACAAACCGCATACACATATCTGCTCAACAACAAAAGCTCCATTGACGACATGGCGAGCCTTAATGATAAGGTATCCGATGCTGCTGATAAAGCGGATGAGCCGAAAACCACATCCAAACCGAAAAATAGCGGAGGCGGCTCCGGCGGTATAGTGATATCTCCGATAGTTACTCAGCCTGTGGAGGAAGAAAAAGAACCAACAGTTATGCAGCAGACAGCAGCACAGTTTACCGACTTAGGCAGCGTCAGCTGGGCACAGCCGGCAATTGTTGAATTTGCGGCTAACGGTTGGGTCAACGGTAAGTCGGAGGGTATATTTGCTCCCGGTGACAGCATCACCCGTGAGGAATTTGTCAAGATGGCTGTAAATGTGTTTGGCTTCTACGATGCCGATGCACAGTGCGTATTTGCAGATACAGCAGAGGATGCTTGGCACTATGATTACATTGCCTCCGCAGCCTCCAAGGGTATAATCAACGGTATCTCCGACAGCGAATTCGGCGTAGGCTCCACCATCACCCGTCAGGATATGGCTGTTATCATCTACAGAATAGCCAAGCTGTGCGGTCTGCAGCTTACAGAGGACGGAGAGTACCTCCCCTTTGCGGACGAAATCCACATAAGCGAATATGCTTTTGAAGCAGTAACAGAGCTCACCAAGAGCGGTATCATAAACGGCGCCGGCAACAACAGCTTCCTGCCTGCAGGTCTTGCTACACGTGCCGAGGCTGTGAAGATGCTCTACGGTGCATATAGCTTAAAGTAAGAAAGGACGGATATTCATATGAAGAAAAGCTTAAAGATTCTTTCACTTATAATTTCAATACTCATAATCATGCAGTCTGTGCCCGCACTTGCACAAAGCGGGCAGACACTGCCCAATACATATGTAACTTCCGAGGATTCGGCAGCTATAGAAACTTTGCTCACAAAGCTGGGTATAGTTACAGATACCGGTGCTGCCGATGATTCGGTAATCAAGGCGAAGTACATAGAGTATCTGGTGAACATGATGCAGATTCCTCTTGTTCCGGCTGCAGAACAGCTGTTCTTTGATGTGCCCCTCACAAGTGCATATGCTGACGTGGTAAACACGGCTTATACTGCCGGACTAACCAAGGGCAATACCGATGGTACTCTGGCTGTGGACACTCCTATCACCCTTAATGAAGCGGTGGTTATGGCGGTGCGTACCTTGGGAGCTGAAATCATGCTTTCCGAAGGTGACCGCTCATATGCTTCATATATAAGTGTAGCACAGAGATTGGGTATCCTTGATGGGGTAACTACCGCAGAGGGCGGCGTATTAAACAGAGAAAATGCACTCAGGATTATATTCAACACATTAAATTCCGATTGTATAGCTACAAAGGACGGCAAGGAATACTATATAGACGATATAACCTTGCTGGAAAACTACTATAAAATATATACATCCGAAGGTGTGATTGAGTCCTGCCGGTACGGTGATATCTACGGAGGCGAAACCAAGGACGCCGATATAGTGACAATTGAAGGCGAGAACTACAGTTGTGACGGAGCTGCAGCCAAGGAGCTTCTGGGTCACAGGGTTACTTTCTATTACAAAGAGAGTGATCGCGGTGCCACAGATGAGATAGTGTATATGTACAGTGACGGTACCAAAATCACACAGATTGATGTGGAGGATGTGGAGTACCACAAGCAGGGTACACTGGAGTATATAGACGGAAATGATAAGACAGATGACGTGAAGCTTTCCGACACTGCACTCACACTGGTAAACGGCAAGAGAACCGGCGTAAGCAGCTCCGGAATGGTACTTCCCGAGCATGGAGTTGTAACTCTCATTGATAATGACAACAACGGCAGGTATGACATTGTACACTACAATGAATATACAATTGCTATGGCTTCAAGCGTAAATGCCGCCGAGGAAATGGTGTATTGCCAAAAGGGTAAGTACGGTGCAATAGAACTCAGCGATTATGAAGCCTACTATATATATGATACTGCAGGCAACGCTCTGGAAATTGATTCAATAACCAAGAATGCAGTGCTCAACATAAGCGAAAACGGCTACAAGACAGTGATGGAAATTGTAGTGTGCAAGGATACGGCAGATTTTGACATAGTTTCCATGAGAACGGAAACCAAGGGCGAAATTACAATCTATTATTTTGAAGATTCGGAAGGCAATGAATACAGTACTGTTTCCGATTTTGCAGATATCTCGGACAAGAATTCCCTAATCACTCAATCCACCGGCATGGCAATGAGCAACAAGTATGTATTTGCCCTGAATACTGACGGCAAGATTGCTGCGATTCTGGAGAGAATCGAGTCCAACGGCTACATGTACGGCTACATCATAGCTACAGATAAGGGCAACGGACTTTCATCTGATATCAAGGCGCGTATGCTCACCGAGGAAAAGGGCGTGGTGGATTACTCCCTGGCAGACAAGGTTCGTGTGGTAACAAGCACGGGTTCACAGAGCAAAAACAAAGCCGAAGTTACTCTTGATACAGGCGTGGTACGTTATAAGCTGGATTCAGACGGCAAAGTGAATTCACTGGAATTCCCTCAGACTACAGATTCGGATATAGGTCTGCGCAAGGATAAGACCATAACCACCGGACAATCGGAATCCACAAGATTTTACTCCTCAAACGGTATGCTTGGCGGTCAGATAGTAGTAAACGAAAACACCAAGGTATTCTTTATGCCTACGAAGGAACACGAAGGTGATGAGGAATGGTTCTACGCAGGCAAGGGAACATCTCTTGTTAATCAGAGCTATTATCCTTCCGCAGTATCATACAAATATGACGATGATATATATGCGGATGTAATAGTCGCAAATACCGGGTATGATGTCTTAAAGGGCAGTGCTTTGATGCTTGTTGAGAATGTAGTTAAGATTTACGACAAAAACACAGGCGAAAGCTATGATGCAATAAAAGGCTATGTAAACGGTAATCTCATGTCCTATGGCTTTGACAATGATTCGGCTTACCCTGTGCCCGAAAAAGCATTGACCTTCAGAGCAGCTCCGGGTGATGTGGTGAGATTTACTGTCAACTCTAAGGGTAATATAGGTCTTATGGAGCCTGTACTTGATTTCAGCGAGGGCAAGGTTTACAACTTTGATATGGGCTCCACTGTGAGGTATCCATTCAACAATGGTGTATGCCAGGTGTACGGTCAGATGAATGAAATATACGACGGTATATATATGAATATGAAGTGTGATGATACTGAATATAACAATTATTATTATCCCATCACATCAGGCACACGCTTCTATCAGTATGATGCAGATGAAAAAAGCCATGTTATAAAAACAATCACTGCAAATGATATTCCTACCATTAAATCAAATACATGCATCAACGAGCATGTGTTGATTGTCACCAAGGATACAACTACTACCTTGGTTGTAGTTTACAAATAATATTTTTATAGTAATAAATAAGAGACTGGCGAAGTATATTCGTATTCTGGAGAGTTATGGTTTTGTAAAGTTTAATTAGAAATATAGATTGAGTCCTCTGCCGGCGAGCAGGGGACTTAATTTATGGTGTTAAATAGGATTTTAAAGGGTCATTTTCGCCTAATGCTGCATATTATGACAATGCACTTGATTTTATTGGGGGAATGGCTTTTGAATAGAAAGAATGTTTTTCTGTGTGGCGGAGATTTGAGAAGTATATATATGGCAAGGTATTTTGCAGACAAAGGTTGTAGGGTACACACCTATGGCCATGGCGATACAGACAATTCCGGGCTCCACTCGGTAAAAAATGCCGATGTGGTGGTGCTTGGCTTACCGGCTGTGAAAGACGGCGTGGTCAATATGCCTCTTTGCGATACCGTGCTTAAGTTTGAAGAGCTTCTTGATATGTGCTCCGAGGGGGCATTTGTGGCAGGCGGCAGGTTTACTGCACAGGATGCCGATTGTGCCAAAAAACACTCCGTTACATTGGCAGACTACTCCAAGGATGAGATATTTCAGATAGAAAATGCTTTCTACACAGCTGAGGGAGCAATCTGTGCACTGATAGAGAATACATCAAGGTCACTTTGCGGTATGAGAATTCTGATTACCGGATACGGCAGGATATCAAAGGCGATTTGCTCACTTTTGTCTTCCGCGCCCTGCCGGATTACGGTGTATGCACGCTCTGCCGAGCAGAGAGCCTGGTGTGAAGCTCAGGGTATAATAACCCTTAATACTCTTGAGGATTTGAGAGAATATGATGCACTGATAAATACCGTGCCGGCAGATATTTTGCCCGGCAGGGGGTTATCCACCTTGTGCAAAGAGGCAATAATTATAGATCTCTCGGCAAGACCCGGCTATGTGGATAAACAGGCGTGCAGTAATCTTGGACTTAATCTCATCTACCTGCCGGGTCTCCCCCTGACGAGTGCACCCTGCTCTGCCGGTGAAACCGCCGCAAGAGCTATAGAGCGTATGTACTTTTTTACAGAGGGGAATTGAACACGATGTCAGTAGAGGGAAAGAAAATAGGCTTTGCCCTGTGCGGGTCGTTTTGTACCTTTGCCAAGGTAATGCCGGAAGCGAAGGCACTTGTTGATGCAGGCGCTCATGTTTACCCCATAATGAGCGAAATTGCATTTTCTACAGACACCCGTTTTGGCAAAGCCGCAGATTTCAAAAAATATCTTGAAGATATAACCGGAAACGAAATTATAAGCTCCATAAAAGCAGCCGAACCCATAGGACCCAAGGGATATCTTGATGCACTTGTGGTTGCCCCCTGCACAGGCAATACACTTGCCAAGATTGCAAACGGGGTTACTGATTCCGCTGTTTCCATGGCAGCTAAGGCAAACTTAAGAAATGACAGACCGCTTATAATCGCTGTATCTACCAATGACGGACTCAGTGCCAATGCTAAAAATATAGGTATGCTTCTGCCCAAAAAGAATGTCTATTTTGTACCCTTTGGTCAGGACGATTGCGTAAATAAGCCTGACTCGCTGGTGGCGGATATGACCAAAATTCTGCCTGCTGTAGAGACCGCTCTGGAGGGTAAGCAGATTCAACCTGTATTGTATGCCAAATAACGCAAAACAAAACGGGTCGCCCACTGCCTGGGCGATCCGTTTAAGCGTTATCCTTTAAATTGGCTGTTGTATATATCATAGTAAAATCCGCCCTTTTCCATAAGCGAATTGTGTGTTCCCTGTTCTACCACATTGCCGTCTTTCATCACCAGTATGCGGTCGGCATTTTTAATCGTGGAGAGTCTGTGTGCCACTACAAAGCTCGTATGCCCCTTCATCAAGGTGCTGAATGCACTTTGAATTTTCATCTCGGTTCGGGTGTCTATAGATGATGTGGCTTCGTCCAGTATCAGCATATGCGGCTTTGTCAGCATCAGTCTGGCTATGCACAAAAGCTGTTTTTCTCCTTGCGATAATCCGCTGCCGTTTGCGGTGAGTACTGTGTCGTAGCCCTTTGGCAGACGCTTTATAAAGCTGTGTGCATGAGCCTTTTTGGCAGCTTCTGTAATCTGTTCATCCGTTGCGTCGGGATTTGCCAGGGCTATGTTTTCTCTGACGGTTCCGGTTTTTAGCCAGGTATCCTGCAGTACCATTCCAAATCCGCTTCTTAACGATTCTCTGGTTAAGTCGTTTATGTTTATACCGTCAATCCGTATAGACCCATCGTTTACATCATAAAATCTCATCAGCAGGTTTATGAGGGTAGTTTTGCCGCAACCGGTGGGTCCTACTATGGCTATCTGCTGACCCGGTGTTATGTTGAGATTGAGGTTCTGTATAAGGGGTCTTTCCGGCACGTATGAAAAATATACTCCATGTGCATTTACAGAACCGAAGATATCTTCGGGGGGTATGCTTATATTGCCGTCGGGGCTTTGCACCGGGGCATCGGTAAGCTCAAATATTCTCTCGGCACATGCTATGGCATTGTGCAGCTCCGCTATCACTCCGGAAATCTCATTGAATGGCTTGGTGTATTGATTGGCATAGCTCAGAAAGCATGACAATCCGCCTACTGTGAGGGCACCGCCCTTTAATGCATACATGGCACCAAACAAAGCTACAAGTGCATAAACCAGGCTGTTTACAAATCTGGTGGTGGGATTTACCAGAGATGAGAAGAACGTAGCCTTGAGGGAGTATTTACCAAGCTTTTCGTTTATTTCATCAAATCTTTTTAGTGTTTCCTTCTCCGACGATAGCGATTGTATAACCTTTTGATTGGTTATAGCTTCCTGAATAATTGCGGTTTGCTCACCTCTTGTTTGAGACTGCAGTGTAAACATTGCGTGAGTTTTGGAGGCGATATACTTTGATACCAAAAGAGATATCGGTGTCAGTACTATAACTACCAGTGCAATATATACATTTATAGACAGCATAAATATTATAGTTACCGCTATTGTCATGACACCTGTAAAAAGCTGTGTAAATCCCAGAAGTAATCCCTCCGAAAAAGTGTCTGCATCGGATATAATCCTGCTCACTGTATCGCCGTAGGGGTGAGTGTCTATATAGCTTAAAGGGAGCTTCTGCAGATGCGTAAATGCTTTCATACGCAGATTTTTTACCACTCCGTACGCTATCCTGTTATTTAAGGTGCTTATGAGGTGATTTATCACACCTGTGGCTATTATTACAGCCGCACCTTTTATGAGCAATCTCCATATGCCGTTTAAATCTGTTTTTCCCTTGCCTGCAGCCAGGTCTATAGCTTCACCGATTATGATGGGTATATAAAGTGTAAGCACTACCGACAGAGCTGCCAGGAATATGACAGATACTACACTGAGCTTGTATTGCTTTACAAGACCGAGTATTTTGATGAAAGTACTCTTTTTACTTTTTTTCACTCTGCTCCCTCCTTATTCCTGGGATTGATGGATTTCCTTGTAAACTTCACAGCTTGCAAGGAGCTCATCGTGAGTTCCTATACCACATATTTTGCCGTCTTCAAGGACTATTATTTTGTCTGCATGACGTACCGATGCTGTCCTCTGAGAGACTACGAATACAGTGGGAGAGTAAGACAGACCCTTGATGGCATTTCGGAGTGCTGCATCGGTTGCGTAGTCAAGTGCCGATGAGCTGTCATCAAGGATGAGGATTTCCGGCTTGCGTACAAGTGCACGAGCTATACTGAGTCTTTGCTTTTGTCCACCGGAGAGGTTCGTGCCGCCTTGCTCTATCATTTCATCGAGACCGAGCTTTTTGGAGGATATCACATCCGATGCCTGAGCCATAGCTATGGCTTCTTTGATTTGTTCATCGGATGCATCCGGTTTGGAGCGAAGTATATTTTCTTTTATTGTACCTTTGAAAAGTACGCTTTTTTGCATGGCAATGCCGATTTTATTTCTGAGGTCATCGATTTTATAAGCTTTTACATCAATACCGTTTATTTTTACCGAACCCTTGGTAGCATCATAAAATCTGGGTATCAGATTTACAAGGGAGCTTTTGCCTGAGCCGGTAGAGCCTATGATACCTATCGTATCGCCCTTGTTTACTGTAAATGTGATATCTTCAAGAGAGGCTTCTCCTGCACCGGAATAAGTGAGAGATACCCCGTCAAATTCCACTGCTGTATCATTGGAGGCAGTCTCAATGCCCGTACCGTCTTTTACGGAGGGTTCCATATCAAATACCGCCTCAATTCTGCCGGAGCATGCTATGGCTTTGTTTATGCTGATTATAAATGTGGCAAGCTTTATCAGCTCCACAAGTATTTGGGACATATAATTGTATAGAGCTACCAAATCTCCCTGGCTTAAATCACCGACATTAATCCTGACAGAACCGGTGTATATGAGCAGTATGATTGCCATATTGATTATTATATATGTGGCAGGGTTGAGCAGAGCGGAGATTTTACCGGCGAAACGCTGCAGGTGATTTAGCTTGGAGTTGACATCAGCGTAGCTTTCTGTCTCTTTGTCCTCTGAACAAAAAGCTCTTATAACCCTGGTACCTTCTAAGTTTTCAATAGTGAGGGTGGTTATCTTGTCAAGTGCTGATTGTACTTTTTTGTAGAGGGGTACAGTGCCGAGCATTATACCGAATACCACAGCACATAACACGGGTATAACTCCTGCAAATATGAGTGCAGCCCTGAAGTCTATGGTAAAAGCCATTATCATAGCACCGATTACTATAAATGGCGAACGCAAAAACAGCCTGAGTACAAGGTTTATGGTGGTTTGTACCTGATTGATATCGCCGGTCATACCTGTTATGAGGGTACTTGTGCCCGTACGGTCAAGCTCCGTGAAGGAGAGAGACTGTATCTTATCAAAAAGAGCATGACGGATTTTGGTACCGAAGCCCACTGCCGCCTTGGCAGAGAAATACTGTGCAGTAATAGCCAGTAACAGTCCTATAAAGGCAAATAAAGCCAGTGTGATGCAGCCGGAGTATATTACCCGGGTATCACCCTTTAAGATGCCTTTGTCTATGATAGATGCTACCACCAACGGTACCATAAGCTCAAATGACGCCTCGATAAGCTTGAAGAGTGGTCCCAGGACGCACTCCTTTTTATGTGAACTGAGAAAAGACAGAGTTTTTTTCATATCAACCTCTTATTATGGATAAATTAAATAAAAAAGCCTCCCGGCATATACTCGGAAGGCTTATTATTATGCACTTAACTTGTTAAGCTTAGAAGAAAGCTGTGATTTCTTTCTGGAAGCTGTGTTCTTGTGGAGAACACCCTTAGCAACAGCCTGATCGATCTTCTTGAACGCTAACTTGCATGCTGCAACTGCTTTCTCTGTATCAGCCTTAGCAACGCAATCTTCAAACTTCTTAATGCAAGTTTTTAAGTTTGTCTTGATAATCTGATTTCTTAAAGTCTTGGTTTCGATAACCTTAACTCTCTTTTTTGCGGATTTAATGTTAGGCATAGTTTCACCTCCAATGACATAATTATCAACATAATGTGTATTTTACCATATAATTTTTAAAAAATCAAGTAAAATTTAATATTTTTTCAAATTTCTCTATATTTTATGAAAAATGTACGGATTTGGGTGTTTCGGCTAACAGTAGTAGTTAATATTTACTTTACTTTCGCATTTTCACGCACAAGCATTGTAGGGAACGATGCCCTCATCGTTCCGCATCCGGGTCATCACACACGGTTTGTCGGGAGATATTTATTAGTACTATCGATAATATAAAGCGTTTGATAAAAGCGATAATTTTATTGACAAATTTTGTCGGATTGTGTATAATAACGAGGTCGGATTAGTCCGATAAGGTGAGACCAAAAACAGTGTAACAGCTGGGCGGTTATGCCATCATCTCTTTAGCAAGGAGGTGATAGCTATGGAATATGTGTACATAATGATGTATATAATTACTTTGATTGTGTTAATCATAACCATAAAAAAATAACGCCAGCCCATGTCATAAGCCTGGCATTATTTTCATAAAATAATCCTGTTGTGGCATAACCGTTTGAGGTCTTGCCTTTTTCTATTTTAATTATAATCTATTTCTTTTATTTTGTCAATACAAATTTTCTCTACGCTTTTAACCTCTTCACCAATTCCTCATCCGGATCTGCATAGATTGTGTTATAATTCACATATATCACCATTCCGGGCTTAGCGCCGGCAGGCTTCTTCACATTTTTGACTTCTGTATAATCCACCGGCACACTTTTGGAATTGCGTGCTTTGCTGTAGTATGCCGCCAGTGATGCCGCCTGCAGATATGTGCGGTCGGGTACCTCCATGGCATCGGGAGTACGTACTATGGCGTGGGAGCCGTGTATGCTCTTGGTGTGAAACCATATGTCTGTGCTCCTGGAGAGCTTTAGTGTAACATAGTCGTTTTGTGCATTGTTTTTGCCCACATATATGTCGTACCCGTCATCGCTTATAAAGTGCATAGGCGTGGGTAGGGATTTCTTTTTATTTCCCTTTTTGCCGCCTCGGTGTTTTAAGTAGCCCTGTTCGGTGAGCTCTTCACGTATCATGGCAATCTCGGCTCCCGATTCGGCAAGCTCTATTGCCTCTTTCACAGATTCCAGATAGTCTATCTCTTTAAGGTTTAGTTCTTTTTGTTTTGCAGTCTCTGCTTCGGCGGTCTTTTCCTTGGTATATTTTGTGTAGTATCTTTGGGCGTTTTTAGACGGTGTCAGATCGTCTTTCAAAGCTATTTTCACCGTTTCTCCCGTTTCCGAGTAGAAGTTTTCGCACTCAATATACTTCATACCCTGTTGTATCCTATACAGGTTTGCGGTTATCAGGTCTCCGTAAATTTTAAATTTTTCCTTGTTTTTGGCTTTTTCCAGGGTTTCGTTCTCTATCTGCAGTTTTTTGAGGCATCTCTCCAGATTGTTGTTTACGAATTTCATAAGGTCGCCGCTTTTTTGCTTCAAGCTCTGCATGGAGGATTTTTTTAAGTAAAATGCCTCTGCTGCTTCGTTGACACTGTCGTATACTGTCACATTAGCCATGTTCTCAAACTGCGTAATCTCAAGTGCATTGAAATCTATGAGCTTTCCCGACTCATTATCGGCAGCAGTGCAGGGGGTGTATACACCGTCAACGGTATTTGATATCATCCTGGAGAATATATATGCGGTTTTGTCCAGCTGCTCGGCGCTTGCTTCTTCACCTGTTTTGTCTGTGAAGCCGGTGGCTCTGTATACCGATTCCCTTGCCATAAGCGGACTTATGCCGCAGTAGGCATCCATCAGTTGTTTGAAGAGCGGTACATTGCTTATGTTTAGAGTTCTCTTTATATCATCCTTGCCTATGACGGCAGGATTCGCCTTGCCTTGAGAGGGCGGAGCTGTGTATATGAGACCGGGCAGTATCTGGCGAACACTGCTTACGCTCAAATCGATGTGATATACCGAGTCTATGATTTTGTCGTCCTTATTTATGAGTATGATGTTTGAATATTTGCCCATCAGCTCACATATGAGCACCTTTTCGCTGAGCTCGCCCAATTCGTCATAGCTCTCTATGTGTATGCGGATTATACGCTCGAATTCCGGCTGCTCTATAAGGGTAATCCTGCCGCCGGTCAGATGCTTGCGCATAAGCATGCAAAACATAGGCGGCTGCATTGGATTTTCCATACTGCCGGATGCCAGATGAACCCTCGCACATGAAGGGTTGGCACACAGCAGTAGCCTGTATGTACCTCCTCGGGTGCGTATCATTATGGTTACTGTATCCTTCTCCGGTTGATGTATCTTATCTATTTTACCGTCACGCAAAAGTTCGTTAAGTTCCTTTGTAATCGCGTGAACCACTATTCCGTCAAATGCCATGTTATTTCACCTCAATTTACTATTGTATCATACTTTTGCAAATATATCTACTGTTAAACAACCAAAATCTAATAATTTTAACGGTATTGTCTAAGCAAAATTATTAAAATTTTACAAAAATATTAAAATTTGCCCTTAACGTGCATAATTATAAAAAATCTATTTGAATTTACGCTGAATTTGTGCTATAATTAATAAGGTTAATTATAATATTTTCTTTATAAATATTAAATTTAAATAGGAGGTCATTAAAACATGGCAAAGAAATTTAAAACCATGGATGGTAACAACGCTGCCGCATATGTGTCATACGCATTTACGGAAGTTGCTGCTATTTATCCTATCACACCGTCATCTACAATGGCAGAAGTTGTAGATGAGATGAGTGCCAGAGGTGAGAAGAACATCTTCGGTGAAACTGTAGACGTTGTAGAGATGCAGTCCGAAGCAGGCGCAGCAGGCGCTGTTCACGGTTCTCTCCAGGCAGGTGCACTCACCACTACTTTCACTGCTTCTCAGGGACTTCTCCTTATGATTCCGAATATGTACAAGATTGCAGGTGAATTACTCCCTACAGTTTTCCACGTAAGTGCCAGAGCCCTCGCTGCTCACGCTCTTAATATATTCGGTGACCATCAGGACGTTATGGCTTGCCGTCAGACAGGCTTTGCAATGCTCGCTTCCGGCTCCGTGCAGGAGGTTATGGATTTGGGTGGTGTAGCTCACCTGGCTTCCATCAAGAGCAGAGTTCCCTTCCTTCACTTCTTTGACGGTTTCAGAACATCTCATGAAATCCAGAAGATTGAAGTAATAGACTATGAAGATTTAAAGAGCCTTGTTGATTATGATGCATTAAAGGCATTCAAGGATTCTGCTTTAAATCCTGAGCACCCCGTACTTCGTGGTACAGCTCAGAACTCCGATATCTACTTCCAGGGCAGAGAAGCTGCAAACAAGTTCTATGATGCAGTTCCTGACGTGGTAGCAGATTACATGAAGGAAATTTCCAAGATTACAGGCAGAGAGTATGCCCCCTTCACATACTACGGTGCTAAAGACGCTACAAAGGTTATCGTAGCTATGGGCTCCGTATGTGAAGCTATAGAAGAAACCATCGATTACTTGATGGCTGCCGGTGAAAAGGTTGGTGTAGTTAAGGTACACCTCTACAGACCTTTCTCTGCTAAGTATTTCTTTGATGTACTCCCCGAAACTGTTGAAAAGGTTGCTGTTCTTGATAGAACAAAGGAACCCGGTTCACTTGGCGAACCTCTTTATCTGGATGTATGCAACTTATTCTACGGTAAGGCAAAGGCTCCGGTTATCGTTGGCGGACGTTATGGTCTCGGCTCCAAGGATACCACACCTACTCAGATTGTGGCAGTATTTAACAACTTAGATGCTGCTGAGCCCAAGAATGGCTTCACAATCGGTATTGTGGATGATGTTACCAACACATCTCTCGAATTACCTGCAAAGGTTAATGCTGCTCCCGAGGGCACTACACGTTGTAAGTTCTGGGGCTTCGGTTCCGACGGTACTGTAGGTGCTAATAAGGATGCTATCAAGATTATCGGTGATAACACAGACCTCTATGCACAGGCTTACTTTGATTATGACTCCAAGAAGTCCGGCGGTGTTACTATGTCTCACTTAAGATTCGGTAAGAAGCCCATCAAGTCTACTTACCTTCTGGATGAAGCAGACTACATCGCATGTCATAAGCCCGCATACCTCCACCAGTATGATATATTAGAAGGACTCAAAAAGGGTGGTAAGTTCCTTCTCAACTGCGTATGGACTCCCGAAGAGCTGGAAGAAAAGCTCCCTGCAAATGTTAAGAGATACCTGGCAGAGAATGAAATCGAATTCTACACCATCAATGCTGTAGATGTTGCTGTGAAGGTAGGTCTCGGACCCAACAGAATCAACATGGTAACACAGAGTGCGTTCTTTAAGCTCGCTAACGTTATCGACTTTGAAGAAGCTGTTACACTTATCAAGGCTGCTATCAAGAAGACCTATGGTAAGAAGGGTGACGAAATCGTTAACATGAACTGTGCAGCAGTTGACGGTGCTATAGAAGCTCTCAAGAAGATAGATGTCCCCGCTTCCTGGAAGGATGCTAAGGATGAAGAAGCTCAGGATGATAACAGACCTGCGTTTATCAAGAATATAGTAGACCCCGTTAATGCACAGCGCGGTAACAAGCTCCCCGTAAGCACCTTCGTTGGTATGGAAGACGGTACTTTTGAGACAGGTACCTCCGCTTATGAGAAGAGAGGCGTTGCAGTTAACGTTCCTAAATGGATTAAAGATAAATGTATCCAGTGTAACCAGTGCTCACTCGTATGTCCCCATGCTGCTATAAGACCTGTACTGCTCACAGATGATGAAGCGGCTAATAATCCTGCAGGATTTGAAACACTCGCTGCTACAGGCTTCCCCGGCAAGCAGTATCGTATGCAGGTATCCGTACTTGACTGTCTCGGATGCGGCGTATGTGCTCAGGTTTGTCCTAAGGGCGCAATTGAGATGAACCCCATCGACAGCCAGTATGACCAGGTTGCTAACTGGGATTACGCTATGACAATCCCCTCAAAGCAGGATGAAATAGACATTGCTAAGAATATCAAGAATTCACAGTTCGCTCAGCCGATGCTTGAATTCTCCGGCGCTTGCGCAGGCTGCGGTGAGACACCATACATCAAGCTTATCACACAGCTCTTCGGTGACAGAATGATGGTTGCCAATGCTACAGGATGTACATCTATCTGGGGTGGTTCCGCACCTTCAATGCCTTATTCAAAGAACGCAGAAGGCAAGGGTCCTGCATGGGCTAACTCCCTCTTTGAAGATAATGCTGAGTTTGGTCTCGGTATGGTTATGGCAAACAAGAAGATAAGAAATACACTCAAATCCAGAATGGAATCCGTTATGGATGCTGTTAAGCCTGAGCTTGCAGAAGCATTTAAGGCTTGGATTGCAGGTATGGATAATGCAGATGCTTCCAAGGCAGCTGCAAAGGATATCGAGGCACTCATAGGTGCAGAAGATATGACTAACCCCGCTATAAAGGATATCGCAGACAGAACAGACTTCCTCGTTAAGCGTTCACAGTGGGTATTCGGCGGAGACGGTTGGGCATACGATATCGGTTATGGCGGTCTCGACCATGTAATCGCTTCTAATGAAGATATCAATATCTTCGTAGTAGATACCGAAGTATACTCCAACACAGGTGGTCAGTCCTCCAAGGCTACTCCTACAGGTGCTGTTGCTAAATTCGCGGCTTCCGGTAAGAAGGTTAAGAAGAAAGACCTCGGTATGATAGGTACTACCTATGGCTATGTATATGTAGCTCAGATTGCTCTCGGCGCTAACCCCGCTCAGGCACTCAAGGCTATAAGAGAAGCTGAAGCATACAACGGTCCTTCACTTATTATAGCTTATGCTCCTTGTATCAACCACGGTATCAAGGCTAAGGGTAACATGGCAAACTCCATAGCTGAAGAGAAGAAGGCTGTAGAGACAGGTTACTGGCATCTGTGGAGATTTAATCCTGAACTCGCTGAACAGGGACAGAACCCCTTCGTTCTCGATTCTAAGGAACCCACAGGCAAGGTTATGGACTTCCTCATGGGAGAAAACCGTTACCTCATGCTCCAGAAGGCATATCCTGCAGTTGCAGACCAGATCTTTGCTAAGGCTGAGAAAGACCTCTTAGAAAGATATGAAAACTACAAGAGAAAGGCTAAAGAATGGTAATTCTTTAATCTGAATCTTTGATGTAAGCTTACTTTGGCGGACTTAAATTTTTAAGTCCGCCAAAATTACATTTTATAACGGGTATGTGCAAGCCAACTTGTGAGTATTATATTAGTAAGACTTTTGAATAAATGAGATTTCAGCAAATGTTGCCGGCATCTCATTTGTTCAAAAACAAATTAAAAATATTTATAAGGTAGGTATGCCCAAAAATGAAATTAAAATTCAAAAAAACGCAAAATCATTTAAAATACACACTCGCTGCTGTCCTTGTCATGAGCCTTCTGCTCACATCTTGCGGCAAAGACAGCCTTAAGGACAGTAACACAATCTGTCAAGGAGTGACGATAGCAAGTGCGGATGTAGGCGGCATGACCAAGGAGCAAGCCTCCGAAGAGGTGCTCAAGCTTGCCTCAGACCTTGGCGAAACAGTGCTGAGCTTCGAGTATGAGGATGTAGCCTTCAGCATCAACGGTCAGCAGATAGACCTCACAGCAGAGGTGGATACAGCTGTAAATGATGCTTATAAGATAGGCAGAACCGAGGACAAAAAGAAAAATAAAAAAGATATCAAAACCGCAGAAAAAAACGGCATAGACATAGCTCTCAAATTCAGCTTCAACAAGGATAAGTTTCAATTGGAAGCCGGAAATTATCTTGGCTCAAAGACCCTGGACCCGTCTCCCATGAATGTGGAGATAGGGGAGGATTGCCTTATAGTGACCAATGCACAGCCCGGTAAGATTCCAGACGTGGAGAAGGTGGCAAAAGACCTCAACAAGGAGCTCTCGGATTTAAAAGCAGATAAGGTGATTAAACTTGAGATAATAGAGTATACTCCCGACAACCTTAGCTTTGATGAATTTAAAGAAAAGTATATCCGGGAAGCTAAAGACGCAGTCTATACCAAAACAGACGGCAAGCATAATATAGAGCCGGAGGTAGTGGGTATAGATTTTGATGAGGACGAAGCTAAGAAAATACTTAAAAGCAACAAGGACAACACACAGCCCTATAAAATCCCTGCCAAGATTACCTATCCGGAAATTACTGCCAAGGTGCTTGAGGATAAATATGTTAATCAGATAATGGCTAAGTATTCATCTTCATTTGCAGGCAGCTCCGCAGGCAGAGTGACAAATATTCAGCTGGCAGCCTCCAAGATTAACGGATATGTAATCAACCCCGGCGAAAGATTTTCGTTCAATAAAGTAGTAGGCCCCAGAACTGCTGCGGCAGGCTTTAAGAATGCCCACGTGTATGTAGGTACCCAGGTGGTGGACGGTATAGGTGGTGGTATATGTCAGGTGTCATCTACACTGTACAATGCCGTGGTAATGGCAGACCTTAAGACGGTATCCAGGACCAACCATTCAATGCCGGTAGGCTATGTGCCCCTTGGCAGAGATGCTACAGTATCATACGGTACTATAGACTATGTATTTGAAAATAATAAATCATACCCCGTAAGCATTAAGGCAGGCATATCCGGAACCACACTCACCATATCCGTGGTAGGCACTTCGGAGATGGATTATACTGTGGAGTTCGTTACAAGCTTTATACAGAGCATACCCTACAGCACAACTACCGTAGAGGATTCATCGCTGGCTGATGGTGAGAAGAAAACGTTGGAAAACGGCTCCAACGGTTCGGTATATGAAAGCTACAGAGTATATAAGAGAAACGGAGCAGAATACAGCAGAAAGTTTGAATCAAAGAGCAGATATCAGCCCGTACCTGCTAAAATTGCCGTAGGTACGGCAAAACCTGCCAAAGAGGAGGACACGCCCCAAACCGAGGAACCGCCCATTCAGGAGATACCGCCCATGGATATACCTCCGGTGACAGAAATCCCCAAGGCACCAACCAATGAAATACCACCGGAGATATCTGAACCGATAGCTTCCGGTAACACCGATACAGAGGACAATGTATCCGATGTTCCCGAGAACCCCGAAATGTAGGGAACGACGCCCTCATCGTTCCGCACCATACAACATCAAAAAAGCAGTCTGCAACTTCAAATTGCAAACTGCTTTTATTTTTTATGCCTTTAATGCCGCTTCCTGCTCCCTGGGCTTATTTACCACCTCGGGATTTTTGATGTATGTGGGTACTACCTTTTCCACTATGTCTTTAATCTTATCGGCATCATTGCTCTCTGCCGCCTCGTGCAGCAGGTCTAAGCTTGGCTTTAATTCCTCCATGGTTATATCGGAGGGTGAGCCTATGAATATCTTTTCGTGCCTTGTTTTCTTAAGACCCTCTTCGTTCATGAGCAGCTCTTCGTAGAGCTTTTCACCCGGTCTTAATCCTGTAACCTCTATCTTGATGTCAACCCCTGGTGTATAACCGGAAAGACGGATTATGTTCTTTGCCAGGTCATATATCCTCACCGGTTTACCCATATCCAGTACGAATATCTCTCCGCCCTTGGCGTAGCTTGCCGCCTGGAGCACCAACTGAGCGGCTTCGGGTATAGTCATAAAGAACCTGGTTATATCCTTGTGAGTTACGGTTACCGGGCCACCTTCT
The DNA here is from genome assembly GCA_017621495.1 of Clostridia bacterium. GTDB lineage: Bacteria > Bacillota > Clostridia > UMGS1810 > UMGS1810 > RGIG8748. Next base: position 70,542 of record JAGATB010000036.1, read on the forward strand.
TCTATCTGCTTCTTAAACAGTGGAATTACACTTCCATTGGAGCCCAATACGTTTCCGAACCGCACTGCCACAAATTCGGTTTCGCTTATCTTCTGCATACTCTGTACTATCATTTCACACATGCGTTTGGTGGCACCCATGATATTGGTGGGGTTAACCGCCTTGTCTGTGGATATCATCACAAAACGTTTTACCTTGTATTTGTCTGCACACATGGTTACATTAAGTGTACCGAATACATTGTTTTTGATAGCCTCGCAGGGGCTATGCTCCATGAGAGGTACATGCTTGTGAGCTGCTGCGTGAAACACTATGTATGGCTTGTATTCCTTGAATATATCCTCCAGACGCTCCTTGTCTCTTATAGAAGCTATAAGCACTGTGGGGGGATTGTCCGGGTAGTGCCTGTTTAATTCCATCTGCAGGTCATAGGCATTGTTTTCATATATATCTACTACTACCAGATTTTTGGGGTTGTACTTCATTATCTGCCTGCAGAGCTCGGAGCCTATGGAGCCGCCGCCACCGGTAACCATCACTACCTTGCCTTCTATGTAGCCGGAGATTTCTTTGTTGTCAAGGACTATGGGGTTTCTGTCCAGGAGGTCCTCAATCTGTACATTACGTATCATGCTCTTTTTGCCTGCTGATGATATCATCTGATCTATAGCCGGTACGGTTTTGAGCTTAACCTTGGTTTTACTGCAGATTTCTATAATCTCGTTTTTATCCGTAGCACTTGCCGACGGTAAAGCCAGGAATATCTGGTCTATGTTGTGAGCTTTGCACAGCTTGGGGATGTCGTTGCGGTCTCCCAGAATAGGATATCCGCACAGAGTGTTGCCCCTCTTTGCAGGGTTATCGTCTACCAGACCCACGATTTTGAAGTTCAAGTTTGCATTTACGGGCAAATCCTTAATCAGCATGGTTGCCGCTGCACCTGCACCTACTATGAGGACTTTCTTCAAATTTTCCTCATCGGTATCTCCGGAGGGCTCCGTATGAGCAGGGAGCTTGCACAGCACACGTATAAACATCCTTATAAAGATTGAATACACACTTGCCATGGCAGTAGTCATAAAAGCTATCCTCAGTGAGTTGCGTATGTTGGATGTAAACTGATCCGGAAAGATATACCTGAACATAATGGTAGCCAGCATAGCCAGCGCAGAGCCTACCACAGCCGATGCGGTAATGCGTACATAATCCTTGGTACCGGCAAAGGGCCACAGAATCCTGTACACACCTGCCACGTAAAAGCTGCCATATAACAGCAGCATGGTGGCTATGGCTATACCGCCGTAGTGCACCACATTTACCGTGCCTTGCCTGAGCCCAAGATTGAAAATAATGCTGAAAAGGTATATAAGCACCGCTCCCAGCAAATCGAATAAAGCAATAATTCTGTTTCTGAAGATTTTAGAATCCTTCACAAAAACACCTCTTAAGTATATGTATTTATAAAAATTATAACACATGTTAGCAATAATGTCAATTTGTTCATGTGTCAAATTTTAAAGTATTTATTGATTTATTTGTCAAAAAGTAGTATTATATACATATATGTAGTGAGATTATCTGGGAACGGAGCTGCTTTGTCACCAAATAGTCAAACGTATCACCCAACGAAAGGACAAAATAATATGCTCGGAGTAATAGTAAACGTAATCACGGTTTTAATAGGCTGTACCATAGGATTGATTTTTCGCAAAGGTATCTCGCAGAAGATAAGCACTGCCGCCATGACAGCCATAGGTCTGTGCAATCTATGTATAGGCGTGGCAGGTATGATGGAGGGCAATAATGCCATAGTGCTTATAGTCTCTATGGTATTGGGTACTATAATTGGTACAGCTATAGATATAGACAGCAAGCTAAACAGCTTTGGAGACAAGGCATCCGCCCGTTTCAAAAGGGCGGACTCTTCCGGCAGTCACGTTAGTGAAGCGTTTATCACAGCGTCGCTGGTGTTCTGCGTGGGCTCCATGACTATACTTGGTGGGCTCAATGCCGGCATCAAGGGAGACAATACCCTCTACTACACCAAGGCAGTGCTGGACCTTATATCCTCTGCTATGCTCACCACGAGCCTTGGCTTCGGTGTGGTGTTTGCTGTAATTACCGTTTTCGTGTATCAGGGAGCATTGGTGCTTCTTGCATCTCTTCTGGCACCAGTCCTTACCACCGCAATAATCGCCGAGCTCAATTGCGTAGGTTCCGTTATGATATTCGCCTTGGGATTAAACTTAGCCGGAGTATCCAAATTCAAAGTGGCAAACTTCCTGCCGGCAATAGTATTGGTGCCGCTTGTTTGTGCTTTGGTGAGCTTGATATGAATGCTTCATTACCCCAAAAAGTTAGACCAAAAATCTAACGATTGGAGGTCGTTTTTATGATAAAATACAGTTTTGAATTTGAATTAAATTAGATTATTTTTTGCTTCAGTATTGTATATTCGCATATTTAAATGCGATTATTATGCAGATAGTCCTTGATTTTATGCATATAATATAGTATAATTATATGCAGATAGGAGTGTGTATTATGAGAAAGTTTGATTATTCGTTTTTAAATAATGGGTTATTGCCTGCAAATCTTATAAACTTAACATCAAGTATTGCATCTCTCAAAACAATGGCAGGAGTGCGCAAAGAAGAGTATGCCAAGATTTTCACTGAGCTTGAAGCAGTGGCAAAAGTACAGTCCGTAAAAAGTTCTAACGCCATTGAGGGAATTGTTACCAGTGATGAGCGTATAGCCGCTATTGTTAATCAGGACAGTGCCCCTCTAAATCATACTGAAGGTGAAATTGCCGGATATCGTGATGCACTTAACGCTATTCACTTAAATCATGACAACCTTGATTTGCGTGAATCTGATATTTTAAGATTGCACCAAACAATGATGCAGATAGCAGGTTACGAATATGGCGGTCAATATAAGACGGGGGATAATTATATTATTGAGGAAGATAAGGACGGAAACAGAAAAGTAAGATTCAGACCAACGCCTGCTAATGAAGTAAAAGAAGCAATGGAGCAGCTGGAGCTTGCTTATATGGAAGCACGCAACAACGCCAATATCAATCAACTCCTGCTTATTCCTTGTGTTGTTCTCGACTTTTTGTGTATTCATCCTTTCAGAGACGGCAATGGAAGAATGTCTAGACTCATATCCTTGCTCTTACTTTACAAAAATGGATATGATGCAGGAAAATATGTTTCCTTTGAAGAGCAGATAAATAATTACAAAGGCTTTTACTATGAGGCTCTCAGAGAATCTTCAATAGGCTGGCACGAAAATCAAAACACCTATGTTCCTTTTATTGAAAATTTCTTATCTACTCTTTATATGTGCTACAAAGAGCTTGATAAGCGTTTTGCGGTTGTAAACGGTAAAAAGATTACAAAGACAGCGAGAATAGAAGCAACCATTCTCAATAGCCTTGTACCTATATCAAAAGCGGAAATTTGTGATGTTCTGCCGGATGTAAGCCCTACAACCGTCGAGGCAGTATTAAGCGTTATGGTAAAGAATGGGCAGATTAAAAAAATTGGACAAGCAAGGTTGACTAGGTATATTAAATCATAGAAAGCAAAACCACCTTAGCTTCTTCCTTGTTCACTATTACTTATTACTTTCAAAAAAATCCGCACTCAAATATTTTTAGGGAATAGTGAAGAGTGAACAAGTAAAAAATCCGCACACTATCGTGTACGGATTTTTTTGGTGACCCCTACGGGAATCGAACCCATGATTGCGCCTTGAGAGGGCGCCGTCTTAACCGCTTGACCAAGGGGCCTTAATCAAACTACTTAGATATAATACCACAATTATGCATAAAATGCAAGTCTTTTTTGCAAAAAAATAAAAATAAATTTATTAAAACACTTGTATATTAGCTTCAAACATGATAAAATCATATTATAAGTGCTGATCGGAGGTTCTCACATGGTAGGTGTGGTTATATTCAAAAACTTTGAGACAGGCTCCTACGCCGACGTACGCATCACCATGTACGAGGGCAGCTCTTTTTCGGATATAGAGAGGCAGGAGGCATTCTCCTCATGTACTGTAAATCTTGATAAGAAGATTTTCAAATACGACTATATATCCGATGACACCGCCCCTGTTATAGGCATGGATGCAGCATTGGAGCTGGCAGCCAAAGCCAGAGCGTATCTTTATGAGCATCCCTATGTTACGCTGGCTGAGTTTTGCGTAAGCGGTACCGAGTGCAAATTCAGACCGTCTTCGGTTAAAGGCGGCGTATATGCCCCGGCGGATTTTCAGAGTGTATTCAAGCGAGGCAGCTTTTTTATGCTGTGCACTGATTGCAAGGCGCATACATTTACATGGGTTTCTGCACTGTGCGAGGGGATTAACTTTGCATTGCAGATGATATTCAATACCTCGGCGCAGATATTCACATCTGCTGCAGGCGGTGTGTATATAGACCTTATGGGGTACATGTACAGCCGTAAGGTACGCAGATATCTGGATTTGCCGGAGAATATCATCAATGTCATAGCCGGCAGCGGTATGCCCGGTCACAGGATATCCCTTAAGCCCATACATACTGATGAAATTACCCCGGAGGGCGGTTTATCGGCAGGACCCCGTGCCAGAATTATATATCTGTATCGTTCATATAAGTGCCGTGTGCACAATTACATAGCAGATATGTTCAGGCAACCTCTTTCACCCGAGCAGGTGATGGAGCTTATAATAAGCCTCCCTGCAGATGAAGAGATAAAGCATATGACCGATGAGTTTGCAGGGGATTTGAGCGAATACACAGGCAGATACCACGATTACGGCTACGTAACTGCCAAATCCCATGCCGATATGCTGACAGTGAGAGAGGCGCTTTCTCTGCCAAATGATATCAACCTTATGAAAACAGTCTCTCAAATAGCTGCAGCACGCAGCTCTAATATGAAAATGTATAAAAACTTACCCTGCGCACCCTACTACGGTAGTGACGGAACCGCATATTGGGATTAGCATGAAGAAACCCGAAAGAATTTGCATAATGTTACATGTAGGGGCGATTCACGAATCGCCCGAAAAGCAATTTGTATCAGAAAGGATGATTTAAAATGAAGGTACAACCCGGATTTACATTAAAGGAGGTAGCAGACAGCTACGTTATAGTGCCCACCGGTGCCAATATAATAGACTTCTCTGCTATGATTACCATCAACGAGACAGGTGCGTTTCTGTGGAATAATCTTCAGGAGGATATCACGGAGGAAGCCCTGGTAGATGCACTCACCGCAGAATATGACGTAGACCGTACAACTGCAGAAACCGATGTTAAAGAATTTATAGATGTACTTAAATCCAAAAAGGTGTTGAATTGATTTGATTATTAATCAAAATGCTGCCTACAGTATAAATGACCTTATGCCCCTTATAGAGGAATGCATATCAAACGGTACCAATGTTAAGATGCAGGTATCCGGCATAAGCATGACACCCATACTGCATAACCTCAAGGATACGGTCACTCTGGCTGAGGCTCACAATGTGAAAAAATATGATATAGTGCTCCATAGACGAGAAAACGGCGAATATATACTCCACCGTATAATTAAGAAGAAGGGTGACGTACTCACCATAGCCGGAGACTTCGAGACTGAGAAGGAGTACCCTGTGTATACCCGCCAGGTGATAGCCAAGGTGGTGGCATTTTGCCGCAATGGCAAGGATTACAAGCCGGAGGATTTCATCATAAGGCTGTATTCACGTATCTGGGTGCTCATATTTCCTTTAAGACAGCATGTGCTTTATCTTTTGAATGTATTGAGGAGGATAGCCCATGTTTAAGGAACGCAAATCCGCCATACGGTGGATATTTAATAATGCAAAGCCGATACTCGGCTCTATACTTTTTCTCACACTTATAGGAGTATTTGTATCATACATATCCGTGGAGTTTGCCATGGCTACCAGGCTGCTTCTGGACTCCGCTACGGGAGCCTCGGAGGATAGCTTCTCATCGTGTATAATAAGGCTGGCTGTGCTCTTGGTAGTGGAGCTTGCAGCAGAGAGTATATACAATCTCTATGAGGTTCGCCTGAGTGCCCGTTACAGAAACAAACTCCAGTGTAAGCTATTTACCACCATAATGACCCGGGATTTCACCGGTGTGAATGAATATCACTCCGGCGAGCTTATCAATCGCCTCACCGGCGATATAGATATCATCAATTCCAATATCATAGGCATTGTACCTGCTTTGGTTACTTTGGTTACGGGAGTGGTGTTTAGCTTTGTTGCCATGATGAAGCTGGACCTTTCGCTGTCGCTCATATGCCTTGCATTGGGTCCGGTGGTGCTTCTTAGCTCGGCACTCTACGGCAGGAGGATGAAGAAGCTCCACGCAGCATGCCGTGCCAGTGACGGCAAGACTCGTTCGTTTATGCAGGAATGTATACAAAACATCATGGCGCTCAAAGCCTTCGGCAGTGAACGCAAGGCGGCGCACCATGCATCACTCCTTCAGTATGAGAACTACAAACTCAATATGAAACGCGGCTATATAAGCCTCTTTGTCAATATCCTGTATTACGTAGCGCTTACGGTGGCGTATTACTTTGCAGTGGCTTGGTGTGCATACAAGATAAGCGCAGGTCTTATGACAGTGGGTGTGTTTACCGCCATAGTTCAGCTGGTGAACTCCATACAGCAGCCATTCAGGCAGATATCCGGCACCGTGTCGCAGTTTTTCGCAACATGTGCCTCGGCAGAGCGTATAATGGAGATAGAGTTCATAGACGAGGATGAGCCGGAGGGTAATAATATAGCAGACTTTACTGCTATAGATGTGTCGAAGCTTAAGTTTGCCTACGATGATGAGGTGATATTTGATGATGCCTCCTTCACCGTAAACAAGGGCGATATAGCCGTCATAAGCGGCAGCTCCGGCAAGGGTAAGACTACATTGTTTAAGCTGCTGCTGGGTATACTAAAGCCCCATGCAGGTGAGCTGTGTATATATAATAAGGAAGAAAAAATTTCCATAGGCTCATCAACCCGCTCACTCTTTGCATATGTGCCCCAGGGGAATATGATAATCTCCGGCACTATACGTAAGAACATTGCCTTCTTTGATGACACCCCCGACCCGGAAAGAGTGGAGGAAGCGGCAAGGCTTGCGTGTATACTGGATTATATAAATACTCTGCCGGAGGGAATGGATACAGTATTGGGCGAAAACGGACTTGGCTTAAGTGAAGGTCAGGTGCAGAGACTGGCTATAGCCAGAGCACTATATCTGGATGCACCGGTTATACTGCTGGACGAAGCCACCAGCGCCCTGGACGATGAAACAGAAGCCCAAATCCTGCAGAATATAAAGTTACTGAAAAACAAAACCTGTATCATCATCTCCCACAGAGCCGCAGCCTTCGATATTGCAACCAGGAAAATCCACCTCTCAGACCACGCTCTGCAGACGACGATGTAATATATGTATTTATTGAATTTAAGACGAATGTAGGGAATGCATTCATGCATTCCGAATCATTTTTTGCAATTAGCTTGCATATCGCAATACAATAGGGTATAATAAACACAACGAATGTAGGGGCGATTCACGAATCGCCCGCAAAAATGTGTTTATATTAAGATTAAATAGGGGGAGGGCTTTATGTTATTAGAAGAAATAAAAAATGGTGAAAATAAAGAAATTGAATATAAGAGAGAACTTCCTGAACATAGTGAGAAGTATATGAAATCTGTAGTTGCATTTGCCAACTCCTATGGTGGTAAGGTGATTTTCGGAGTTGAGGACAAAACAAGAGAAATTGTAGGTATAGATGAAGAAAAGGCATTTCAGTTAATGGATTCAATAGCAAATGCAATTTCAGATTCGTGCGAACCGGCTATAATTCCCGATATAACTTTACAGACTGTAGAAAATAAGAAACTGATTGTCGTTGAAATTGCTGCATCAACACAAAGACCATATTATATCAAGTCACTTGGTAAAGAAAAAGGTGCGTACATTCGAGTAGCAGGAACAACAAGACATGCAGATGAAACGAGATTAAAAGAGTTGATGTTTGAAGGAGCCAGCAAAAGCTTTGACCAGGCAATTTGTCTTGGTTTTGACATTACTGATAAAGATATAAATGATTTGTGTGATAGTATGTATAATACAGCCGTTAACAATTGCTATTTTGATGAAGTTAAACACGAAATCAAAAAGCCTACAAAAAACAATCTCCTTTCATGGGGAATTATTGTCGAAAAGGATGGGAAAAACTATCCTACAAACAGCTTTGCCTTATTGACAGGAAATGAGATCCTTTCTACCAAAATACAGTGCGGTGTATTTAAGGGAGATAACAGAGCAATATTTGTGGATCGTAGAGAATTCACAGGCTCAATACAAAATCAAATAGAAGAAGCATACAGATATGTTTTATCAAAAATAAATCTCGGTGCAGAAATTGAAGGTCTATATAGGCAGGATATGTATGAGATGCCGGTTGGTAGTATTCGTGAAATAATAGCAAACGCAGTTACACATCGCAGCTATCTTGAATCTGGTAATGTTCAGGTAGCCTTGTATGATAACAGATTAGAAGTAACTTCACCCGGAATGTTATTAAATGGAGTAACAATAGAAAAGATTCGTGAAGGTTATTCTAAGGTTCGGAACAGAGCAATAGCAAATGCTTTTTCGTACATGAGAATAATTGAAGAGTGGGGAAGTGGAATTCCTCGTATGTTTGATGAATTCTCAAAATACGATTTAACAGAACCTGAACTTATAGATATGGATGGAGATTTTAGAGTGAATTTCTATAGGAGTTCTGTCACATCAAAGGTGACAGAAAAGGTGACAGAAAAGGTGACAGATAGAGAATTGTCTGTGCTTAATCTAATAAAAAACAATCCCAAAATAACAACAACTTCAATGGCAGCAGAATTAGGAAAGAGCCGTAAGACAATCTCAGAAATAATAAAGTCACTGAAAGATAGAGGGATTATCAAGAGAGAAGGCTCTGACCGAAAGGGAAGCTGGAGTATAAAATAATAATCTGCATATTTCTTAAACATACCCCCATTTGTCAAAATCACCAGTGCAAGTCCACCTTTTCGTAACTTTTTTGTAACCGATATGCAAGGTGCACAAACAACCCCAAAACTAATTGTGATATATTTTATTGAAAAAAAAAGGAATTACTATTGACAATTAAAAACAATTTTGGTACAATACTATTAACAAATCAGTATATTATATGAAGGAGATGTTTGTCAGATGAAAATTAAGCTTTCAAAAATTATGGCAGCTGTAACAGCTCTTGGCGTTACATTTGCCGGTTTCTCAGCAATGGCAGCTGCTACAATTACAACTACTACAGATTATGACTATACTAAAGCTGCTGATGCAACAGCAACAGTTTCGGTTCAGACAGTTGTTAGTGGTGTAGAACAGGGTGATGAGATTACTTATTATGTACATAATAATACTGTCTCTGCTAATGATGGAATTCTTTACATTGATCAGCAGACTGCTGGTTCAGATGGTAAGGCTACATTTAATTTTAGTGGTGTAGCTCAGTCTGTTTTGTATGATGGTGTAACGGTGGCAAAAAACGGTGCTGATATTAAAGATTGGTCGGTTGAGACTTTTACTTTTAAGCCTGGTGCAAACTATATTTCTAGTGCTGCAGATGCTGCTACTCATGCTGAAACAGGTTGGTATACTTACACAGGTATGACAGAAGGTGCTGTTACCAATTACGAAACCGACACTGATGAAGCTGGTGTAAGTTATAAAGCCGTTGTATTTACTGGTAAAGTTGAGGGCAATCCCTCTGAATACGGTGTAAAACTTGTAGACGGTGACACAGTTAAGGAACTCAAAGCATTAGGTTGCGACGAGGATGGTAACTTTGTGATTGTATTACGTGTGAATGCTGAAGATGATGCAACATGGAGTACTGTAACAAGTTCTTTGAATGCTGCACTTACATATGTTAAGGAATAAGAAGGAGGAGATTACGATGAAAAAATATACAAAACCTACTGTTGAAGTTGTAGAGTTATCTGTTAAGGAATCTCTTTCTGCTTTACCTACTGGTTTTACTAATAAAATGGGTGGTTCTCGTTTTGGAAGTAACAATAAATTCAATAATAAGTATGTAACTATTTACACTGCTGCATCCACTACACAAGTTGGTTAATAATAAGAATATTTTTGAAAACAGCTAATTCAATTAATATCTGAATAAAAAAGCTTGACGTTAATCGTCAAGCTTTTTTATTTTGCTTGCTAAATAGGGACGTGCCTGTTTTGTCAACTTTTTGTGCTAAATAGGGACGTTTGTGCTAAATAGGGACGTGCCTGTTTTGTCAACTTTTTGTATTGAAATCTAAAAGAAAGCTATGTGAATTATCTGTTCTACGCAGATGTGAGACGTTTGAACGCCCGAGGACGGACCTGTTTACACCTCATCCGTCAGCCTTTGGCTGCCACCTTCCCCTCAAGGGGAAGGCTTGGTCGCATCCCCGGGTGTTACTCACTACATGTAGTTTCTGATTTGCATTTCCGAGACATTATTTTGTTGAACACAAATCCGATTTGTAGGGAACGACCTGCGTGCCCTTTCGATTACACATACCATTACCGTAAAGACACATAAGTAACTCCTTACTTAATCAATCTGCTATTCTTCGTCGTTTAATTCAATATCAGAAAAAATAATTTTGAGATAATCACGTCGACCATATAATATACGGTAAATTGAAACATACTCATCATCGATTTTGTAAAATACAAGATAATTTCCACTGACAATAATGCGGTAATCAGTATCAAAAGGTGCTTTGGTCGATAGCGACGATCCCATGTGCGGAGTAATTTCCAAACGGCTATAATCGTCAATTATTCGTTTAATTACTCTATTTGCTGCTATGGGATTTGATAAATCATTTTCAATATAAGATTTAATTTCTTTTAAGTCATTTAATGCCGTAGGGGTGACTCGTATTTTCATCACAATACCCCCAAAGCAGCTTTTACATCATCGTTAGACAACCAGCCTTTTTCTTTTGCGGATTTTTCTGCTTCGGCAAGTTTCCCCATGAGTTTAATGATTGCTTTTGTTTTTTCGTATTCTTCCATATCAACAATAGCATAACGACCTCTGCCGTTCTTGGTAAGGAATACGGGCTCATCAAATGAAATTTCTTTTAAAACTTCTGTATAGTTTCTTAAATCGGAAACAGGTCTGATATTTGGCATACAAAAACCTCCTTTTAATATCTGCTGTAATTATTGTATCATAATTTTAAGTAAAATACAACAGCAAATTTTAATTTGTTATATGGCTGTTGATTGCCAAAGTAAATTCCGTGCTAAATAGTGCTAAATAGGGACGTGCCTATTTTGAACCCATACCCGTTTAGTAGACAGCTCAAATAACAAAAAGTTTGTGGGAACCCCAATCAGGGGTTCTCGTTTTATGCTACTTTTTGTCTTTCTCTATGATATTCCATTGGTGATAGACAAC
>JAGATB010000037.1 GCA_017621495.1 Clostridia bacterium
CGCAGCATGTTCGGCACATCCTAAAGGCTGTGCCCTACGGTTCACGATTAAGCCATATCCATGGATTAACCTTGTTATTCACATTGCGGTTAAATTTCATTTGTACATTGTTTTTGTGCATAGATAATGATATAATCAAATCAATAATTAAATTATTTAAGTGAAAAATATTGACTAATGATAACAAATATGTTATCATATAATAGAAAGAAGGTTTTAATTTTGTATGAAGTAGAATTTTATTATGACAAACACGGAAAATCTGAAATTGTAGATTATCTTGATAGTTTAAAGGTAAAGTCAAAAACAAGTAAAACCGATAGAATAAACAGAGAAAAGATTCTTGCATACATTGGTGCTCTACAAAAATATGGTACCCGTATAGGAAAGCCCTATGTAAAACATATTAATGATGAAATTTGGGAGCTAAGACCTCTAAATAACAGAATATTTTTCTTTTATTGGAAAAACAATAGATTTGTACTCCTTCACCATTTTATAAAGAAGACACAAAAGACACCCGTTAAGGAAATTATAAAAGCTCAAAACAACCTTAAAGATTTTTTGGAAAGGAATGATAATATATGAAACAGGTTAGGACTTTTTCAGAATATATGAATGATGATTCCAGAGTGTCATCTGCAGAAAGAGAAAAAATAAATTTTGAAATTGAATTAATCGGAAAAATGATTGAAGCTCGTGAAGAAAAAGGCTTATCGCAGAGGGATTTGGCTGAAATCAGCGGAATCAAACAACCGGCAATTGCACGGCTCGAAAGTATGAAGTCAACTCCTCAGATAGATACTTTGTTTAAACTTTTAAATCCACTGGGGTATACTATTTCTATTGTTCCTCTGGATACAAAGAGAAATTGATATAATAGAGATTTATGCAGTGCGTTGTGTAGTCTATATTGCACAATAAATTTATATTTAAATTAGCAGATTTTACAGTGAAAATTTTTAAAAAGTGTTGAAATTTTTCTGCTATACACTGGGAAATAGCAAAAGAAAAGGAAAAAGATAATTATAAAGGGGCTGTAGGCAACCCGATTCCAAAAATCGTTTTGCCACAGCCCCCCGATATAATACTATTCAAGCTCTATAAGACCGTAGTTACCGTCTTTTCTCTTATAAACAACATTCTTGTCCATGTTTTCGGCATTGCTGAAGATGTAGAATGCATGTCCCAAAAGGTTCATCTGAAGGATAGCTTCCTCCACACTCATGGGTTTGGCGGAGTAGGTCTTGGTTTTAACAACCTTGAATTCTGCCTCTTCCTCTACGTCGCCGAAGTCTGTACTTGGAGCAAATGCACCGGATTTAAGCTGTTTCTCCAGTCTTGTCTTTTGCTTTCTTATCTGTCTTTCCAGTACATCCTCTACTCTGTCTATGGAAGCGTACATATCGGGTTCGCTGACCTCTGCTCTGTAAATCATTCCCTTGTGATGTATGGTCACTTCTATTATATGGTTATCCTTCTGAACGGATAATGTAACATCTGCCGTTGCTTCTTCACCGAAGAATTTGTCCAGCTTTGAGAGCTTGCCTGTGGTATACTCTCTGAGACCTTCTGTTACGTCAATTTTTCTTCCGGTAATTTTTAATTTCATACTAAAACCCTCTTTCGCTTTAAATTTGTTTTATTATAAGCCACATGGCATATAATCAGATGACGGTTGTCTTGTGTCTGGTTACGTGACAACTGATATTTACTGCGCAGGGCATACCCGCTATGTGGGTCGGTGCGGTTTCTATGTTTACTCCCAGGGCTGTGGTGTTGCCGCCAAAGCCTTGAGGTCCTATTCCCAGCTTGTTTATGCTGCACAGAAGCTCATCCTCCAGCTTGGCATAGTACTCATCCTCGTGGTGAGAGTCTACATCTCTGGTAAGTGCTTTCTTTGCCAGACAAGCCACACTTTCAAAGTTACCACCTATACCCACTCCCACTACTATGGGAGGGCAGGGGTTGCTTCCGGCTTTGTCCACTGTCTCCAGTACGAACTCTTTGATGCCGTCAATTCCTGCAGAAGGGGAGAACATCCGTACAGCACTCATGTTTTCACTGCCGAAGCCCTTGGGTGCTATAGTGATTTTGAGCTTATCACCGTATGTAAAATCGTAGTGTATCACAGCCGGAGTATTGTCTCCGGTGTTTACTCTGTTTAAGGGGTCTTTTACAATTGATTTGCGCAGGTAGCCTTCCTCGTAGCCAAGGCGTACACCTTGGTTGATAGCGTCTGTAAGGGTGTCGCCATCAATGTGGACCTCGTTGCCTATCTCCACAAAGAATACCGCCATACCTGTGTCCTGACATATGGCAACTTGCTTTTGCTCCGCTATGCGGTAGTTATCACGCAGCTTGCCGAGTATGTCTCTGCCGGTGGGGGAGGTTTCCTTGTGTACGGCTTCATCTATCGCCCTGCGTATATCGCAGGGGAGATTGAAGTTAGCCTCCATACAGAGTCTCTTTACTTCTTCGGTAATTAGTTTTGATTGGATAATTCTCATCTTTATTCCTTCTTTATATTTATTGTACCACATAACTTGTGAAAAAGCAATAAAATATTTGTTAAAATTATAAATTTTTTGTTAAACTTAGAAAGTCTCTACCTTTATCATATTGGTGTTACCGGATTTGCCGTTTGTTCTGCCGCCTGTGAGCACTATACTGTCGCCTTTTTCGAGTCCGAGGATGCGTTTGGTTTCCTGGCTTGCATGGTAGAACAGCACATCTGTGGATGTGAATTCTTCGCACAGCACGGGTATAACGCCCCACGACAGAGCCAGCTTGTACCAGCCTTTTTGGTCTACGGTCATGCCTATAATAGGTGCAGGGCAGCGGAATCTGGATACCATGCGCACAGTCTTGCCCGATACAGAGCATGCTGCGATTGCCTTGGCATCGAGGTCGATTGCCATCTGGCAGGTTGTGTGGGATACTGCGTCCACTACATTTCTGATGTTAAAGCTGCTGGTCTTAAATCTTTTTTTGTAATTTATATGTTTTTCGGTTTCTTCCACTATTTCAGACATTGTACGCACTGTTTCTACCGGGTATTTGCCTGCGGCAGATTCGCCGGAGAGCATTACTGCACTTGTGCCGTCGTATACTGCGTTTGCCACGTCGGATATCTCCGCTCTGGTGGGGCGGGGATTGTGTATCATGGATTCCAGCATTTCTGTGGCGGTTATTACTCTCTTGCCCAGGAGTCGGCATTTGGTGATAAGGTACTTTTGTATGGCGGGTATCTCCGTAAAGGGCACCTCCACTCCCAGGTCACCTCTGCCTATCATGATGCCGTCGCACATTTCGCAGATTTCTTCTATGTTGTCTATGCCGGTCTGATTTTCTATCTTGGCTATGATTTCTATATTTTCTCCGCCGTTAGCGTCCAGGAATTCCCTTACGGCTACCACATCGTCCTTTTTTGATACAAATGACGCCGCTATGAAGTCTGCGTCGTTTTCTATACCAAAGAGTATGTCCGACTTGTCTTGTTCACTTAGGTACACCTGTCTTAGTACCTTGTTGGGGAAGTTCATGCTCTTTCTGTTGGACATTTCGCCGCCCTCTATGATTTTGCAGATTGCGTCGGTGTCGGTAAGCTTTTCTACTTTAAATACCAGCAGACCGTTATTAACAAGGATTTTGTCGCCTACTTTGAGGTCATTGGCAAGTCCCTCATAGTTGACGGAAACTATGCTCTCATCACCCTCCACATCTTTGGTGGTAAAGGTGAACGTATCTCCTGCCTTTATGTTTACCTTGCCGTCCTTGAAGGTCTTGATTCTGAATTCCGGTCCCTTGGTATCCAGCATTATAGCTATGGGCAGACCCAGCTCTGCTCTGACCTTCTTTATCATATCAAATTTTTCTTTGTGCTCCTCGTGGGTTCCGTGAGAGAAGTTAAGTCTTGCCACGTTAAGGCCGGAGAGGCACATCTCTCTGAAAATCTCTTCACTGCTGCTTGCGGGGCCTATGGTGCACACCATTTTAGTTTTTCTCATTACAAACAACTCCTTTAATATATGTAAAATCCAAATTTTCTCACAGTATACATTATACCCCAAATATTGTCAAATGTAAATACCGCTATGGAAAAAATAATTAGCCTTTTTCACTTTTTTATTGACATTTTTCAAAAATTTGGTATAATATATAACATAGAATATAAAAGGGAGTAGCTGACGGAAATCCGCTACAAATTGCGTCAATTCGGATTTAATCCCGCATTTGTATTAAACAGCGAGACTTTTATCATACAAGGTATGGTAGAAGTCTTTTTTATTGCTCCTAAGGAGGTAAAGTATGGAATTTTTAAATGATTTGTTTTTCAACGTGGCAAACATCCAGTGGCAGATGGTTGTAATGTGGCTTATCGGCGGCATTCTTATCTATCTTGCCATCGCAAAGGACATGGAGCCCACGCTCCTTTTGCCCATGGGCTTTGGTGCCATTCTGGTAAACCTGCCCCTGTCCGGTGCCATAGGCGAGGAGGGAGCACTCACGGTACTGTTTAATGCAGGTATTGCAAACGAGCTGTTTCCGCTTATTCTTTTCATAGGTATAGGTGCCATGATTGACTTCGGACCGCTTCTTTCCAATCCCAAGCTTATGCTTTTCGGTGCGGCGGCACAGTTCGGTATTTTCATGACACTGAGTCTTGCGTCACTTTTCGGCTTTGATTTAAAGGATGCTGCGTCCATAGCTATCATCGGTGCGGCAGACGGCCCCACATCAATCTTCGTGGCAAACACTTTGGGTTCAAATTACGTTGGTGCTATCATGGTTGCTGCATATTCATACATGGCACTGGTGCCCATCATCCAGCCGCCGGTTATCAAATTACTTACCACAAAGAAGGAAAGATGCATCCGCATGCCCTATGAGGAAAAGAGCGTTTCCAAGCTTACAAGGATACTTTTCCCCATTATCATAACAGTGGTTGTGGGTATTGTGTCACCTGCCAGTGTTTCACTTATAGGCTTCCTCATGTTTGGTAATCTTATTCGTGAGTGTGGTGTGCTCAACAGTCTCTCCGAGACAGCTCAGAAGGTGCTTGCAAATCTTATCACCATATTCCTGGGTATCACAATCGCTACCAAGATGCACTATGAGCAGTTCCTCACACCGAGCACACTTCTCATCATAGGTCTGGGACTTTTTGCATTTATCTTCGACACAGCAGGCGGTGTGCTTTTTGCTAAATTCTTGAACCTATTTACCAAGAAGAAGCTCAACCCCATGATAGGTGCGGCAGGTATATCTGCATTCCCCATGTCGGCGAGAGTTATTCATAAGATGGGTCTTAAGGAAGACCCCGGCAACTTCCTGCTGATGCACACCATAGGTGTAAACGTATCCGGTCAGATAGCATCTGTAATTGCCGGCGGACTTATATTAAACCTTGTAGGTTAAGGAGGATATCATGAATATAGATGTAAATGCTTTCTTGAGCACTCTGCCAATAATGGGCAAGGGTATGCTCGGTATCTTTGCAGTGACGGTGGTTATAGTAGCGGCTATGATGCTGCTTAACCGTGCAGGAAGTGCCAATAGCGAAGAACAATAAAAAATTCAATTTCGGGATGTCGGCAACCGCCATTTACTACACTTAACGTAGGGTTCGGCGCTTGCCGACGAACCGGAATTTTGACTTCATTTTTTACATTTCAAATAAAACTATTGAAATTTTGCCGGAAATGGAGTATACTAAACTTAAGGTGGTGATGATATGTGCACTAAGACAGAACTCGATACTATAATTGAAAAGATTGTTAGATTTTCCAAAGATTTATTTGGCGATAAGTTTCAAAGCGTTATTTTGTATGGTTCATATGCCCGCGGCGACTATGACGAGGAATCTGATATTGATATAATGATAATGGTTGATATGTCGAGGGAGGAGCTTGCATATTATCGCAGAAAGATTAATAATTTCTGTGCTGATTTGGATTTGGACAATGATGTTTTTTTGTCGCCAAAATTGCAAAGTGTTCAGTTTTTTAAAGAGTGGGAAAATGTATTGCCATTTTATCAGAATGTGTTGAGAGAAGGTGTGCGATATGCCTGATGAAGTTGCAAGAAACCTTTCAAAGTACAGATTGGAAAAAGCAAAAGAGTGTTTGGATTCAGCTAAATTGACATATGATGCCGGACAATTTGCAACTGCAGCAAACAGGTCATACTATGCCATATTTCATTCTGCAAGAGCAGTTTTGGCATTAGACGGTATTGACAGAAAAAAACATTCGGGTGTTATTTCATATTTTCAAGAGCATTACATCAAAACAAAAGTGTTTGATAAACAGTTTTCATATATAATTAAAAATGCATTTATGGTCAGACAAGAATCCGATTACGAAGATTTTTATATCATATCCAAAGAAGATCTTGAAGAACAAATTGCAGATGCAGAAAAATTTGTTTTAGAAGTAGAAAAGTATATTCTAAGTATTATTTAAGAGGACAAACTACGTCCTCTTATTTTTTGTCCGAAAATTAAAAGCTTTCCGCAGACAAAATATAGTATGTAAAAAATTCAATTTCGGAATGTCGGCAACCGCCATTCCCTACACTTAACGTAGGGTTCGGCGCTTGCCGACGAACCGGAATTTTGACTTTATAGTCCCATTTTTTACATTTTGAATAAAACTATTGAAATTTTGCCGGAATTGGAGTATACTTAAACTTAAGGTAGTGTTAATTTAATCATATTTAGATTTTATAATGAAGATATAAATATTAATTGGAGGCGATTACTCAATGATGTATCCATTTATGACACTAAGTGATGGTACCGAGATTGTTCATTCTGAAAAGAGAGCCGATAACAGAGTGAAGGTTTATATTGAAAAAGCGGTTTACGGTGGATTTCATAATGCGACCTGTTATTTGCCGGATTATACATGGGAAGATGTTATCGGCTTCTCCGAAGCAGATATGCAGTATTACAAAACCTTTGTAGAAAATAACGCTCACCTCATTATGGAGTTTTCTCAAAAGGGAGGATTTTCCAATGCCTCAAATTTTTAAAATTGGTCCATATATCATTTTCTTTTGGTCAAATGAAAATGAGCCGATTGAACCAATTCATGTACACATTTCAGAGAATACACCTTCTGTAAATGCAACTAAAATCTGGATAACTAAGACAGGAAAAACACTGTTGTGTAATAATAACTCTCGTATCCCGGCAAAAGACTTGAGAAATTTACTCAGAATTATTGAAGCAAACAGCAGTGAAATTTCTTCAAAGTGGTATGATTTTTTTGGAGAAATAAGCTATTATTGCTGATTTCGATCAAAAGAATTAGAAAAATACATTATAAATATTATTTAAGAGGACAAACTACGTCCTCTTATTTTTTGTCCGAAAATTAAAAGCTTTCCGCAGGCAAATATAGAATGTAAAAAACTCAATTTCGGAATGTCGGCAAGCGCCGAACCC
>JAGATB010000038.1 GCA_017621495.1 Clostridia bacterium
CATACCCTACGCCGACCACAAGTGCTATTTTGGTATCTGTAATTTTCGTCTAAGCGATTTTCGGGGTCGAGCTGAATCGTTCGCAATTGCTCACTGGTGCAGCTCTAAACGGGCAGGACCATAAGGGAACTGAATTAATGTCCTGCCCGTTTCCCCTCGAAAATCGCATATACTCAAAAACAGCTACCAAAAACAGCCCTCTATGTCGGCTACGGGTATACTCCTTTACTCCGGACGGGGTGGTGGTTCTGTGGTTAGATATCCATTTTACTTTACCACCGCAATTACATGTAGGGAACGACGCCCTCGTCGTTCCGCACCTAGGTTGGTGCACACGGACCGTCGGGACGACGGTCCCTACATTGATGATATAAACTCCTATTTATCTGTCCAACACAAATTTTTTCAAAAACATATTGCTAAAATCTTTAAAATGTGATATTATAATTATGCTAAACATAATCGAATAATCGGAAACATAGGAGTATTTTATAAGTATATTATACTCTTGTTTGCATACAGTATCTTTAGAATTTGATAAAAATGCAAGCTCTACAAGATACTGTATCAGATTATGTCTGTTTCCGGTTAATTATGTTTAGCGACAATCGGGGTTTGCGTTTTTTATGCGTCGACTTCACGGTTGGCGCATTTTTTATACCTATTTTAGTGACAAAGGAGAATCACCATGAACAAAAGATTTAAAATTGCCTGTATTGCTGCAGCCGTAATCGCATCTATAGCCGCAGTGCGCTATTTTTCACCTGTTCGCAGTATAGAGGTGAGGGATTTATCAAAGGAAGAAATTTATGTAGGTGAACACAAAACATATATCATAGATATATCCGGCGGTGCATTTACAACCATCGGAAGCTTCCACGTGGTATCGGACAATCCCGAGATAGCAGATATAGAGTTCAGAATGGCAGGTTTTAATGTAATAAGATACCCTGCGATATCAATCACCCCAAAGGCAGAAGGTACCGTGAAATTTCACATAGAAACCAAAGGCGGAAAGGTCAAATCAAACACGACTGCAATCACAGTAAGAAAATAAAAAGACGTATGAAAATCGGATGAGACATAATGGTGCGAATCATCGGAACGACGAGGGCGTCGTTCCCTACATGTAATTGCGGTGGTAAAGTAAATAATTGCGCTAACCCTGCTCTAAGCCCGGACACCCTGCCGTTGCCACGGAGTGTGTCCGGGCTTAAACGCAAATTACATATAGGGCGAAATGCGCTTTCGTGATGTTGATACGCTCGAACTACCAAGGATGTAAAATATATTTTAAATCATAAATCTATTCAATAGTATTAGCATGCTCCTCATATGTTTTAGTAAATATATGAGACCCATCATTTTTGCTTGAATCTGTATGATAATAGAGATATGCATGCTTTTCAGGGTTAAGTGCAGCTTTGATTGAAGTAAGTCCCGGATTGCATATAGGTCCCGGTGTGAGTCCCTTATATTTATATGTGTTATAGGGTGAATCCAAATTTTTGATAAAGCCTGCTATAGAGGGACCGTCGGTTACATCATACATACCGTCTGTTGCAGCATACAGCACGGAGGCATCTATCTGAAATGGCATACCGCTTTTTATACGGTTTTCTATAACTCCGGCTACTGTGGGTCTCTCTGTATCGATTTTTGCTTCTTTTTCTATAAGAGAGGCTTTTGTTATAATTGTAAATATGTTTTCATAACTATCTGCGTTTTCCTTGTATATGCTTTCAAAATGACTCAGCATACGTGTTATGATTTCATGTGCATCCGAATCTTTATAAAATTCATATGTGCTGGGAAACAAAAATCCCTGCAGTGCATATTTATAGTCAGCCTCCGGTATATATGAAAGAAATTCAAATTTATATTCATCCTCCAGAGCTTTAAGAAACTCTGACTTGGATACTATACCCTTATCTTCCAGCAAAGATGCCATTTGTTCTGCAGTATAACCCTCCGGGAAAGTAATGTTGATAGTTTCCCTTGCGATTTTGGGTCTGGTGAGTTTCTCTATAATTTCCGATGATGTCATACCCCTTTTTAATGTATGTGTACCGCTTGTTATGGGATTTTTAGCACTTGTTTTCACTTTAATTAAAAATGCGAATTTGGATCGGATGAGTTTATTATCTTCCAGTATACTGCCCACCTTTAGAGTAGAAGTATTATCATCAATGCTGATAAGTATCTCATCTGATGAGCCCGATATGGGAATGTTAAAAATGTCAAGTGCAGGAGGAATTATGACCAGAAGCAAAAGCACCATTATAACAGCGGTTACGCAAAGCGTAATAAGTCGTTTCTTATTCATAGGTTCATCCTTTCTTTTGTTAATATTCATCATAATAATAAATTTATTATAACTAAGTTATACCATTTATTGGCAACAATGTCAATAAAATTCAATTTGTTTACACATAAATGTAATCAAAAAAGGCAACCTATGAAAGGCTGCCCTTTGAAATCTTATTAGGAATTAGTTTAAGATTACCATCTCTGTCTCTTTATCAAAGAGATGAATCTTATTGAGGTCAAGAGCAACCTTAATATCAGAATTAGCAACAGCGGTAGTTCTGGGGTTAACTCTTGCGGTATACTGAGTATCACCTATCTTCATGTAGAGATAAGTCTCAGCACCCATCATTTCTGTAACTTCTACGTGTGCACTTACTACACTTTCCATAGAAGAATCGATGAATGTCTGCTCATCGTGTAAATCTTCAGGTCTGATACCGAGGACTACTTCCTTGCCTACATAACCTGTAGCCTTAACCTTAGCGCCGATACCATCGGGAAGAACAATCTTCTGTCCGTCAAAGTTAAGTGCTATAGCACCGTCTTCTTCGGTGATGGAGCAATCGGTGAAGTTCATCTGGGGGCTGCCGATGAAGCCTGCTACGAACATGTTGCAGGGTTCATTGTAAAGGTTAGCAGGTGTATCAATCTGCTGTACAAAACCGTCTTTCATAACAACGATTCTGGTACCCATAGTCATAGCTTCTGTCTGGTCATGTGTTACATAGATGAATGTTGTCTGAAGTCTCTGGTGGAGTTTGGAGATTTCAGTTCTCATCTGAACACGAAGCTTAGCATCAAGGTTGGAGAGAGGTTCGTCCATAAGGAATACCTTAGGCTCTCTTACGATAGCACGACCGAGAGCAACACGCTGTCTCTGACCGCCGGAGAGTGCCTTCGGCTTTCTGTCGAGAAGGTGGTCGATATCAAGAATCTTAGCAGCTTCTTTAACTCTCTTAGTGATTTCTTCCTTCGGAATCTTTCTTAATTTAAGACCGAATGCCATGTTATCAAATACTGTCATGTGAGGATAGAGAGCATAGTTCTGGAAAACCATGGCGATATCTCTGTCCTTAGGAGCAACATCATTCATGAGCTTGTCGCCGATGTAAAGAGAACCTTCTGTGATCTCTTCAAGTCCGGCAATCATTCTGAGGGTGGTGGTTTTACCGCAACCGGAAGGACCAACGAAGATAATGAATTCCTTATCTGCGATGTCGATGCAGAAATCGGATACAGCTGTAACGCCGCCATCATATCTCTTGTAGATGTGCTGTAAACTTAAACTTGCCATATTATAATTACCTCCTAAGCATATCTATACAGTTTTATTGTAATAGTATTCTAACATATTTTTTAAAAACTTCCAATGGTTAATTTGACAAAATAAATCGCCCAAAATATACAGATTGCATAAAAGAAAATGCAAAAATCTTCAAAAAAGAATGTTTTAAAAATCTAATTATTGTTTTTGCACAATTTAAAACTTCTTTTTTGTAAAATTGTATTATAAAATTTCTAAGCAAAAATGAGGTGGTTTTGAAAGTGTTTAAAAATTTGTTGTATGTGCACAATTTGCCTTATTTAATTTGACATTTTGTTTAGTTTTTTTCATTAATTCGCTTGTTTTATGGATAGAGAAATACGCTTTTTATCCATATTTACGTCAATTATCTTTACCTTTATGACATCTCCTACCTTAAGTACATCGGAGGGATGCTTGATATAGCGGTCTGCTATTTCCGAAATGTGTACAAGTCCGTCTTGGTGTACTCCTATATCTACAAATGCACCAAAGTCAATAACATTTCTTACGGTACCTGTAAGCACCATACCTTCATACAAACTCTCCATGGTGAGGATATCGGTCTTTAGTACAGGCTTTGGCATTGAATCTCTGGGGTCTCTGTCCGGTTTCAGGAGAGAATCAATTATGTCTGTAAGTGTGGGCTTACCTATATTGTGTGCAGCAATGAATTTGTCTAAATTCACGGATTTCAGCTTAGTTTCTATGGAGGATGAATTTCTCATGCGAATTTCATCTTCGGATATACCTGCATCTTTTAATAATGCTGCCGCGGCATCATAAGACTCCGGGTGAACGCTCGTAGAGTCCAGGATGTTATAGGCATCGGGTATTTTAAGGAAGCCCGCACACTGCACGAATGCTTTGGGTCCAAGCTTCTCTACCTTGAGAAGTTCTTTTCGTGATATGAATTTGCCGTTTTCTTCACGGTATTTGACTATATTCTTGGCAACTGTTTTGCTTATTCCTGCCACGTATGAAAGCAGAGGCCACGAAGCGGTATTTAAATCAACTCCCACGTTGTTTACACAGCTTTCTACTACTCCGCCCAGAGTTTCGGCAAGAGCTTTTTGGCTTACGTCATGCTGATACTGACCTACTCCTATAGAGCCGGGCTCTATCTTCACGAGCTCGGAGAGGGGGTCCTGGGCACGTCGTGCTATAGATGCCGCGCTTCTTTGCTCTACCGTAAAGTCCGGGAATTCCTCTGTACCCAGCTTGGAAGCCGAATATACAGATGCTCCTGCTTCGTTGGTCATGATATAGTATATCTCTCTGTCAATGCCCGATATCACTTCCGATATAAACTTCTCGGATTCACCGGAGGCTGTACCGTTGCCGATAGATATGATGTCTACATGATAATCCTCTATCAGTTTTTTGACAATCTGGGCACTTTTTGCTTTATCATGATTATCCAGAGTACAATATATAACTCCCGTCTTTAACACCTTGCCGGTATCGTCACAAACTGCCAGCTTACAGCCTGTCCTGTAGCCGGGGTCAAGACCCAGTACGGTTTTGCCCTTTATGGGGGGCTGCATCAAAAGCTGTTTTAAATTTTCACCGAAAAGCTTGATGGCGCCTTCCTCTGCTCTTTCTGTAAGAGAGTTTCGGATTTCTCTCTCTATGGAGGGTGCTATAAGTCTTTGATATGAATCCTCTATTGCCCGGGTGATTAATTCGTTGTATATTGAGTTTTTGAGAATTTCCTTTCTCAGATAGTCTATGATTAAGCTTTCTTCTATATTAAGCGAGACCTTGAGTTTTTCTTCTCTTTCGCCTCTGTCAATTGCCAGAATTCTGTGGTTTGCTATACTCTTGGCACTTTCGGAGAAGTCATAATACATGGCATATACACTGTCCTCATCTGTTGCTGCTTTGGTTGTAAGTACAGAGTGATTTAATGTGACGGAGCGGATTCTCTTTCTGTAGTCTGCATTGTCGCTGATAATTTCGGCTATGATATCCATAGCGCCGTTTAAAGCATCGTACGAGGTTTCTACGCCTTTTTCCTCATTTATATACTCCGAAGCAATCTCATCAGGATTCCCTGTCTTATCCTGCTGCAGGAGTATACGCATAGCAAGAGGCTCCAGACCTTTCTCTTTAGCAACGGATGCACGGGTCTTTCTCTTTGGTCTGTATGGTCTGTAGATATCCTCAAGCTCGCTTAGTATTTCTGCCGCTTCAATCTTCATTTTGAGCTCATCGGTAAGGGCTCCCTGCTCATCTATGAGCTTGGTGATTTCAGCTCTCCTCTCGTCAAGTGAACGCAGATATTTTAATCTTTCATCAAGTGTACGAAGCACCTCATCATCCAGTCCGCCTGTGACTTCCTTTCTGTATCGTGCTATGAAGGGTATGGTATTACCCTCATCAATCAGCTTCACGGTGTTATTTGCCTGTGTTTCGGATATTTTTAAATCCGATGCAAGTCTTTTAATGATATCCATTATTCCTTTTCCTCCAATAATATTACTTCTTCCTCTGTAAGTTCTCTTATCTGTCCTGTATTTAGTGAAGAATCAAGCCGGAGAGCACCCATTTTAATTCTTTTTAAATATATAACCTTGTTACCTACCGCTTCCATCATGCGCTTTACCTGATGAAATTTACCTTCTTTAATAGTCAGCAGACATTCATCCGGATTTTCACATATTTCCAGAACTGCAGGCATAGTCTTGTAACCGTCATCCAGAACCACACCGTTTTTAAATTCTTCGGCATCAGTTTGTTTAAGGGGCACTGCAGTGCGAACATAGTAGGTCTTGTCCACATGGCTTTTAGGTGAGAGCACTCTGTGTGTGAGGTCACCGTCGTTGGTAA
Organism: Clostridia bacterium; assembly: GCA_017621495.1. GTDB lineage: Bacteria > Bacillota > Clostridia > UMGS1810 > UMGS1810 > RGIG8748. Next base: position 6,446 of record JAGATB010000038.1, read on the forward strand.
GTATGAGTAATCCCTCGGTGTCTATATCCAGTCTGCCTACCGGGAATACCTCAAAATGTGCGTACTCCTTAGGTACAAGCTCTGTTACCACCGGCAGGCGCTTATCATATACCGCACTTACATAGCCTTGGGGCTTGTTGAGCATGAGATAAATGTATTTTTTGTAAATAACAGGGGTGTCACCTATCATGATGTGGTCATGTTCTTCATTTATGTGCAGGGCAGGGTCCTTTGACGGCTTGCCGTTTACGGTCACAATACCGCTTTTAAGAAGCTGTTTTATGTCTTTACGGCTCCCCTTGCCGCTGTTTGAAAGAAATTTGTCTAAACGCATATATTCCTCCGAAAGATGCTTATTTATAACTATTATATATGTAAAATAGGTAACTTGTCAAATATTTGTTGCGAAAGAAAAAAATTTGTGATAAAATATAAACTGAAAAATTATGTAAGGAGAAATCAACGTGAAAAAAATATTATCTGTTTCAATATCTCTGATACTTAGTGCACTATTATATATACCTGCAGTAAATGCTTCCGATAAGGTAACGGTGATTGTAACCGTTAATAAGGATGCGATAATTGATTACGCCGGTATATCCACATACGGTATGGCTCCTGCCGATATAGAAAATCAAGATATCGTGGAGTATGCTGTAGCCGAAACACAAAATAATTGTGAATTAGAGGTTGATTACGCTTATTCCGAGGTGTTGCTGGGATTTGCGGCTGAGGTGGATGAAAAAGATATCGATAAAATATTATCTCTTTCATATGTAGATAAGGTAGTCATAGCTCCGGATATAGTCATAAGCGATCCGGAGGCAAATGGAGAAATAACGGATAATTGCTGCAGTATGATAGATATGCCCTATGCACACACCAATGGATATAACGGCAAAGGTATGCTCATAGCAATAATTGATACGGGCTTTGACTATGAACATGAATTTTTTGCAAGCTCTGTAAATGAAGGCAAGATTAATGCCGGTAATTATACTGATGTATATAAAGATATATCCGCCCGTATATCTGCAGAGAAGCTTTTCTTAAGCAGTAAGCTTCCATTTGTATATAACTATGTAACGGGTGACGGCGATACCAATGTGTCATCGGATATGAGTACTCACGGAACTCACGTGGCAGGTATAGCCGGGGGTAAAAACGGAACATATGAAGGCAAAAGCTTAAACGGAGCCGCCTCTGAGGCTCAGCTGGCATTTATGGCTGTGGGAGAAGGAGAAACCATAAGCCCGGCAGCTGTACTCGCTGCGTGTGACGATGCGGTAAAGATAGGTGCAGATGTGGTAAATCTCAGCTTTGGTATACCTTATGGTGAGATGATTACTTTGTTTGATGAGGCAGTATACAACATGAATAAAGCAGGAATTATGGTCTATGCTGCAGCCGGTAATGATGCAAGGGGCTTATCTGACGGTATGGTTTTGCCTACGGATACAGATTACAGTGAATATTCCAGCCCTGCAAGCCTCAGCGGTGTAATGTCTGTGGCAAATGCGGCTTCGCCGGATGAGATAAGGTCTAATTCCGGCTGGGGAACCGGAATGAATCTGGAATTAAAGCCCGATATCACCGGCCCGGGAAAAGCTATACTTTCTTCATTTCCGGACAATGAATACTCTACCCTGGGCGGTACCTCAATGGCTGTACCGCATCTTTCCGGTGCGGCGGCAGTGATAAAGCAGTATGTAAATACACTTCCGGAGAATTATCACACAAAGCTTTTCACCGAAAATCTCATGATGTCCGGTGCACAGATAGTGAGATTTGAGAATACCGGTATCCCGTATTCTCCCAGAAACCAAGGCGCAGGGCTTGTTAATGTGAAAAATTCTCTTTTAACCCCCGCAGTGTTAAAGGGTGATAACGGAAATACTAAAATCAGCCTGGGGGAAAATGTAAATAATGAATTCAAGCTTAATTTTACAGTAGAGAATTTTACCGATGAAGAAGTTACATATGATAATATAAGTGTAGAGGTTATAACAGACGGTACAAAGGTTGACGCATACGGCAATATCCTCATAGGTGATATGGTGAGGCTTCAGAATGATAACAATGCACCCCAGAGTGTTACTGTGGGAGCATACTCCTCCGAGGATATAAGTATAACCGTAAATGCGGATGAAGCTGCTCTTGAAAAAAATCTGGAGGTGTTTAAAAACGGATTTTATATAGACGGCTTCGTTATATTCAATAAATCAGACGGTAGTTTACCGGAGATAAGCATACCTTTTACCGGATACTACGGAGACTGGGAAAAGGCTCCCGTGATAGACAGTCCCTGGTATGATGAAAACAGCTCCTATGCATATACGAGGCTTGCATCTTCATTTACGGGAGAATGTGGCTGTGATAATACAGAAACCGCGTGTAATACACTTGGCAGAAACATATATGCAGATATGGCTGCATCAGAGGATAAAAGCTTTGATGCTTCACTATATGCAGGAGTTAAGTATCAGGGCTACTCGCCAAACGGTGACGGTGCATATGACTTTCTCTGTATTGATACACTGTTTTTAAGAGCTTTCAATAAAATATCATTTACTATAAGAGATGCACAGGGTAATACATCAGACGAAATAATATATGACGATTTTGAGAATCAATACACCAAATACAGCATTTACTGCGGAGATTTGGGCGATGAGTTAAAAGACGGAGATTATATAGCGCAGATAAGTGCAGTATATGCTTCGGACTCGGTAAGTACCCAGACGGTAGATATGCCCTTCTATATAGATACTAAAAGACCGGTGGTGCAAACCAGTGTATCTGAAAGCGGCGGGACAAAAACCCTTACCGTTACCGCAAATGATGACAGATATGTAATGGGTGCGGAGATTACGGGAACCTACGAGGACGGAAGCGAAGCGTATTTATACTTGCCTGCTATGCCATCGGAAAGTGCAGTTATGGAATTTGACATAACCGGTATCAATGAAAAATCAATCAGAATATCCGTAAGTGACTACGCATGCAATTTTACCACTGTGAGTATGTGCGGATTGGATGCGTTAATTGAGGATGCTCCCGTATATGATAATCTAGGTGCACAGATAGCGGTGAGTATAGTAAACTCCACCGGAGGGGATATTTCGGCAGATATAGTGGTTGCCGCATATAATACCGACGGCTCTATGAGCGAAGCCAGAATGCTTAAAAACGAGACCATCAAAAGCGGAATCAGCTTAAGGAATTTTAAATTTACTGATTTAAGTAAGGACAAGAAAATCAAAATAATAATCATGGCTCCCGACGGCAGCCTGAAGCCATTGGGTACCGGGGATGTATTTTATGTTGATAAACTGAATTAAATCTGTTTAAAATGTGGATAAATTCTGCCAAAGATACATAAAATATGCACAAATTACCATTATTTACGATAATGTACAAAAATTTTTGTTGACAAATAAATTAGTATGGTATATAATTAAATGTGATTTTTAGTCGGCAATTTATTTTATAGGCAAGATACCACACTCCGCTTTTGTACGCGGCGGACACTAACCGTAGTGTCGGCAGATACGGTCTTTGCTGAGTTTGCCGAGGTGTAATTATTGAAAGAAATCTTGTCAGTTACAGCTGTACTTTTGTAAGGAGGTGTAGAGTTAATGAAAAGAACATATCAGCCTAACGTAAGACACAGAAGCAAGGTTCACGGCTTCAGAGCAAGAATGAGTGACAGAAACGGCAGAAAAGTTTTAGCTCGCAGAAGATTAAAGGGTAGAAAAGTTTTATCCGCTTAATTTGCCGTGGGTCATTAAAACGATTGGGTGTTACTCAATCCTACAAGTTTTAAATCACTGTAGGGAACGGTCTTTAAGCCGAGGTGCGTATGTGTACCCGGCTTTGGATGAGCCACAAGAGGGCTCTTTGACCGTTCCGTTTTTTGTAATATCCGATTTTAAGGAGGCTATGTATGAAAGGAACAGTCAAGCTGAACCGAGAGTTTGTCTACGCGTACAAGAAAGGCAAAAAGATAGTCTCCGACTGTATGGTTTTTCATTACTACAAAAACAGGACCAATACATGTCGCCTTGGAATCACGGTATCCAAGGTAGTAGGCAAGGCGCATGACAGAAACCGCGCCAAGCGGCTTATAAGAGCCGTTTACCGTGAATGTATGCCCCAAACTAAATACGGCTACAATGTAATAATAGTAGCCAGGGCAAAGATGGCATACGCTCCCTATGAGCGTGTGAAGGCGTCCATGAAATATTGTATAGAAAAGTCTGAACTGGAATGAAAAAGATACTTATTTGGATAATTAAATTTTATCGCAAAAGAATATCGCCCTTAAAGAAACCTTGCTGCAGATTTTATCCCACTTGCTCGGATTATGCCCTGCAAGCGGTTACCAAATACGGAGCATTAAAGGGCTCATATCTTGCATTAAGACGAATTATAAGGTGCCACCCGTTTAACGAGGGCGGCTATGACCCACTCAGATAGGAGGTTGTTTGATGGGATATATTTACAGAGCATTTGGTTTTATGCTCAATCTCATATACGAGTTTGTAGCCAATTACGGCATATCGGTTATATTACTTACTTTATTAATTAAGATTATAGTGCTCCCGCTTACGCTCAAGCAGCAGAAGTCTATGACCAAGATGCAGCGTGTACAGCCTAAGCTGCAGGAGCTTCAGGAAAAGTATAAATATGATAAGGAAAGAGCAAGTCAGGAAACTATGAAGCTCTATAAGGAATACGGAGTTAATCCTATGGGCGGATGTCTGCCTTTGCTTATACAGTTTCCTATACTTATAGCTATGTATCAGGTTATTCAGAGACCTGTGGAATATGTACTCGGTTATTCTAAAGAAGCATTAAAGGCAGCGTTCAAGGCACATGAAATTTCTGAGAAAACTGCAGGAGCTCAGATTGAGCTGGCAAAGAAGCTCGGTGAGCTGAACTTCGATTTCTTCGGACTTGACCTTGCCGCAACACCCTGGGACGAGCTTAAGGCATTTTTTGCAGGAACAGCAGGAGTTATAGCACTTACTGCTCTGATAATCCCGATTCTATCCTGTGTTACTACCTTCCTTACTAGTAAGATAACCACTATGATGAATAAGGACAAGGCTAAGGAAAAGAAGGAAGAGGTTAAGCCCCAGAGAGTACTCTCTCCGGATCCCAAGAAGGATACTACCGATAATCCCGGAGAAAGCATGACAAAGTCTATGACATACTTTATGCCCCTTATGACATTATGGCTCACATTCACATTCCCGGCGGCGCTGGGTCTGTATTGGACGGTTTCCAATGTTTTGTCACTGGTGCAGACCATAGTTCTCAACGGTTACTACAATAAAAAGCTGGAAAGAGAGCTTGAGGAACAGGACAAAATCCGCGAAGCTAAAATACAGGAAAAGATGAAGAAATACAATATGAAAAAGAAAAAAAGGAGTTAGGAAAATGACTAAGACTGTTGAAAAATCAGCTAAGACAAAAGATGAAGCTATAGAGCTTGCATTATCCGAGCTCATGGCTTCCATAGATGAAGTAGAGATTGAAGTTATCGAGGAAGGCTCCAAGGGTTTCCTCGGTATAGGAAGCAAGGATGCAGTGGTAAAGGTTACCTATACAGATTCTACAGAGAAGAGGGCTGTTAAGTTCCTGGACGGACTTTTTGCAATCTTGGGAGAAGAAGTTAAGGTGGATACCAAGCAATCGGGAGATGAGCTTGCAGTAGAGCTCTCCGGACCGGATATGGGTATGGTGATAGGTAAAAGAGGTGAAACTCTCGATGCTCTCCAGCACCTGACAAGCCTGGTGGTAAACAGGGGAGATATGGATTTCGTTAAGGTTTCTCTGGATACGGAGAACTACCGTGAAAAGAGAGTAAAGGCTCTGCAAAGCCTGGCACTTAAGCTCGCATCCAAGGTAGTAAAGACCGGTAGAAATACTTCTTTAGAGCCTATGAATGCTTATGAGAGAAGAATCATACACGCTACACTTCAGGACCATGATGCTGTAACTACTTACAGTGTGGGGCAGGGTGTGAAGCGTAAGGTTGTAATCGCTCTCAAGAGAGACTGATATTGTTTGATATAATTGATTCTAAGGGTTGCCTGTCGGCTTGCCGTTTTAGTCGGTGGGCGAAGGCAGCCTTTTGCATTTCGGATTAATCCGATTTGGCAGGATACGGCTTGGTCTGTATTATTGTAAGTTTATGGGAGGTGTATTTTATGAGGATTGATGATACTATTGCTGCGGTGTCTACTCCTGCCGGCAGGGGCGGAATATCTATTATACGTATAAGCGGAGCGGAAGCCATAGCTGTGGCGGATAAGGTTTTTAAAAATGAATACGGTAAGACACTTTCCGGTGCAGTGTCTCATACCATAACCCATGGATTTGCTGTGCGTGAGGACGGGTCGGTTATTGATGAGGTGCTTTGTACCGTAATGAAGGCTCCCCACACTTATACCAAAGAAGATGTTGTGGAGATTAACTGCCACGGAGGTATTATCAGCACAAGAGAAATTCTCTCTGCTGTGCTTGGCTCAGGAGCAAGGCTTGCTCAGCCGGGTGAGTTTACCAAGAGGGCGTTTTTAAACGGGAGGATGGATTTGTGCGAGGCAGAATCCGTAATTGATATTATTAATGCCAAGACAAGTGATGCACACAGTGTATCGGTACATCAGCTTAAAGGTGCGTTGTCTGAAAGTATAGGCAAAATCAGAGAAAGGCTTCTCATGCTTACTGCTCATTTGCAGGTGCTGATTGATTTTGCGGATGAGGATTTGGAACCGCTCAGTGATGAAGAGTATCTTGCAGGAATTAAGGAAGCTTATACAGATATAGAGAAGCTTATTTACACTGCTGACAGAGGAAAGATACTCAAAGACGGTGTTAAGACTGCTATAGTAGGTAAGCCAAATGTGGGCAAGTCGTCACTTCTTAACCTTTTGTATGGAGATGATAGAGCCATAGTTACCGATATTGAGGGAACCACCAGGGATGCCATAGAAGAAACTGTGAGCCTGGGAGGCGTGATGCTTAATTTGGCAGATACAGCCGGCATAAGAGAAACCTCGGACGCCATTGAAAAAATAGGTGTGGAGAAGTCCAAGAGTATAATGGAGGATGCTGACCTGGTTATATTTATGGCTGATGCCACAAGACCGCTTGACCCAAATGATGAATACATCATGAAATCCCTTGGCGGCAAGAATACAATAGTGCTTATAAATAAGTCGGAAGGGGAGATAAAGCCGGATACAGCAATTCTCAAAGGAATTTCCGACAAGATTATAGAATTCTCGGTTAAAGAGAAAAAAGGCCTCGATGTATTGGAGAAAACAATCAGCGAAATGTTCTCATGCGGAGAGATTGCTCAAAGCGATGATGCCGTAGTTACAAGTGTACGTCATAAGGATGCACTTATTAAATCCAAAAATGCACTTAAATCGGCAATTGAGGCAATCGAATCCGGAATTGAGCTTAACATGACATTTATAGATATTGAAAACGCCATATCTGCACTGGGAGAAATCACCGGACAGACCGTGGCTGAGGAAATAGTGGATAAGATATTCCACAGCTTTTGCGTAGGGAAGTGATACAAATGAGAGAATATTATGCAGGTGAATATGATGTAGCCGTAATTGGCGGAGGTCATGCAGGCTGTGAAGCGGCGCTTGCTTCTGCAAGGCTTGGTGCTTCTACCATACTATTTGTTATAAATATGGATACTCTTGCCAATATGCCCTGTAATCCGTGCATAGGCGGCACCGCAAAGGGTCATCTGGTGAGAGAGATAGACGCCCTGGGCGGAGAAATGGGCAAAAATGCCGATAAGACCTTCATACAATCCCGTATGCTAAATAAAGGTAAGGGACCGGCTGTATACAGCCTCAGAGTACAGTCTGACAGACGTAAATATCAGGACGAGATGAAGCATACTCTGGAGAATACAGCCAATCTTGACTTGAAGCAGGCTGAGATTGTGGAGATAGAATTTGATGATGTGGGTGCGGTTAAAAGCGTACTTACCAAAATAGGAGCCAGATATAAAGTAAGGTGTGCAATTATAGCCACCGGTACCTACTTAAAGGGTAAGGTAATAGTAGGTGATGTAAGCTATGAAAGCGGTCCGGACGGAGTATTCCCGGCAAATGAGCTGTCCGAATGTCTGAAGAGAGCCGGTATACAGGTAAGACGATTCAAAACCGGTACCCCTGCGCGAGTAAACAGAAACAGTATTGACTTCAGTAAGATGGAGGTACAGGTGGGTGACGAGGACATAACACCATTTTCATTTGAGACAGATGATATAGGTGAAAACAAGGTTGTATGTCACCTGACCTATACAAACGAAGAAACCCACAATATAATTAAAGACAATCTGCATCTTTCTCCGCTTTACAGTGGTATGATAGAGGGTGTAGGACCCAGATATTGTCCATCGATAGAGGATAAGGTGGTAAGATTTGCAGACAAAAGCAGACATCAGCTGTTTGTAGAGCCCATGGGTCTGGATACAGAGGAGATGTATATACAGGGATTTTCCAGTTCACTTCCTGAGGAAGTGCAGATAAAGATGCTTCACTCGGTAGCAGGTCTGGAAAATGCTAAGATGATGCGTACGGCATACGCTATAGAATACGACTGTATAGATTCTACCATGCTGCGGGCCACTTTAGAGTTCAAGAGCTATCCCGGGCTTTTCGGAGCAGGGCAGTTTAACGGCAGCTCCGGTTATGAAGAAGCTGCGGCGCAGGGACTTATCGCAGGTATAAATGCTGCACTAAAATGCCTGGGCAGGGGAGAGTTTACCCTGGACAGAAGTGAATCTTATATAGGTACGCTAATCGATGACCTTACCATAAAGGGAACCAATGAACCCTATAGAATGATGACAAGCAGAAGTGAATACAGATTGCTGCTTCGCCAGGATAATGCGGATTTGAGACTTACGGAGAAGGGATATAAGCTGGGTCTCATAGCCGAAGAGCGTTATCGGAGATTTCTTAAGAAAAAGAAGGATATAGAGGACGAAATCGCCAGAGTAGAAAAGAAATCCGTAGGCCCATCTCCTATGGTGCTTGATTTGCTCAACGAATATTCAAGTACACCCATTACTACCGGCATCAAGCTCGGTGAGCTTATAAGAAGGCCGGAGCTCAGCTATGATATACTGGCACCCATAGATAGTGACAGACCGGAGCTTGACAAGTATACAGCAGAGCAGGTGAATATACAGATAAAGTATGACGGATATATCAAAAAGCAAGTTGCACAAGTAGAACAGTTCAAGAAACTTGAACTAAAAAAGATACCTAAAGATATTAATTACGATGATGTATACGGACTGAGAATTGAAGCAAGACAAAAGCTCGATAAGATACGTCCCGAATCAGTGGGGCAGGCATCCAGAATATCAGGCGTGTCTCCGGCAGATATGAATGTGCTTATGGTATATCTTCAGGGTCATAAAGCGTAATGGAGGGTAATATGAGTCTTAAAGAAATACTCGTTAAAAATAATATATCACAAAACACCGCAGAGGATTTTTATAAATATTATGAACTACTGGTAGATTGGAATGAAAAGATAAACCTTACGGCAATTACCGAAGAAGATGAAGTAGCTACAAAGCATTTTTTGGATTCACTTAATGCTGCAAGAGGTATAGTAACAGATGGTATGAAGGTGATAGACGTTGGTACCGGGGCAGGATTCCCCGGACTTCCGGTGAAAATAGCATATCCCGGTATTAAGCTTACCCTGGTTGATTCGCTTCAAAAGAGAATAGGATTTTTAAACCAAGTTATAGACACACTTGCTCTTGATGGTGTGGAGACTATACACTCCCGAGCCGAGGAGCTGGGAGTTAACAAGCAATACAGAGAGAAATACGACCTCTGTGTATCTCGTGCAGTTGCCAATCTTACTACACTTTGTGAGCTATGTATGCCATTTGTAAAGGTGGGGGGATTATTTGTAAGTCTCAAAGGTCCCAAAGCACCTGAAGAGCTTGAATTGGCTGCCAAAGCAATAGAGCTTTTGGGAGGTAAATTGGAAAAAATAGAAACCTATGATGTATCTGATACAGATTTAAATCATAATATAGTAGTGATAAAAAAGATATCGCACACACCGACAAAATATCCCCGTAAGGCACCAAAACCTGCAAAAGAACCGCTTTATTAAGGCGGTTCTTATTTTTTTGTGTCTTTTTAGGGCGAACTGTTTTTATTCACTTTTTGGATAGAAAATGGTACAATATATTTATAGGAATACAAAGGAGGAATACTCATGGAACTGCTGAAGAAAGTTAAAGCGCAGTTTATAACGGGGGATATAGGTGCATACAAAACAGGTGCTAATTCCATAGTACACCTGCCCCTTCATCTGGTAATGCCAAATCCCAACCAGCCCAGAAAAATATTTGATCACGATGCTCTTAAGGAGTTGTCTGAGTCAATAAGGCAATACGGTATCATACAGCCTGTGACAGTAAGGAAAATGCGTGATGGTACATATGAGCTGGTGGCAGGGGAGAGGAGACTCAAGGCTGCAGGACTTGCAGGGCTTCTTAAAATACCGGCAATGATTATAGAGATGGAGGACGAGGACAGCGCTATAGTGGCTCTGGTAGAAAATATACAGAGGCAAAATTTATCTTTTATGGAGGAAGCACTGGCGTACAGACAGCTATTGGACAAGTGTAATCTGACACAGGAGGAGCTCGCCAAAAAGGTGGGCAAAACACAGTCTGCCATAGCGAATAAAATTCGTCTGCTTCGTCTGCCGGCAAGCGTGCGGGAAATAATTAAGGATAACTCTCTGTCAGAGAGACATGCCAGGGCACTTTTAAGACTGGACACAGAAGAGAAACAGATATATGCCGCAAGGAGGATTGTGGACTTTCATATGAATGTTAAGCAATCCGAAGAACTGGTGGATAGAGTAATAAAAAATGGTATAGAAGATACCCCTAAGGAGAAGATACGCAAATCCATAGGAGATGTGAGGGTGTTTTTTAAGACTATCACCAAGGCGGTGTCGCTTATGAATGAAAATGGCATAGAAGCTACAGCACAGAAAGATGAAACGGATAGCTATTATGAGTATGTGATACGAATACAGAAAGTTTGAGATAGAGAAAAACATCCGCCCTGCGCAAAGGAGCATACCCTACGCCGACCACGATGTCTGTTTTGGTATCTGTAATTTTCGTCTAAGCGTTTTTCGGGGTCGAGCTGAACCGTTCGCAATTGCTCACCTGTGCAGCTCTAAACGGGCAGGACAACAAGGGAACTGAATTAATGTCCTGCCCGTTTCCCCTCGAAAATCGCTTATACTCAAAAACAGCTACCCAAAACAGCCCTCTATGTCGGCTACGGGTATGCTCCTTTGCTCCGAGTGGGGTGGTGTTCTGTAAATATGGGCACACCCCAATGCACGCTCCGTGGCAACGGCAGGGTGTCCGGGCTTAGAGTAAGGTTGGTGCAAATGTTTTCTCTGCTTGCACAAATTCACGCATAGGCGTTGTAGGGAATGTATTCATGCATTTCGCAATTGCAGAAAGGATAAATCCTTCCCCTACATTGATGCCTACATTACATGTAGGGAACGATGCCCTCATCGTTCCGCTCCAAGGTCATCGCATACAGTTCGTGGGAAACCACTGAAGCATACATTGGGGAGCTTAAATAAATTTTTAATATATCTTGCAAATCCTCCAAATACCGCATAATGTTCCACGTGGAACACTGTGCGGTATTTATTTTATGCTCAATAAATGTTCCACGTGGAACATTTTATAAAAAAATTTAAAAATTAATAAAAAATTTGCAAAAAACTATTTAAAAATCTTTATTAATGTGGTACAATAGTATCATATACATAATTTAGATATCAGAGGTGAAATTATGGGCAAATGCATAGCCGTAGCCAACCAGAAGGGCGGTGTCGGCAAAACCACCACAAGTGTGAACTTAAGCTCATGTCTTGCTGCATACGGCAGGAAGGTGCTTCTTATAGACACCGACCCCCAGGGTAACGCTTCAAGCGGAGTAGGTGCAGAGAAAGAACAGATAGAAAAGAGCGTTTATGACGTGTTAATCAATGATGCGGATATAAATGATGTTATCATGGAAACAGAGTACCACAATCTGTATCTGTGTCCTTCCAATATTGATTTGGCAGGAGCAGAAATCGAGCTTGTATCCGAGACCAAACGAGAGTTCCTTTTAAAGAGAGCTCTGTCCAAGGTAAAGGATGAGTATGATTTCATTATAATAGATTGTCCGCCTTCTCTGGGACTGCTCACCCTTAATTCATTTGTATGCGCAGACAGCATAATTATTCCTATTCAATGTGAATATTATGCTTTGGAGGGCTTAAGTCAGCTTACAAATACTATAAGAAAGATAAAGGGAGCTTTTAATCCCAATCTGGAGATAGAGGGCGTACTTCTTACTATGTACGATACCAGAACCAATCTTTCTGTACAGGTAGCCAGAGAGGTAAAAAAATACTACGGCACCAAGCTGTACAAATCGGTAATACCCCGCAATGTACGATTGAGCGAGGCGCCCAGCTTCGGACAACCTATAAATGTATATGACAAGAGCTCCAAGGGTAGTGCTTGTTATATGAATTTAGCGTCTGAAGTAATACAGGCAAATATGAAAAGAGGTGACGCATAAATGGCAAAGAAAGGTCTGGGCAAGGGTCTCGACGCATTGTTTGGCGACGGTAAAGCAGAGGATATCATCTCTCCCGTGTCTACGCAAAAAGACGGTGAATATGTGGAGAATATAAAGCTTGTAGACATAGAACCAAACAAAGGTCAGCCCCGAAAGGATTTTGATGATGAAAGCTTGGAAGAGCTGGCGCAGTCCATTAAAGAGCATGGCGTTATCACTCCCATAATAGTGAAAAGAGCAGACAACGGCTTCTATACCATAGTTGCCGGAGAACGCAGATGGCGAGCTTCAAAGAAAGCGGGCTTGAAGCAAATACCTGCTATAGTAAAGGACCTGTCTGAAATTCAGACTCAGGAAATTGCCCTTATTGAAAATCTTCAGAGGCAGGATTTAAATCCTGTAGAAGAAGCATTGGGATATAAGAAGCTGATGGATGATTTCTCTCTTACACAAGAGCAGATTGCTCAAAAGATGGGCAAGAGCCGCAGCTCCGTTGCCAATTCACTGAGGATACTGTCTCTCCCCGATGATGTGGTAAAGCTTCTTGAGAGAGGCGATATAACATTTGGACACGCCAAGGTGATACTTTCCTGCGACACAGCGAAACGGCAGTCGGAGATAGCCATGAAGATTGTATCGGAGGATTTGAGTGTAAGAGCTACAGAACAGCTTTTGAAAGAAAAGCCCCGTAAAGTAAAGAAAGAAAAAAAGATTGACCTCAATTTAAAGCTTGCATTTAATGAAATTGAAAAGTCAATGTCCTCATCACTCGGTACGAATGTAAAAATTGCCGATAGGGGAAATAGAGGCACCATTCAGATTGAGTATTATTCAGCCGAAGAGTTGGAGAGAATAGTAAATATACTTAACAAAGCATAAAAGCTAAGTTTTATAAAGTTTTGCGAAATTTTTGTGTAAAACGGCGAAAATCGGCCCGAAAACCCATCCTTTGTATTGGACGAATCAAAGACGGGTAATGTAGTTTTACATCGCGAACAAAAAATCTCTTAAAAGGCTAAATTTTGGCTCACACAGCATGAACAATAAATTTGAACTTTTAAAATAAGGAGTGATGATATTTGAAACAAAATACAAAATTTATATGGATATATGTGGCGATTTTGTTTTCATTTGCGCTTATTCTTATTCTTTTTGCAGGGCTTACTCAAAATAACTATCAAAAAGAAATAGAACAGCACGAAAACCAAAGTGCCGGAATACAAAAAAGTCTTTCTTCTCTTACCGGTGAGAATTCAGCTATGAAAAAAACCATTAAAGAGCTGGAAGCGGAGAATACTCAGCTCAAGACAGACAATCAGACCTTGTTGGCTGAGAAGGAAGCTGCAGTGGTAGCATATGGCGGAGATGTAGCTGTTACCAGAAAGCTGCTCACTGCCTATAATGAAAAAATAGCAGGTCACAGTGAAGCTGCACTGGAGCTTGTAAAGAATTTAAACACAGACACCATGACAGATGCACAAAAATTTTTATATCAAACTATAATTGGAGAGTGACGTAAAATGTTAGACATTAGATTATTAAGAAATGAACCCGAAAAGGTAAAGGCAGCTCTTGCCAGAAGAAAAGAAGAAGTGGATATTGACGAAATACTCACATTGGATTCTCAAAAGAGAGAAATACTCTTTGAAGTAGAAGGATTGAAGAGCAAACAAAACGAAGTAAGCAAAAAAATCCCCGCTATGAAAAAAGCAGGAGAGGATGTAGCACCTATCTTTGCAGAGATGAAGGAGCTCTCCGACAAGATAAAGGACTTAGACGAGAAGGTAAGAGACCTTGATGAAAAAATCAACACAAAGATGCTTACCATACCCAACCTTCCCAATCCTGAAGTTCCCGACGGTATGACAGATGATGATAACGTGGAAATCAGAAAATTCATGGACCCCACACAATTTGCATTTGAACCCAAGGCTCACTGGGATGTAGGTGCAAATCTGGGTATATTGGATGCTCCCACTGCAGGTAAGGTTACCGGTACACGTTTTACATTCTACAAGGGCATGGGTGCACGTCTTGAAAGAGCCGTAATTAATTTTTATCTGGATACACATACCACAGAGAGCGGATACACAGAAATCTTCCCTCCGTATATGGTTCACAGAAGAAGTATGGTGGGTACAGGACAGCTGCCTAAATTTGAAGAAGATGCATTCAAGGTAGCAGGTACAGACTACTTCCTCATACCCACAGCAGAAGTCCCCGTAACCAACATGTACAGAGATGAAATCCTCGACGGTGAATCTCTGCCTATCAAGCATGTGGCATATTCGGCATGCTTCAGAGCAGAGGCAGGAAGTGCAGGTAAAGATACCAGAGGACTTATAAGGCAGCACCAGTTCAATAAAGTTGAACTCGTTAAATTTACAAAGCCTGAGGATTCATATGCCGAGCTTGAAAAATTGACAAATGACGCAGAAAAAGTACTGCAGCTTCTTAAGATTCCTTACAGAGTAGTGGCAATCTGTGTAGGAGACCTGGGCTTTACCGCTGCAAAGAAATACGATATAGAAGTATGGATGCCCAGCTACGGCAGATACGTGGAGATATCCTCCTGCTCCAACTTCGAGGATTTCCAGGCAAGAAGAGCAAATATCAAATTTAAGAATTCCCCCAAGGATAAGGCACAGTACGTACACACTTTAAACGGCAGCGGTGTGGCAATCGGCAGAACAGTAGCCGCAATTCTGGAAAATTATCAGAATGAAGACGGCAGTGTTACAATTCCGGATGTGCTCGTACCCTATATGGGCGGCAAAACAGAAATCAGATAAAAGGATTTGCAATATGAACTCTGTGAAAGAAAGAATGATAGCGCCCGAAGAAATCCGGCGTCAAAAAGAAATAATGGCATATGTACGGGATATAATATCCCGTACCGAAGGCGGCAGGAAAGCATTCATAGAAACCTACGGTTGTCAACAGAATGTGAGTGACTCGGAAACAATCTCCGGCATGCTCTGCGATATGGGGTATACCATAACCAAGGATAAGCAGGAAGCTGATTTTATAATCTACAATACCTGCGCAGTCCGAGAGAATGCCGAGCTCAAGGTTTACGGTAATTTGGGTGCACTAAAGCATTTGAAAACCAAGAAACCCAACCTTATAATTGCGGTGTGCGGCTGTATGATGCAGCAGGAGAGTGTCAAAGAACAAATCAGAAAAAAATACAAGCATATAGACATAGTATTCGGCACACATTCCCTGTACCGTTTCCCGGAGATACTATCCAAGGTGGTAACTGACGGAGGGCGTGTGTTTGATGTGGTATCCTCCGATGGTGCTATCGCAGAGGATCTCCCTGTAAAACGTGAGGAGGGTCCATGTGCGTGGGTGTCTGTCATGTATGGGTGCAACAATTTTTGCTCATACTGTATAGTGCCATATGTAAGAGGCAGAGAGAGAAGCCGCCGCAAGGAGTATATCCTCGATGATGTGAAGGAGCTCGCTCTGAAAGGATGCAAGGAGATAACTCTGCTGGGGCAGAATGTAAACTCCTATGGCAACGATTTGGAAGAGGATATAGATTTTGCAGACCTTCTGGAAATGGTTTGCACCGTAGATGGCATAGAGAGGGTGAGGTTTATGACCAGTCACCCTAAGGATATCAGCGACAAGCTCATAGATACCATGGCACGTGAGAGCAAAATCTGCAAACAGCTTCACTTGCCGGTGCAGGCAGGTAATGACAGGGTATTGAAGACCATGAACCGCAAATATACCAAGGCAAGCTATCTGGAAAAGATACGCAAAATTAAAGAAAAGATGCCCGGTATAACACTTACCACGGACATTATAGTGGGATTTCCCGGAGAGACTACCGAGGAATTTGAAGATACTTTGGAGGTATTGAGAGAGGTGCGCTACGATACCATATTTTCATTTATTTACTCCAGGAGACCCGGAACACCGGCTGCAAAAATGGAGGATGTAATATCTCCCGAGGAAAAAAAGAAAAACTTTGACCGACTTTTGGAGGTTCAGGACGTTATATCCAAGGAGAAAAACTTAGAGCTTCAAGGAAAGGTAGTAACGGTGCTTACAGAGGGTAAGAGTAAAAATAACGACCTGTTTCTTGCAGGCAGAACCGAGGGCGGCAAGACGGTGAATTTCCAAGGTGATGACAGCCTGATAGGGCAGTTTGTGCAGGTGGAAATTACCGAAGCAAAGACCTGGTCGTTGACAGGCAGGGTAGTGGATTAGAACTACTTTGAATTATTATAATATACAGAAAGAGTGAATAGTATGAATGATATAATTGAAAAAGCCCGTGAATTGGGGCAGATGATAGCCGACAGCGATGAATTTAAGGCTTTAAAGGGTGCAGAGGAGCTGCAGCTGTCAGACCCCGAAGCACAGCAGCTTATGATGGAGTATGCCAATACCAGAGAAGCACTCTCCAAGAAAGCAGCCGACCCGGATATGACCAAGGAAGGCTTCGAGGCTATACAGACAGAGATGGAGCAGGCATTCCAAAAGCTTATGACAAATGCAAATATAAAGAGATATATAGAGGCTAATCAGAGTTTTAAAACACTCATAGACCAAGTAAATGCAATAATCGCTTACTTTGTCAAGGGCGAGGAGCAGAGCGGAAGCTGTTCGGGTAATTGTTCTACCTGCGGCGGCTGCAAGTAAACGGAGGAAAAAATGAAACAAGCAGTATCACCCATGATGAAACAGTATTTTGAAATCAAATCTCAATATGAGGATTGTATATTGTTTTTCCGTTTGGGAGACTTCTATGAGATGTTTTATGATGATGCCCTTACAGCATCCGAAATACTGGACATAACGCTTACAGGCAGAGATTGCGGTCTCGAAGAAAGGGCTCCCATGTGCGGAGTGCCCTTTCACAGTGCGCAGAATTATATTGCCAAGCTTATCAAAAACGGCAAAAAGGTAGCCATCTGTGAGCAGGTGGAGGACCCCAAAAGTGTCAAAGGTATAGTAAAAAGAGACGTAATCCGCGTTATCACTCCGGGTACTGCAAATCTGGATGCCGTTCTGACCTCCGATGAGAATAACTTCCTTGCCTGTGTTTATATGAAAGACGGCTTCTATGCTATGTCCATATGTGATGTATCTACCGGTGAACTCATAACTACAGAAGGCTCCAACGACCCTGTGGAAAACCAGCTTGTAAACACTCTCGCTTGCTTTAAACCCAAGGAAATTATAATAAACGATAAGGCATTTAATGAGAGCAAGCCTATCATGGAGCTGAAAAATCGTTTTGATTTCTACGAGAGCTATGTGCCGGAGAGCTATTTTGAAGCGGAATCGGCTAAAAGTATGGTTTTCAGCAAGTTTGATGTATTGAAAAAAGATAATATTCTGGAAAACAGAGAATACTGTGTCAGATCTCTGGGAGCACTTTTTGAGTATCTTAAGGAAACCCAAAAGATAGACCTTTCTCATATAGAAAATATAAGCTTCTACAAAAATTGTGATTATATGGAGATAGATATGTCCTCCCGACGTAATCTGGAGCTCACCGAGACTATGAGAGACAAGACCAAGAGAGGTTCTCTATACTATATCCTGGACAAGACCAAAACCGGTATGGGTGCCAGGAGGCTCAAATCCTGGATAGACAGACCTCTTATAAATACAGTAGTCATAGAAAAAAGACTTGATGCAGTAAGCGAACTTGCCAAAAAACCACAAATACGCGAGGACCTTACGGATTGCTTCAAAAAAATTAACGATATAGAGCGACTTATAAGTAAGATTGTATATGCTTCATGCAATGCAAGGGATTTCCTTTCTCTTAAGCAGAGTCTGGAGGTGCTACCGGAAATACAGGAGATTATCTCATCATGTGAGAGCACTCTCATGAAGGAAGCACATTTAAACTATGACCCCTTAAGGGATTTGTACACACTTTTGGACAGTTCAATAATTGATGACCCTCAAAAACAACCACCCATGACAATACGTGAAGGCGGTATCATCAAGGAAGGCTTTGATAAGGAGCTCGACAGACTTCGCTCCATAATGAATAACGGCACCGGTGTGCTTGCTGAGCTTGAAGCCAAGGAAAAGGAAAGAACCGGTATCAAAAACCTCAAGGTAAGCTATAACAAGGTTTACGGATATTATATAGAGGTGACCAAGTCATATCTGGAGCTTGTACCGAAGGACTATATAAGGAAACAGACCCTGACAAACTGTGAAAGATTCATAACTCAGGATTTAAAAGAACTTGAAAATACAATTCTGGGTGCCAAGGAACGTGTCAATGACCTTGAATACGAGGATTTCATGTACATAAGAGGGGAGCTCTCCAAGAATATCCGCAGACTTAAGAAGATGGCAGAGCTTATAAGCGTTACCGATGTGTTGTGTTCACTGGCAACCGTAGCCGTGGTAAATGGTTATGTGCGTCCCGAGATAAATGACGGCGATGAAATAAAAATTGAGGGAGGCAGACACCCCATAGTAGAGCTGTATGCAACGGAGTCTCTCTTTGTACCCAATGATACATATCTTAACACTACAGACAGCAGGTTTGCCATAATCACAGGGCCTAACATGGCAGGTAAATCCACGTATATGCGCCAGACAGCGCTTATCACTTTGATGGCTCAGATAGGCTCCTTTGTACCTGCCAAGAGTGCTAAGATAGGATTGGTAGACAGGATATTTACCAGAATAGGTGCTTCAGACGATTTGGCATCGGGACAGAGTACATTTATGGTAGAGATGAACGAAGTAGCCCATATACTGAAAAATGCTACCAAAAAGAGCCTGCTTGTCCTTGATGAGATAGGCAGGGGTACCAGTACTTATGACGGACTCTCTATTGCGTGGGCAGTGGTAGAATATATCTGCGCTCAAGTAGGAGCGAAGTCTCTGTTCGCCACTCATTATCACGAGCTGATAGAGCTGGAGGACAAAATTGATGGTGTGAAGAACTACTCTGTAGCTGTAAAGAGGCGCGGAGAGGATATCACATTTTTACGTAAAATTGTACGGGGAGGTACAGATGACAGCTTTGGTATAGAGGTTGCTCGTCTGGCAGGTGTGCCCGATGAAGTTATAGACCGTGCCAGAGATGTGCTTTCAGCTGTGGAGAGCGGCGAAAGCAAGTCTGATACCACCGTGGATCAAAAGCTAAACAGAGTAAGCTCGGACAAGGCTAAAGCAGAGGAGCTTTATGATGCCATAATGGCTGTGGATATCACCACACTTACTCCTCTGGAAGCTATGAATGAGCTGTATAACCTGCAGAAAAAGGTAGGCGAAATAAGTGAGAATTAATGTACTCCCCACCGAGATAGCCAATATGATAGCCGCAGGTGAAGTTGTAGAGCGCCCGGCCTCTGTGGTAAAAGAGCTTGTGGAAAACTGCGTGGATGCAGGAGCCACCTCTGTGACAGTAGAGATAAAAAAGGGCGGTGTACCGTATATACGTGTTACCGACAACGGCAGCGGTATAGAGGCAGATGAAATAGTCACTGCCTTTAAAAGACATGCCACCAGCAAGATTAAGAAAGCATCAGACCTTGATTTTATAGGTACTCTGGGCTTCAGAGGTGAAGCATTGGCAAGCATAGCCGCAGTGGCTAGGGTGGAGGTATTCTCCAAGACAGCAGACAGCAGTATAGGCAGATGTGTTACCATAGAGGGCGGAGAAGTTATGGAAGATGATGAGGCGGGATGCCCCGACGGCACCACCATGATAGTGCGTAATCTTTTCTTTAACACGCCTGCACGTATGAAATTTCTAAAAAATGACGCTACGGAGACAAGCTATGTAACTGAGGTTATAAACAAGCTGGTATTGAGTCACCCGGGGATTTCATTTCAGTATATTAACAACGGCAAAACCGTGCTTTCATCAAACGGAGACGGTAATCTCTTAAGCAGTATATACACTGTATTCGGTAAGGATTATGCCAAAAACATGACAGAGGTTTGTTACAAGGAAGCAGGATTTACCGTAACAGGATATGTGGGGAATTCCCGATTGGCACGTAAAGACAGACGCCATCAGATGTTTTTCGTAAACACCAGAAACATCATGTCTAGGGTGATGAGTGCCGCTGTAAGCGAAGCATACAAAAATACCGTCATGACGGGTCGTTATCCGGTTTGTGTACTTAAAGCGGAGGTAGACCCCAAGAGTGTGGATGTCAATGTGCACCCGGCTAAGATAGAAGTTCGTTTCGCCGATGAAAAGCAAGTGTACAATATGATTTACTGGGCTGTAAAGAATGCCCTTACGGATAAAAAGTTCGTACCGGAAATAGAAATAAAGAGTACTACCGGCCATAGGAGCTTTAGCGGTGATATGATGAAAAATGCACCAAGCTATGACGGTGCACAGCAGATGGAGATTAACCTACTGCGTGACAGCTACGTTAACCCCACACCCAAGGCGCAAGACACCAAGCCGGCTTCAGCCTCGGTAAAGAAAGATGTGCACGCGGAAGAAAAGATAGATACGAGCAGGGCTTTCTTCACTCATCCGGAGGAGACTGCTTATAGAGAGGAACCTGCAAAAATTAATAAAGAGGTGCCACAAGTATCGGAGTCGGAGGATTTATCACGTTTTGCTCATACAGAAAAGCCAAATGCCCCGGTTGTAGAACGCCAAATCCTGCAGGATACAAGCCCTATAACAGAGCCGGCACATTCGGAACCTACGACTGAAAATATGGAGAAATCCTATGTGGCAGATATTGACTTTAAGCTCGTAGGTCAGGTATTCGGCACTTTCATACTGGTACAGATGGATAATGAGATGCTGGTAATAGACCAGCATGCCGCTCATGAAAGGATATATTTTGAGGAGCTTCTGGCAAGCTTCCGTACGGATGCAGTGGAAACTCAACTCATGCTTTTGCCGGTGACTATGACACTCACAGCCACTGAGCTAAGTCTGGCTGAAAGCAATTTGGATTTCTTTGAACAGTTGGGATTTGAGACAGAGGTATTCGGTCAGAACAGTATTATCATTCGTTCCACACCGGGAACTCTGGAGGAGCAGGATATAAAGGACTGTATCTCGGATATACTCTCACTTCTGGCTGCACACAAGAATAACGTGGCTCGTGAGCTCTATGAGGAAGCTCTGCATATGATAGCCTGCAAAAAGGCACTCAAAGGCAACAAAGTCCTAAGCCTCGATGAAATGAAGGCACTCACAGAGCAGGTTCTTTCATTGGGCGAGGGTATCAATACATGCCCTCATGGCAGACCCATAATGATAAAAATGAGTAAATACAGTCTGGAAAAACAGTTTAAGAGAATAGTATAGATATGAATAAACCTAAAGTTATACTTATAGCAGGCCCCACCGGTGTGGGCAAGACCGCTGCGTCGGTTATCCTGGCTCAAAAGCTTAATACAGAGATTATATCCTGTGATTCCATGCAGATATACAAGGGTATGGATATAGGTACTGCCAAGGTTACACCCCGTGAGGCTCAAGGGGTAGCACATCATATGATTGATGTGGCATCACCGGAGGACAACTTCAGCGTGTGTGACTATGTATCCATGGCGGCGCCGATTATAGAGCGGATGGCATTCCGCGGCAAGCCGGCATTGATAGTGGGCGGCACAGGTCTGTATGCTGATTCGCTTATCAAGGGAATTAAATTTAGTGAGCAAGCCCCGGCGGATGAAGAATACAGAAAACATATGGAGTGTATAGCCCGTGAGAAGGGTGTCCAATATGTACATGATATGTTAAAAGAAGCGGATCCGGATAGCGCACAATCCATACATCCCAATAATATAAAGAGAGTAATACGTGCACTGGAGTATTATCATGCATCCGGAGAGAGGATATCAGAGCACAACAAAAGAACTCAAAATGAACAATCACCATATGACTCTGTGCGCATTTACTTTACCAGAGAAAGAAAGAATCTCTATGAGCGAATAGACAGAAGGGTTGACATCATGATATCCGAGGGTCTGGAAGCAGAGGTCAGAGCCCTCCTGCAGGGTGGTATCAGTAGGGATACCACGGCTATGCAGGCTCTGGGATATAAGGAAATAGCAGATGCACTGGAGGGCAGTATCACTATGGACGAAGCTGTAGAGCTTATAAAACGTGATTCCAGAAGATACGCCAAAAGACAGCTGACGTGGTTTAAACGTGATTCGGAGGGTATATGGGTCAATCTGGATGAATTTGATACTCTGGAGGCTGCGGCAGACAGATGCATGGAGATATTGGCAGAAAGGAGTATGTTATGAAGAAAAAGACGGTCAAGGTACTTTTGATTTTAGGATTAATCTTTATAATAATCGTAATAGGGGCAAATATTTTTAATAAGTCTACTAAGCTGGAAATGGTTCAGCACGGCGAAATGGAAAAATCGTACTCTTTTGATGCTATAGTAATCAGAGATGAAACACTCATCAATGCTCAAAAAAGCGGTGTGCTGGAATCAATGGTTGAGGACAATGAAATGGTACGTAAAAACAAGCACGTCGCCAGTATTTATGAGAGTGAGATAGATGATGAAATCAAAAAGAAGCTTGCTCATGTCAACAACAGAATAGACGAGATAACCAAAGCAGGGGATATGTCATCAGAAGCAGTGTCCGGCGCATTTCGTATAGACAGTGCCATAGATGATAAAATCACAGAGCTTATGCATGCTATGGATGATAAAGACATAGACAAGGTAGTGTCTATCCAAAATGACTTAAGCTTACTAAGCGACAGGAAGAACGCCATGGAAAACGGAGTGGAATACACAGACGATATGCTTAATGCTCTCATGGCAGAGAAGCAAAGCTACGAAAGGAGCTTGGGCGGAGCCAAACAGGATTTGTTTTCACCGGTATCGGGTTTATACAGCACCAATATAGACGGCTATGAAGAAATAGTCACTCCGGATGCAATAGGCGATATGAGCCCCTATGATTTTGATTCTATATCCAAAATGAAGGTATCTGCCAAGACTCTCACCGAAAAAGGCAGTGTATGTAAAATTATAGATAACTTTAACTGGTCAGTAGCTTTTGTAGCTACGGAAAACGAAATTTCCAAGCTTAAGGAAGGCTCGGGAGTTTATATCAGAAACAGCAGTTCACCCATAGATGTGTACGGTGAGGTGAGCTATATATCCACACCGACCAACGGTAATTATTTGGTAGCAGTGACCTCTGACGTGAGCTGTGACTGGGCTATGAGCGAACGCTTCGTACAGATTGACTTGGTGAAAAACAAGTATAAGGGTCTCAAGGTTCCGGTCAGAGCACTCAGAGTAAAAGATGATACCACAGGTGTCTATACTGTAGTAGACGGCATAGTCCACTTTAAAAAGGTGAAGGTGCTGCATAAGGATTCCAATTATGCCATAGTAGAGGAGAACAATGCTTCCTCGGGAGGTTTATTGCTCTATGATGAGGTAGTGGTGTCCACCAATAAAGAACTCAAAGCCGGAGAACGGCTGAAGTAATAAGATAAAGAAGGGTAGTAAAATGAGCATAGAATCAAATCTTGCACAGATTAAGCAAAACATATCAGCAGCCTGCAGCCGAGCCGGCAGAGACCCCTCGGAGGTTACAATCCTTGCTGTGACCAAAACCATAGATGCAGACAGGATAAACCATGCGGTATCACTGGGGCTTACCGACCTTGGAGAAAATCGCGTGCAGGAGCTTTTGTCAAAATATGAGCTGATACACGGTGATGTAAGATGGCACCTTATAGGGCATCTGCAGACCAATAAGGTAAAATATATCGCGGACAAGGTGTGTATGATACACTCTGTGGAGTCAATTTCACTTGCCAAAGAGATAGAGAAGCAATGTGCCAAAATCGACAAGGTAATGGATATCTTAATCGAGGTAAATGTCTCCGGTGAAGAATCCAAAAGCGGTATAACCCCCGCCGAGGCACTTGCATTTGCGGAAGAAGTAAGCAAATTTGAGCACATAAGAGTCAAAGGTCTTATGACTATGGCACCTTTTGATGCGAAAAATGACGAATTACATCAAATTTTTTCAAATTTGTACAAAATTTCTGTTGACATATCGTCAAAAAAATTAGATAATGTTAGTATGGGGTGTCTGTCCATGGGTATGACCGGTGACTATGAAGTTGCCGTGGAGGAGAAATCCACCATCGTACGTATAGGCACAGGACTCTTTAAATAAAAATTATAATGAAAGGGAGGACATATACAATGGGCGAATTTATGAACAAGGTACTTAACTTCATGGGAATCGGCGATGTAGAAGAAGGCGAAGAGGAAGTAATAGTTGAAGACAAGAAGGAGGAATTCTTCACACCCGAACCGAGACCCAGATACAGCGAACGTGATTTCGGAAGCTCACACACACCAAGTCACTCAGGCAGAAAGAGCAAGGTTGTAAACATCCATGCTACCACACAGCTCAAGGTGGTAGTGCTCCAGCCTACTACATATAATGATGCTACCGAAATTGCCGGTCACTTAAAGGACAAGAAGCCTGTGGTTGTAAACCTGGAGAAGCTCGACAAGGAAACTGCAAGAAAGATTGTGGATTTCTTAAGCGGAGCAGTATACGCACTTGACGGAAGTATGCAGAAGGTATCCAACGGCATTCTTCTGCTCGTTCCTTACACCATGGGTATCATGGGCGATTTCTCTGATGAAATCAAAACCCATGCACTGTTTGATTTCTTTTAAAATATGATTGACAGAAAACAAGCCCTGTGGGGTATAAATGATGAGGAGGATAAGCTTTTCTTGTCCCGGATGTGTGACCTTGCACAGAAAAGTGAGAATACGTATTCAATTATGTATTCTAAGTTTTTGAATCCAAAGCAGCAGATGCTGGTGACGGAGAGGATATCTCCCTATACCAATGTGGTGTTTTGGGGAGGATTTGAAGGTGCAGACAGAGTTATGGCAGCATTCGTGCCCACTGAGTGGGACGAGCCTGATTATCCCATAACCGGTATTGAAGCCATCCCCACAAATAAGCGGACATACTCACATAGGGATTATTTGGGTTCGGTGCTGGCATTGGGTATTACCAGAGAGCTTATGGGAGATATAATCATAACCGATGACGGGGCAGTGTTTGTGGTAATGCGTGACATAGCCGATTTTATAATGATGAATCTGACGAGGGTTGCTACAGCAACCGTTAAGCTAAGTGCGATTGGAGATTTGTCTGAATTTTCTAAACAGACACGCTTCAAGGAAAGCTCGGTCACAGTATCATCACTAAGATTTGACTGTGTGCTCAGTGCTGCTGCCAACAAATCCCGCGCAGACAGTGCGTCATTTATAGAGATGGGGCTGGCAAGCATCAATTATGAAGTTGTCAAGAATACTTCCCGCCAAATCAAAAGCGGAGATGTAATCTCACTCAAAGGATTCGGCAAGGTTATAGTGGAGACTGACGGTACCTTAACCAAAAAAGGCAGAATTCATATTAATATTAAAAAATACGTTTAATTAACAAGCAGGGAGGATTTTAGTATGATTACACCAATGGATTTACGTACAAAAACCTTTAAAAAAGCCATAAACGGATATGACAAAAAGGAAATAGATGACTATATGGAGCTTCTTTTGGCTGATTATGAAAAAATCTATAAGCAGTCTGTGGAGAC
Source organism: Clostridia bacterium (assembly GCA_017621495.1). GTDB lineage: Bacteria > Bacillota > Clostridia > UMGS1810 > UMGS1810 > RGIG8748. The sequence continues at coordinate 32,741 of JAGATB010000038.1, forward strand.
TACTGACAAAATAAACACCCTTACAAAGCTTTTGGACAGCTATAAGGCGATGGAAGACACCATGAAAAACTCCCTGATTGTTGCTCAGACTACAGCAGAAGAGCTCACCAAAAATGCCAGAGAAAAGGCAGACCTCACCATAGAGGAAGCCAATGTTAAGGCAAAGGAGATTATAGCTGAAGCCAACGGCGAGGTCTCTAAAATTCAGGCTCAAATTGCAGAACTCAAAACGGCAATGGAGCTCTACAAGAGCAGAGCAGTAGGAATGCTGAATGCACAGATTGAAGTTGTAAGTAAATTTGATGCAGAATAATGTTTAAAAATATATGCGGCTTTGACGTTTTGTCAGAGCCGTGTTTTTAATGAGTTTAACGCATCAATGTAGCGAGCGACAGACGGGGACGGGGGTGACATGAACCCATACCCGTTTAGTAGACAGCTCAAATAACAAAAAGTTTGTGGGAACCCCAATCAGGGGTTCTCGTTTTATGCTACTTTTTGTCTTTCTCTATGATATTCCATTGGTGATAGACAACCAAGTTTTTTCTGATAA
>JAGATB010000039.1 GCA_017621495.1 Clostridia bacterium
GGCATCAGAGTCAATGTTTACAAACGGAAAACTTAAAGTTGACTATGCTGCAGGCTGTGCATACCTTGATGATGAGGAAATGCACCTAACACCGACAGAATACAAGCTGCTTTGTGTGTTGTCGCAAAATGTAGGAAAGGTTCTTACACATAAATTTATCGCTGAAAAAATTTGGGGCAGCACATGGGAAACGGATATAGGTTCTCTTCGTGTATTTATGACAACACTAAGAAAAAAGATTGAAAAGCTTCCAGACTCTCCGCAGTATATCCAGACACACATAGGTGTCGGATACAGGATGATGAAGGTTGAATAAGGTGGTTATATGATAAAACAAAATAAATATAAGATAATTATTTCCTCTATAATTACATTATTGCCGATGTTTTTCGGATTTTTAGTATGGAACAGACTTCCGGAAAACATAGCGACAAGCTTCGGTTGGAATGGCGAGGTTACAGGTTACAACAGTAAAATTTTTGCAGTTGTTGGACTTCCGGCGATACTGACTTTTGTGAATTTAATATGTATTATCGCAACAAGCGCCGATCCGAGAAGAAAGAATATAAGTAATAAAATTTTCTCGACCGTTATAAGCATTGTTCCTGTTTGCTCACTGCTTTGCGGAATTTGTATCTATGCTAATGCATTGGGATATCAAATAAGTGTCGAAAGCATAATGCCCGTCTTCGCGGGGATTTTATTTTTTGTGCTTGGCTTTATTCTTCCAAAATGCAAACAAAATTACACAATAGGAATCAAGCTCCCCTGGACACTACATGACGAAGAGAACTGGAATAAAACACATAAGCTTGCAGGAAAACTTTGGATTTGCGGCGGTATAATAATGATTGTGTCAGGATTGTTTAATTTAACATTTATATTTGTGACAATAATTTTTGCACTTGTTATTATTCCAACTGTCTATTCATATTTGTTGTATCGGAAACAAAAATAAGAAATAAATATTTTAAAAGCATTAGATTCTATATTGATGAAACGGCACGGATTTTCTCCGTGCCGTAACTTTTAAATGTGTCAAATTTTAATATACAGTAACCAAAGAAAAGCAGAATTGTATTTGGACAAAAAATATCTGCGAGAATTGAAAAATATTCTTGCAGAATTGTTCTCTACAGGCGAAATTGATAGAATTGACAAAATCAAATGATGCTAAAATGATGATGTAGCAGACGGAATCGTTAGAAACGGATGCAACCGTATGCGAAATTGATGCTCATTTCGGGCATGATTATTTGAGTCTCAAGACCATGCGCCGTCATCAAAAATATAATTAAAAATTACTAAAATTCAAAATTGATGCTCTGAAATTTGATTTTGAAACACAAAAATTTTTAATAATTAAAAAATAAGAAGTGGCTCAAACGTAGTGTTTGAGCAACTTTGTATGGCAGGGGTAGTAGGACTTGAACTCACGGCACGCGGTTTTGGAGACCGCTGCTCTACCAACTGAGCTATACCCCTATGTATTTGCAACATTGATATTATACACTAAAAATTGCTTTGTGTCAACAGTTTTTTTGAGTTTTTTTGGATTTTGAAAAAAACACCTTGCCGGGAAGTACAGCTTCCTCAGCAAGGTGTAAATTTTATATTATTGAGCCTTGATAATTCTTACCTTGTGAACGCCCTCTACAGCTTCAATCTGCTGTTCCAGAGAGTCGGGGATTTGGTCTACATCAAGGATTGTGTATGCGTTTTCTTTCTTGCTCTTATTCATCATATTGATGATGTTGATATCAGCATCGGAGAAAAGTCCGGAGAAAGTAGTGAGCATATTTGGAATGTTCTGGTGAGCGATTGTCACTCTGAACTTGCCCTCCATAGGCATCTCGCAGTTAGGATAGTTTACGGAGTTCTTGATGTTACCGTAGCACATAAAGTCAGAAAGCTCCTTTGCCGCCATCACTGCACAGTTATCCTCGGATTCGGGTGTGGATGCACCCAAGTGGGGGATGTTGACAGTATTGGGCATATCCAGAGTTTCCTCTGAGGGGAAGTCTGTCACATAGCAAGCTACCTTGCCGCTCTCCAGCGCCTTCTTCATAGCAGCATTGTCTACGAGGGCATTCCTTGCAAAGTTAAGGATTCTTACGCCATCCTCCATCTGCTCTATAAGCTCATCATTTATCATACCTCTTGTAGAATCAAGTAGAGGAAGATGCATTGTGATATAGTCACACTGTGCTACCATCATCTTAAGGTCATTTGACTTCTTTACAGAACGGGAAAGATGCCAAGCTGCATCTACAGATATATATGGGTCATAGCCTATAACCTTCATACCCATGGAGTTTGCCAGGTTAGCAACCATTACACCAATGGCACCCAAACCTATAACACCCAGAGTTTTGCCCTTGATTTCGGGTCCTGCGTATGCACTCTTGCCTTTTTCTACGAGCTTCTCTACATTAGCACCCTCACCCTTTAAGGTCTTAGCCCATTCTACTGCATCGGTCACCTTTCTGGAAGCCAAAAGTAAACCTGCCAGAGCAAGCTCTGCCACTGCGTTTGCATTGGCACCGGGAGTGTTGAATACAGGTATACCCAGCTCACTGCACTTGTCTATCGGGATATTGTTTACACCTGCGCCGGCTCTTGCTACAGCCTTTAAGCTCTTGGGGAGCTCCATCTCATGCATGGAAAAGCTTCTCAGGATTATGGCATCGGGGTTTTCGCTTGCATCGGTCACTGTAAATACGTCTTCATCCAGCATTTCCAGACCGCATTTAGCAATTTTATTCAAAGTCAGTACTTCGTACATTTAAATCAATCCTTTCAATTTTTACAGTACCATTTTATAAAGTAGGGAGCGACGCCCTCGTCGCTCCGTTATAATATTTTACTTATTGTCAGCTTCAAACTTCTTCATGAAGTCTACCAGAGCCTTTACGCCTTCAACGGGCATTGCATTGTAGATGCTGGCTCTCATACCGCCTACGCTTCTGTGACCCTTTAAGTTTACAAAGCCTGCAGCGGTTGCTTCCTTTATAAATTTAGCATTTAATTCATCGTTGCCGGTAACAAAGGGCACGTTCATGAGAGAACGGTCTTCCTTAGCTTCCACGGTAGCGTTGAACATAGCGGAATTATCAAGGTAATCATACAGAAGGGCTGCCTTTTCTACATTGATAGCCTTCATAGCCTCAAGACCGCCTAATTCTTTAAGCCACTTGCATACGAGTGAGCAGATGTAGATAGTGTATGTGGGCGGTGTGTTAAACATAGAGCCGTTTTCTGCATGGGTAGCATAGTTAAACATAGTAGGTGTGATATCCATAGCATTTCCTATGAGGTCCTCTCTTACTATCGCAACAGTAAGACCTGCGGGAGCCATATTCTTCTGAGCACCTGCGTAGATTATGCCGAATTTGGACACATCAACAGGCTCGCTGAGAATTGATGACGACATATCTGCTACGAGAGGTACATTGCCTACGTCGGGAAGTTCAGCAAACTTTGTACCGTAGATAGTGTTGTTGTATGTAATGTGGAAGAAGTCCGCATCGGGTGTGAATGTACTCTTGTCGAGCTTGGGGATGTAAGAGAAGGTCTTATCCTCAGAAGATCCCACAACCTTTACATCACCGTATCTGGAAGCTTCTTTATAGAATTTCTTCGCCCAGAGACCTGTGAGTACACAGTCAGCCTTTTTGGAACCATTGAAAAGGTTAAGCGGAACCATAGCAAACTGGCTGGATGCACCACCTTGAAGGAAGAGCACCTTGTAGTTTTCGGGAATATTAAGAAGTGAACGCAATGAAGCCTCGCACTCGTCGATTATAGCCTGATAAGCACCGGAACGGTGGCTCATCTCCATAACAGACATACCGGAATCACCGTGGCATATCATATCTCTCTGTGCTTCTTCAAGCACGGGTAAGGGTAGTGCAGAAGGTCCTGCGGAAAAATTATAAACTCTGTTCATATCTATCTCCTCCAAATTTAATTATTATTTACTTTGGTATAGTTTAAAACTATAGCCAGTTATAGATAAAATTTATACTCATTATACACAAAAAGCGGGCAACACGCAAGTGCAATTCCCGCATTTTGTTGGATATACCCAATTTTTCTTATGAATTCATCTGTATTATATCAATATTTATAGCTTTTCTATAAACTCAGCCTAGCATATCATATAAATCAGCTTCGCTAATTACCTTAACTCCCAGTGATTGAGCCTTGGCAAGCTTACTGCCTGCCTCCTCACCTGCCACCAGATAATCCGTCTTTTTGGACACAGAGCCCGTTACCTTGCCGCCGTTTGACTCTATAAGCTGTGTAGCTTCCTTACGGCCGAGAGTAGGCAGAGTACCCGTGATTACAAATGTGAGTCCCCCCAGTACATCATTTACCGGGGTATCGTCTTGCAGACTGAGCATATTCACCCCGGCACCTTTGAGTGCATCTATAAGCTCCGCGGTGCTGTCACGTTCAAAGAAATCCACAAGGCTCTTTGCCATGATAGCTCCCACATCATCTATCTCACAGATCTCTTCCTCGGTTACCGTAAACAGTGCTTCTATAGAACCAACAGCAGAAGAAATCTTCTTTGCTGCACCCAGCCCTATATGCCTTATACCCAGTGCAAAGAGAAGTCTCGACATATCATTGCCCTTGGACTTTTCTATGGAGGCTATCAGGTTAGCGGCACTCTTCTTGCCCATTTTGTCCAGACCTGCAATATCCTCCGCCTTTAAATAATATAAGTCGGCGCTGCTCTTTATGAGTGAATTTTCAAGGAATTTATCGACTATATTCGGTCCCATGCCCTCTATATCCATGGCATCACGTGATACAAAGTGCTCTATGCTCCTTGCAAGCTGAGCAGGACAAAGTGCATCTGTACAGCGCACAGCCGCCTCACCTTCTTCACGGTGCACTGCCGACCCGCATACCGGGCACACAGACGGCATGGCAAATACCCTTTCTTCTCCGGTGCGTTCCTCGGTTATAACCCTCACCACTTCGGGAATTACATCTCCGGCTTTTTGCACGAGCACCGTATCTCCTATGCGTATATCCTTTGACTTGATGTAGTCCTCATTGTGCAGAGTGGCTCTGGCTATGACACTGCCGGAAACAGATACCGGGTCAAACTCGGCATTGGGTGTGAGTACTCCTGTCCTGCCTACCTGAATTACTATATCTCTGATTTTGGTTTTTTTCTGCTCGGCAGGGTACTTATACGCTATCGCCCACTTGGGAGTTTTGGCGGTAGTACCCAGCTTCTCTCTGTCAGATAAATCATTTACCTTGATTACTGCTCCGTCTATATCATAGTACAGCTCCGGGCGTATCTCACCTATGTGCTCTATCTCGCCCAGTGCATCCTCTATATTATCAAACAGGGTATCATTTGATATTACTTTAAATCCAGCCTCACGCAGAAACTTAAGACCGTCAAGGTGGGTGTTTATCTCCCTGCCTCTTATCTGCTGAATATTAAACACAAATATATCTAAGCTTCGCTCTCTTGCCACGGCACTGTTCAGCTGCCTTAATGAACCTGCGGCAGCATTACGTGGATTGGCAAAGGTCTGCTCACCGGCAAGCTCTCTCTCGGAATTTATCTTCTCAAAGTTTTTCTTGGAGATAAATACCTCGCCTCTAACCTCCAGATATTCCACATCCACATCCAGTCGCAGCGGTATGCTCATAACGGTCTTTAAGTTTTCGGTGACATCCTCGCCCACATTGCCGTCTCCTCTGGTGGAGCCTCGTTTGAACACGGAGTTCTCGTACTCAAGCGACACAGACAGACCATCTATTTTGTGCTCTACCGCATATGTGGGGCTGTAGCCCAGGGTATCGGTCACTCTCTTATGAAAGTCCAGAACCTCCTCACGGCTGAATGCATCCTGGAGGCTTTGCATCTGTACTTCATGAGTTACACTCTCAAACCCTTCCAGTATCACTCCGCCTATCTTCTGAGAAGGTGAGTCGGCTGTCACAAGCTCCGGGTGCTCCTTTTCAAATGCAAGGAGCTCACGCATGAGCTTGTCATACTCGGCATCTGTTATCTTGGGGTCATCCAGCACATAGTATTGCCTGCTGTGATAGGCTATTTCCTTTTTCAAAGCTTCGTAATCCATAATTTTCTCCATTTTTTTTAAAAGACGGTAGTCATATCGTCAAAATAAATTTCTTTTCTTTCTATCTTAATATCTGTAATTCTGCATCCCAAAAACTTCTCCATGGACTTAAGCACAAGCTCCGGCTTAAGATTGGATGTGTTTCCTGCATTTATGTGCATATTCAGCACATGAGCCGTACCATCCGTGGATACAATTTCAATTTTACGGATGAAGTCCTTGATATTTACTTCGTTTATCTTGCGTTTGGACTTCTTTTCTATCATTACCTCGGGAGCAGATATATATTCCTCTATATCCACAGCTTTGTCGGTAGTAAATGAAGCACTGTAGAGTGCGCTGTCTATACCGTAAAGCGGTTTTAAGCCTTCAGACTTCTTTATACCCAAAATTTTTATGCCTCTTGGGGTACATTCGTTTATCCTCTGTATAGCACGGGGTATGTCTATCTCTTCCGTAAGCTCCGCTTCCAGACAGTCACACACGGTGGTAGTACCCACAGAAAGCGGCAGACCTATGGTCATAACCATATGAGGATTAAATCCCTCCGAATACTTAACAGGCAGCTCTGCCCTCCTGAAAGTACGCACTATAGTACGCAAAAAATCCAGATGAGATATGAACTTAACCTCCTCACCCTGAGAATAGCAAATCCTGTATTTACTCATAGCAAACACCACCTTTAAAGCAATTTGCACCGCAGGCTGAGCACTTCTGCCTGCAGTTGGGAGTTACCTCGGCTCTTGCCGCTCTTTTGGCTTCCTCTATAAGGAAGCTCTTTTTAACACCCACATCTATCATGTCCCAGGGCAGGATTTCATCAAAGCTGCGTTCTCTGGTGTAGAAATCGGGGTCAAGACCACATTCCTCAAAGCACTCCAGCCACTTGTCCATATCAAAAAACTCACTCCACCCGTCAAAGCGTATACCTTTTTCATGAGCTTTCAGCAATACCTCTGCCAGACGTCTGTCTCCTCTGGCAAATACTCCCTCCAATATACTCACCGGAGCTTCGTGATAATTATACTTAACTCTCTTGCACGTGATGGTATCTTTAAGTGCTTTCTGCTTTACCTTTAAATCCTCCATGGTATCCTGCTTAGCCCACTGAAATGGTGTAAATGCCTTCGGCACAAAGGACGATACAGAAAGTGTGATATTGAGTCCCGGAGCTCGCTGCTCCTTGGGTACGGTAAAGTACACCCTGTCCACCTTTTCTGCAAGGTGGCCTATGCCGCATACATCCTCTATTGTCTCAAATGGAAGTCCTATCATAAAATACAGCTTAATGCGGTTGTAGCCTCCCTCAAATGCCATTCTGGTACTGCTCATGAGGTCCTCCTCGGTGATGCCCTTATTGATAACATCTCTCATGCGCTGAGTACCTGCCTCCGGAGCAAAAGTCAGCGAGCTTTTGCGAACCTTGGATATCTTGTCCATAAGCTCCATGGAGAAGGAATCCAGTCGTAGTGACGGCAGTGCCAGATTTACACGCTTGCTTTCCGTTATTTCCAGAAGTCCGTCGGTAAGCTCCTTCAATCCACGGTAGTCCGATGTACTAAGTGACGACATGCTTATCTCCTCATAGCCTGTGGAGGCAAGAAGTGCCTTTGCCTGCCTGATGAGGGTTTCGGGAGATTTCTCCCTTACAGGGCGGTATATCTGCCCTGCCTGACAAAATCTGCAGCCTCGTATACATCCTCTGAAAACCTCAAGCATTATCCTGTCGTGAATAATCTCTACAAATGGTACCACCACCTTGTCCGGATAGTACATATTGTCAAGATCCTCAACCACTCTTTTGCGTACGGTCCGGGGTACGAAATCATACAGAGGTTCTATAGCCCTCACGGTACCGTCTGTGTTATATGATACATCATAATACGAGGGCACATATATACCGGGCACCTGAGACACCATCTTCAAAAATTCTTCTCTGGGCTTACCGGATTTTTTCCACTCGATATATACATCCATACACTCATTCATCATCTCTTCGCCCTCACCCAGCTGGAAGAAATCCGCAAAGGGCGCCAGGCATTCCGCACTGTAGGCACAGGGACCGCCCATCATTACGAAGGGGTCGCCTTCCTTTCTGTCCTTTTGCAGGAGAGGTATGCCGGCTAAGTCAAGCATATTGAGTATGTTGGAGTAGCTCATCTCATACTGCAGAGTAAATGCCGCAAAGTCAAAATCGCGTATGGGCTCCATGCTCTCCAGACCATAAAGCGGTATACCCGCCTCACGCATTTTGTCCTCCATGTCCACCCATGGTGCAAAGACTCTTTCGCACCAGGTATCGGGTCTCTCGTTGAGAAGTCCGTAGAGGATTTTCATACCCAGATGGCTCATGCCTACCTCATACGTATCCGCAAAGCAAAATGCCACCCTTATATCCACATCATTTTTATCTTTTATCACGCTGTTCAGCTCGCCGCCCGTATAGCGGGCAGGTTTCTCCACAAGGGGGAGTATATTTTCTATCTTTTGTCGAAGCATTGTATCAATTCCTTTTCTTAATTTCTCCTATTATATATAATACACCAAAATTCAAAATTTTTCAATACATTCTCCAACAGTTATCATAGTATTTTTTAAAACACAGTCTATAACACGTTCCTGAGTTACCGTACCTATAAACACTCCGTCCTTTGTGACCCTGAACACAGTAGTATAAGCCGGGCTTATGAGATTGACAAGGCATACCGCATGACTGGAGCTGTCCACCCACTGCTGTTTAATTGACCGTGAAGAACGGATTTCTCCGGTAAGGAGCCTCTTTTTGATACACATAATAAGCTCACGTTCATGCTTTAAATTAAAAAGTATAAACGCACCTGCCATCAGATAGGAAATATTGTATCCCGTAACCCAAAGCATCTGTAGCCCGAACATCATCATAAATATGCCTATAGCCGCAGTAATCCTGAGCATATATATGAATCCACGTACAAATCCCGCCCCGGTACACAGGAATGCCTTGAGGATTATACCACCGTCCAGGGGAAGTGCGGGTATGAGATTTAAAAGTCCGTCAGCCAGATTGGCAAGAGCAAACAGCTCCGCTGTATCTTCGGAGAATATCACCTCTATGGCAGGACAAAATGTCAGCAGAAAAAAATTAAACATCGGACCTGCGGCAGAGATTATAAACTGTGACAAGGGTTCATGCATCAGCGGTGCAGAGGCGGTAAGCCCCCAGGGCAGAGCTTTCATGCCGAACACTTTGATACCCAGTGCCTTACATGCCGCCATGTGTGCCAGCTCATGCAGAATTACCGCAATACCTATTACGACCACTCTTTTTACAGAAAAAAGAGTGGCGCATATACAAATTGAAATTGCAAATTTAACACATGGTTTTACCTTCAAAAACCTCACCTTATTTAAAAGAAACATAATCCTCCGGGTTCACACTTTTTCCGTCCTTCTTAATCTCAAAATGCAGATGCGGACCTGTAGATATGCCGGTAGAACCCACCTCACCTATTTTAACCAAAGGTGAGACAGCCTCCCCTTTAACCACCGAGGCTTTGAGCATATGTGCATAAACAGTGGTAATACCTCCGTCGTGTTCTATTATCACATAGTGCCCGTTGGCATCGTCATATCCTACCGTAGCTACAATTCCAGGATATGCAGCTACTATGGTTTCGCCCTCTTCGGCAGCTATATCCACGCCGGTATGCACTGTCTCCGTGCCGTTTATGGGGTGAATTCTGCTGCCAAATGCAGAGCTTATCTCCCCGTGCAGGGGTACCTGCCAATTAAGAGTTACTTGTTCAGCAGCCGCAGGAGCCTCCGCTTCAGGCTCCGGTTCATTTCTATCATGCTTTTTCACAGTGTCTTTATCCTGATTTTGTGCCTTGGCGGTAACGGCGTTTTTGGGGTCGGATTTGATGCCAAGGGATTTTTCTGTGGATATGAGCCAGTCAGTGTACATGGACACCAGCTTTGCCGAACTGTTCTTCACTGCAGTAGCAGCAGGTCTGATACCTGCCTCCCATTGAGATAAATTGTATGTAGTATACAAAACCCTTGCGAAGGCTCCTTTAGGGCAAAAGCCGAAAAACGACACTAAAATTCCTGCCATTAATATAACGCTGGATATTATACTCTGGCAAAGGATTATTTTCTCAAATGACATTTTGGATTTGGGCACTTTGACCTTATATTTACGATTGGTTCTGCCATATCTGGGAAACATAGGTATCACTTCCTTTTTATTATGTTTATGTGCCCGGAAGTAAAAAAAGCACTTTTAATGGGATTTTCATAATTTGTTCATATCTTTGAAGTTTACGGATTATTGCGACATAATTATACAAAAACTGCCAAAAGACGTGTTAAACTCTTGATTTTACATCGTTTTTATGATAGTATATATTTGAAATAAAAAAGAGAAAGGATAAGAAAAATGGATAATGAACAACAAAAGAAAAGCTTAAAAAATAACAAATGGTTTCGGGCTGCAATTCCGGCACTGCTTCTCCATTGCAGTATAGGTACGGTGTATTGCTGGTCTATCTTCAGTCAGGAAATCGCAACTCACATAGGTTTTTCAAAAGGTGCTACGGAATGGGCATTCAGCTTGGCAATTTTCTTTTTGGGAATGTCGGCGGCATTTTTAGGAAATATAGTAGAGAAAGATATTCATAAATCATCTCTGATTGCTGCTATATGCTTTGCGGCAGGTATGGCAGGCACCGGGGGATTTATATATTACGGCGGTATACATAACGGCAGCATAATCGCACTGGTGGGCATATATATTTGTTACGGATTGATTATGGGTATAGGTCTGGGCACAGGCTATCTGTCGCCGGTTAAAACATTGATGCTCTGGTTTAGTGACCGCAAGGGTCTGGCAACCGGGCTTGCGGTAGCAGGTTTCGGAGCGGCAAAGGCAATTGCAAGCCCGATTATGCAGTGGATGCTTGAGAGTCTGGGTGACGGCGGCATATATAAGATGTTTATAATCCTTGCCTGTGTTTATTTTGTAATGATGTTCATAGGTCACTTACTCTTAAAGAAACCCGACGACTGGCACGAACCGCAAACCTCAGAAAAATCCAAAAGCATCATGACTGTACTAAAGACTAAGCCAATCACCAACTATATAGGCATATGGCTGATGTTTTATATAAATATAACATGCGGTCTTGCACTCCTGTCACAGGAAAAGATGATACTTAAATGCATAGGACTTGCAGGATTTGTGGGTATTATATCTACTGTTTCGGCGATTTTCAATGCATTGGGACGACTGGGATTTTCTGCTTGGGCAGATAAAATGAAAGACAGAAATACTATCTACAAGATGATATTTATTATTTCTATTCTGCTCACCGGTCTTGTTATCATTACCGGCGGTATAGAAAACGGCTTTGGAAACACAATTTTGATTGCACTTGTTCTGGTGCTGATTATGGCAGTCAACGCAGGATACGGCGGAGGATTTTCAAATGTGCCTACCCTGCTGTCCGACCATTACGGCATGAGCAATATCAGTGCTATCCACGGAATCACATTATCCGCATGGGCATTTGCGGGATTAACCGGCAACCAGATGGCTACATGGATTGTAAACCATTTCGGAGAAACCGTAGAAATCAGCGGCAACTTGGTAAACCCCACAGGTTATCAGACAGTGCTGTATGTTACTGTAGTTCTTTACATCATAGCCCTGCTGCTTAGCATGATATTTGTAAAACCTGCAGATAAAACAGAATAATCGTTTTTTATGGCTGAACGAAATCAATCGTTCAGCCATTTGATATCATATGTTAATTTTATTATTTTATGCAAACCTTACCCTCGGCGTAATCCACAGTGATTTCTCCATCTGTGGCTACATCACCGCTTAAAATTGCATCTGCCAGGAAATCCTCCACCTCGGACTGTATGGCACGGCGCAGAGGTCTGGCTCCATACATCTCATCATAACCGGCATCTGCCATATGAGACACCAGCTCGGCAGTAAAAGTGATTGTATGCCCCAGGGAAGCCATACGTTCTTTGAGGGAGCTGAGCATAATGGATGCTATCTGCTCTATATCCTCATGGCTGAGCTTGCGGAAGACTATAATCTCATCTATACGGTTTATAAGCTCCGGTCTGAACACTTCCTTCAGCTCACCAAGCACCTTTGATTTAATTGATTCGTAGTCACTGTTAACATCATCCGGAGCAGAGCCAAATCCCAACGAAGGTTTAGCCTTCTCAGTGATGAGCCTTGCGCCCACATTGGAGGTCATTATAATTACAGTGTTTTTGAAGTCGACCCTTCTGCCCTGTGAATCTGTCAATATACCATCCTCAAGTATCTGCAGCAGTATGTTGAACACATCGGGGTGAGCCTTCTCTATTTCATCAAAAAGCACCACGGAGTATGGCTTTCTGCGGACCTTTTCCGTAAGCTGTCCGCCCTCCTCATAACCTACAAATCCCGGAGGTGAACCCACCAGCCTGGACACATTGTGCTTATCCATATATTCGCTCATATCTATGCGGATTACTGCGTTTTCATCTCCGAACACAGCCTCGGCAAGTGCCTTGCAAAGCTCTGTCTTACCTACACCTGTGGGTCCTAAGAATATGAATGAACCGGTAGGTCTCTTAGGGTCTTTTAATCCCACACGGCCACGGCGTATAGCCTTGGATACGGCTACCACAGCCTCATCCTGACCCACCACTCTCTCATGGAGTATATTTTCCATATTCTTAAGACGTTCCTGCTCCTCCCCTGCAAGCTTCTTTACGGGGATTGATGTCCAGTCAGTTATTACATCGCAGATTTCGTCCTCGGTGACACACAGCTCTTCCTTGGAATTGCTCTTTTCCCACTCTGACTTTTTATCGGCAAGCTCCTTGCGCGTCTGCTCTTCCTCATCTCTGAGCTTAGCGGCAGTCTCAAACTCCTGATTTTCTATAGCTTTGCGTTTATCCGCACTTATGCCCTCCAGACGTTCCTCTATCTCCTTGATATCCGGCGGTGCGGTGAATGCCTTCATGCGGATTTTGGAAGCCGCCTCATCAATCAAGTCGATTGCCTTATCGGGCAGGAAGCGGTCTGTGATATACCTGGAGGACAGCTTTGCTGCGCTCTCCAATGCAGAGTCCGTAATCGTAACTCTATGGTGTGCTTCGTATTTTTCACGGATACCCTTAAGGATTTCTATGGTTTCTGCTACGCTGGGTTCACCTACCGTTATAGGCTGAAATCTTCTTTCCAGAGCAGCGTCTTTTTCTATATTTTTACGGTATTCATCGAGGGTTGTAGCCCCTATAAGCTGCAGCTCGCCCCTGGCAAGAAGCGGCTTTAATATATTAGCTGCGTCCATAGCACCCTCTGCGGCACCGGCACCCACCAGGGTATGCACCTCATCTATAAACAGTATGATATTCTTGTTCTTTTTTACTTCATCCAGAGCTGCCTTTATCCTCTCCTCAAATTCACCTCTGTACTTAGTACCGGCTATCATAGCCGAGAGGTCAAGAGAAAATATCCTCTTACCCTTTAAAGTTTCGGGGATTTTGCCTTCGGTAATCTTGGAGGCAAGTCCCTCGGCTACCGCCGTCTTACCTACTCCGGGTTCACCAATCAGACAGGGGTTATTTTTGGTACGACGGGAAAGTATCTGTACTACTCTCTCTATCTCTTTATCTCTGCCTATAATAGGATCAAACTTGCCCTCCTCGGCAAGTGATGTAAGGTCTGTGCCGAATTGCTCCAGGTTTTTCAGATTGCCTTTTCGTTTTGATTCGCCTTTGCCCTGAGAATTAGCATCCGATGCGCCGTGCATAAATCTTACCAAGGCATTAAAGTCCACTCCCAAATCCCTGAGAATCCTTATAGCCACACTCTGACCTTCTCTTAAAATGGCAGTCAGTATATGCTCGGGCTCTATCAAGAGTGACCCTGCCTTCTTGGCTTCATTAAAGCTTATCTCCAATATAGCCTTGCTTCTGGGAGTAAGGGGCAGGGTTTGATTTAAGTTAACCTTACCCGTAGGTGCAGTGTACTCGGATATTTTGGCAATCACATCATCATAATCAGCTCCCTGAGCCTCCAAAGCCGCCGAAGCCTCTGTAGAAGCATCTCTCAATATGCCTGCAATCATATGCTCCGAGCCCACATAATTATAACCCATTTCAGCAGCTATATCATGAGATATTCTTAGTATCTTTTGAGATTTATCCGAAAATCTTGAATCCATATTATCATCCTCCTATTCTTGTGCGTACCATTCTTGCCCTTTCTGCATCTCTCTCGGCAGGGTTATCTCTGCCGTATGCAAGATGAGCAGGACTGGTTTCTACCATCAGTGCATTTAATACACGTGGCTCTATATCATCTATCAGCCCCAGCGATATGCCGAAGCGTACATTAGAAAACAATGTTAGCATTTCCTTGGTTGATAGCAGCCTTGATGTTTTAAGTATACCCGCAGAACGCATTATTTTATCCTCCAAAGATAAGCCCTCACGCTTATGAAGTGCACTTCTGAGCTCGCGTTCCTTGGCGATTAGCTGATTTACCACATCATTCAATCTGTCTGTGATTTCCTTTTCATTAACACCCAGTGTCATCTGATTGGAAATCTGAAACAGATATCCCGATGCCTTACTGCCTTCACCGTACATACCCCTTACGGTTACTCCCAGCTTGCCCATAGCAGAAAACAAACTGTCGGCAACCTGCGCCTTGCATATAGCAGGTAGGTGCATCATAAACGATATCCTGATACCGGTGCCCACATTGGTGAGACAGCTTGTAAGGTAGCCGTACTTTTGATGAACTGCGTAGTTTAAATTCTTAGCCATATATGAGTCTACATTTGATATCACCTCGTATGCCTTCTGACATTCAAATCCTGCGAAAATCGCCTGCATCCTTATATGGTCCTCTTCATTGACCATTATGCTCACGCTTTCATCACCGCTTATAAATACCGCAGAGGGCTTCTTTTGTCTTGCCAGATTGGGGCTTATAAAACGTTTTTCCACCAATTGCTCCCGTTCCAGCGGAGATACGGACAATATATCCGTTCTGCTAAAGCCCATGTTCATAGTGCTTAGAGACTGCTCCACCATATCCACCACTGCCGATGCAGCTTCATCAGTCATCTTGCGTGGGAAGGGAATGTCCTTAATATTTCTTGCCAGTCTCACTCTGGTGCTCAGTACTATATCACTCTGAAACCCCGAGTCATCATACCATTTAGCCATTTTCCTTCTCCTCCATCTTCTTTATTCTATCCCTCAAGACAGCCGCATCCTCATATCGCTCGTCAATAATAGCCTTTTTCAGGTTTTCTTTCAATTCATTAAGTTCATTTTCCTTGCGGATTTTCTCTCCGGCTTCTCCGCACAGTGACCCCTTGTGAGTAGTAGAGGGCTGTATCTGTGCAAGGCTGGCTTCCACTATAGCCTCAAATTCATCATAGCATTTATCACATCCCAGAAGTCCGGTTCGCTTAAACTCATCATATGTGGTAGAGCATATAGGGCACCTTGCCACAGTCTTATTTACAGTGTGCGCCGAGGGCATGGATATGAAATCATTTAATATACTGCCTATGTCAAACAAGCTCTCGCCGTTACCGGTATAGCCCAAAGCATTGGCACACTCCGCACACAAGTGCTGTTCTGACTTTTTGCCGTTTACAATCTGCTTGTAATGCAAAACTGCTTCCTTTGATTTACAATTGGTACATAACATAAACATCATTCCTTTCTCACGCAAACAATAATAACAGGTTCTTAAAAATATCTGCTCTGACACGATTTTTCAGTGAACCGTCCGGTATGGCGGTAAGTGAACTGTTGGAGCATGCCGTCATGATTATCTTGGCTTCTGCCGAACCGATTACTTCATTGATATATAGTGTATTCAATATTGCCTCTACAGTCATTATATCCACACTGCTGCCTATACTATTCAATACATGTTCAATCATATTGTCATCGGAAAGCTGCACACGGGTTATTTTGACATAGCCTCCGCCGCCTCGACGGCTTTCTACCATATACCCCCTCTCGGTGGTAAACCGGGTCTGAATTACATAATTAATCTGCGATGGTACGCAGTTAAAGTACGTAGCAAGCTCGTTACGTTTGAGCTCTACACTGCTTTGAGCTTCCAGTAATTCTCGTATGAAGCTCTCTATAGAATCACTTATCTTCAAGGGTAAAACCTCCTTGTATAAATTTGACTTTGACTTTCTTTGACTTTCAAGTGCATTATACATCAGAATTTACATTTTGTCAAGTATAAATTTGAAAATTTTTAAAATTTTTTCATACTTTCTTTAAATATGCAAAAATTGCCTGTTTTTGCGTATAAAAATTAGTATTTTTGATGGTAAGTCTTTTAAACACCAGTGTTTATGCGGTTTTGCGTACTTTATTAATTGAATTTTTGAATTTTTTGGACTTATTTTTTTCACTGTTTTTTGATAAAAATTTACCAAAAAAGTTATTACAAAATTGTTAAATAAAATATTATGTAACCCAAAAAAAGTTTTTGAATTTTTTTAAGTTTTTTCAAAAATTTTTCTTGTTTTCTTAATTTGACTATGTGGATAACTATGTGGATATGTGGAAAAAACCCACTAAAACACTAACTTTGAGACTGTTTAAAATTTTTTTAAAAAATTTGCTTGATGCCTTGTCAAGAACAAAAAATAAACAAAATTATTTTTATTTTTTATAGACAATTTTTCTTGACAAGCGTATTCACAACCCGAAAATATTTCGCATAAAATTTTTGCATTTTAAAATTATGTAAACTTGCAGAACGTGATTAGTGAGATTGGGTGACAGGTTCGGCTTTACCTATTCTGTCACCCAATCTCACTAAGTAATATAATATTTATAATTATTTATTCTATTGTGTAATTATTACCGTCTGTGTATCGTTATCCCAATCAACATCGCACCCCAGACTTTCGCTTATAGCACGTACCGGTACCAGAGTTCTGGAATTAATAAGCATTGCTGGTACATCAAGCTCTTTGGCTTCGTCATTAACGTACATCATGTTCTCCCCTATTGTGAGGCGTATCTCCCTGTCTGCCTTGTGAGAGATTACAGTCTGAGTATCATTATCCCACTGTACTTGTGCTCCCAGAGCCTCAAATATTGCGCGCAGAGGTACCATAGTTCTGCCACTAATGAGTACCGGCGGCTGGTCAAATGCTACCGGGCTTTGGTTTAACAGCACCTGTATAGTATTTTCTATAGGCTGCGCGCTTAACCTGTGTCCCCTGCCCACATAAAACTCATACTCTTTTACAGTATAATAGCTGCCGCAGGATACCGCTTGAGTAAGTACATGATGTCCTAAGGACAAGGATTCTACATCTATCTTGGCCTCAAACGGAACTACGGAAGATGCATATACGGGAGCACCGTCCAGCGTATATGCAACACTCGTCTCGCCTCCATTGGGATATTTAGCATAAGTAAAGAGTCTTAAGGTATTGAGAGCTTCATCAATTGAGGCAAACTTACTGTATCCCTCTGTAGTGTCATTGAGAGAAGCCTGTATAGATATATTGGAACGCATCATTTCATCATACACAGCTTTAAGCTCCGGATTTGACGACAACGCATAGTCCTTCTCCATATTGTGATTAAAATACAATATCCCCTTTATCTGTGGATAAACCATGTTTACATATGAATAAAATTCACGGCATTTTTTCATAGCACGGGCTGTATTCTGTACACCGTCTCTGCCATATGCAAATCCGCACTCACTTATCATAATGGGCTTTCTGTCACCAAAAGCATCCACTATATCTTTAATTCGTACTATCGCATTGTCATAGAGACCTCTGCAATAATATGCATCCACATAGTCTGCAGCCTTGTTGGAAGCACTAATCTCTGCGTTGGGATATGTAGACATACCCACCCAGTCGACGTACTCATCTCCGGGATAAAAATCCTCCGCTTTTACGTACCAGTTAGATATATCGTTAGGCGAATACACTATCGCCGTATTCGGAGCAAGCTGACGTGTGTAGTTTGCTATCTTGATGAAAGCATTTTTATAGCTCTGTATATATGCTTCCCGTGCTGCAGAGTCCGACGGCATATCCCAAACATTGACCTCCGCGCCGAAACGCAGGAACACCTTATTGCCAAGTGTGGCAAGATATGAAATATTGCGTTTTATGTAGTCATCATATGCGCCGCTTGCTATCATATCAAGCTCATTTTTATTCTCTCCGGGTACATTCCATGCTACATCAAGATATTCTGCATTAGAGGGTATCAAATATCCAAATGAAGATATATCTTCACTGAAGAAAGCAACATACAACAGGTACGCATTGCTTATGGCAGGGTCAAATGTATTGCACATACCGGTAAATGTACCGTATCTTTCCTCGTGTTTTGCCCCATAATATGGAGTATCCTTTGGCGCAGTGCTTGCAAAGTAGAGCTCCGGCTCCGTATCTATGTGCTTTAAAGCAGATTTAAATCCTTTGATATTATCTGTGTGATCCTCACTCGTATGCTGCTGCAGATACTCAGCAGTTTCTATATATTTCTTGTAATAATAAGCAGCCTTATCATAGTTACCTATCCTCTCATATGACAATGCCGCATTATAATAAGTCCAGACCACCGATTTGTATTCATCCGGCGTCGGATTTGGAAATAATGACAAAAGCTCCTCTGCGGTAGCACATATGCCATAATCATCACCGCTGTTTACAGCAGCGGAATATACATCAAGTTTTTGATAATACCCCGCCGGCAGCGCAAATGCGCTTATTGATGCTGATACAGTGATTAACAAACAAACCAATACGCAAATAATTTTTTTCATTTATATCACCCTTTCTTTTAATATTATTGCACACATTGAGCATCAATGTCAACACATATTTGCATTTTAATGAGAATTGTGTTAAAATATCTTTATATTTAATTACAAAGGAATTTATGTACATGATTATTAAACCTATAGCTAAAATATACACAGGCTTTCCGGAGAAATTCGGAATCCCACGTCAAAGCGGACTTGCTCAAACTCAAGGCAGGATTGTCTTTGAAAAAGAATATCGTAATCCCGATGCATTTCGAGGTCTGGAGGGTTACTCACATCTATGGCTTATATGGGAGTTTTCGCAATGCAATACACAGCAATGGACTCCTATGGTACGCCCTCCCCGGCTTGGCGGCAACAAACGCATGGGAGTATTCGCTACCAGGTCTCCCTTTCGTCCCAATTCCCTGGGGCTGTCATCTGTGAAGCTGGACAGAATATCCTTTGCAGAAACGGACTCACCCCTACTGTATGTGACCGGAGCAGACTTAGCAGACGGCACACCTATATACGATATCAAACCGTACTTGTCATACACAGACTCCCACCCGGAGGCAGTGTGCGGATTTGCGGACGAAATGCTGGATTATTCCCTGAAATGTACAATCCCCGATGAATTAGCAAAAAAAATTGAGCCTAAAGTGCTGAACTCTTTGATTGATATACTAAAAAACGACCCCAGACCCGCATATCAGAATGACCCGGAAAGGATATACAAGATGAGTTACTGCGGGTATGAGGTGGAATTCAGCGTTGCGGATGATGAGGTAATTGTGCGAGATGTGAAGTAAATTGGAGTTTATTTTACTATATGTTATTCATTTTTGTATCAAGTAATATTTACAAAAATCCCCCGTCCACATTTTATGGACGAGGGATTTTAAATTTCATTAAACTAATTCAATAATTGCCATTTCTGCAGCATCACCGCGTCTGGGACCTAATTTTAAAATTCTGGTATAGCCGCCGTTTCTGTCTGCATATTTGGGAGCGAGCTCCGCAAATACCTTTGTTACGACATCCTCTTTAGTTATATAGCTAAGAGCCTGTCTTCTGGAATGCAATGTATTAGTCTTGCCTAATGTAATCATCTTTTCAGCCATGCATCTTGTTTCTTTAGCCTTTTCAACGGTTGTTTCAATTTTACCGTTTTCCAGGAGAGATGTAACTAAGTTTCTGAGCATTGCATCTCTGTGATCGGAAGCACGACCAAGCTTTCTTGTACCGGGCATTAGATAAACCTCCTTTGTACTATAAATTAACCATATGTCAAACGTTATTTAAAACACTGCAAGATTTATTATTCGTCATATTCCTTGGAGAACTGTAATCCCAAAGAAGTAATCTTGCCGACAACTTCCTCCAGGGACTTTCTACCGAGATTTCTGACTCTCATCATCTCAGCTTCTGACTTAGCAACCAAGTCAGCTACAGTGTTGATACCTGCTCTCTTCAAGCAGTTGAACGAACGAACGGACAAATCGAGTTCTTCGATTGTAGTCTCAAGAACCTTATCCTTCTTCTCTTCTTCCTTCTCTACCATGATATCGGTATTAGCAATATCATCGGAAAGATCGGTAAAGAGGTTCATATGCTCTGTGATAATCTTTGAGCTTAAGGAAAGTGCATCCTCGGGAGCAATTGTTCCGTCGGTAAAGATTTCTATCGAGAGCTTATCGTAGTCGGTTATCTGACCTACACGGAAGTTTGTTACGGTGTAGTTCACCTTATCTACGGGAGAATACACGGAGTCAACGGGTATTACACCGATCACAGACTGCATCTTCTCCTTGTTCTTCTCGCTTGTTACATAACCTCTGCCGTTTTCAAACACAATCTCCATATAGAGTCTTGCCTTATCGCCAAGTGTAGCAATGTGCAAATCTCCGTTGATTATGTCAATCTCATGGTCTGTAACAATATCTTTTGCTAAAACTTCACCTGCTCCGGTTGCTTCTATATATACAGTCTTAGGACCTTCAGAATATACCTTAGCTATAATTCTCTTTATGTTGAGAATTATCTCGGTTACATCCTCCTTGACGCCGGGGATTGTAGAGAATTCATGCAGAACTCCGTCAATCTTGACGCTGGTAGGAGCAGCACCTGGAAGTGAAGATAAAAGTACTCTTCTTAATGCGTTGCCCAAAGTCGTGCCGTAACCTCTTTCGAGCGGCTGAACTTCAAATCTGGCATATTGGGGATTGGTCTTATCGTCAACTCTTTCAAGACCGGGTTTCACCATTTCGATCATATTTTAACCCTCCATTCAAAAACCACAATTATTTTATATCTGAGGGTAGCCTTATTATTTAGAATACAACTCGACGATGAGATGTTCTTCAATGTCTAAGTCGATGTCGTCTCTCTGAGCCAAAGCTACAACCTTCGCCTGCATGGTGTTTGTATCAAGGTCAAGCCACTTAGGAATAGCCTTACCTTCAGTCTGTTCCAAAATAGCCTTAATCTTAGGAAGACTTCTGCTGCCTTCCTTTAAGCTGATAACTTCGCCTTCCTTAACGAGATAAGAAGGAATGTTTACCTTCTTGCCGTTAATCTGGAAATGACCATGAACAACGAGCTGTCTTGCTTCTGCTCTGGAAAGAGCAAAACCTAATCTGTATACAACATTGTCCAAACGGCTTTCGAGTATCTGTAAGAGGTTTTCACCTGTTACACCGCTCTTCTTGTTAGCAAGCTCGAAATAATGAGCGAACTGGCTTTCAAGAACACCGTAAAATCTCTTAGCTTTCTGCTTTTCTCTAAGCTGCTGACCGTATCCGGAAAGCTTCTTCTTGCTCTGACCGTGCTGGCCGGGAGCATATTCTCTCTTACTGATTGCGCATTTTTCGCCGTAGCATCTTGAACCCTTCAAGAATAACTTCTGTCCTTCTCTACGACAGAGACGGCATACAGCGCCGGTATATCGTGCCATGTTTTACACCTCCTGTAATCAGACTCTTCTTCTCTTAGGCGGTCTGCAACCGTTGTGGGGAATCGGAGTTACATCTTTGATCATTGTTACTTCAAGTCCTGCTGTCTGAAGTGCTCTGATAGCAGCTTCTCTTCCGGCACCGGGACCCTTAACATAAACTTCAACGGACTTTAAGCCGTGTTCCATAGCAGCCTTTGCAGCTGTTTCTGCAGCCATCTGAGATGCAAAAGGTGTGCTCTTCTTAGAACCTCTGAAACCGAGGCCACCGGAGCTTGCCCATGAAAGAGCATTACCCTGTACGTCTGTAATGGTTACTATTGTGTTATTAAAAGTGGAGCGAATATGAACAGCTCCGCGTTCAATGTTTTTCTTTTCACGTCTCTTACGAGTTTTCTTGACCTGAGCAGCCATTTAATTTTCCCTCCTCTTTTATTTCTTCTTACCTGCGATTGTTCTCTTAGGACCTTTTCTTGTTCTTGCATTGTTCTTAGTGTTCTGTCCTCTTACGGGGAGGCCTCTTCTGTGACGAAGACCTCTGTAACAACCGATTTCGATAAGTCTCTTAATATCAAGAGCAATCTGACGTCTTAAATCACCTTCAACAGTGTAATCTCTGTCAATGATTTCTCTTATCTTTGAAAGTTCATCTTCAGTTAAATCTTTAACTCTGGTATCAGGATTTATACCTGCTTCCGCTAAAATTTTGTTTGAGCTCTTTACGCCGATACCGTATACATAGGTAAGGCCGTATTCAACTCTCTTTTCGTTAGGTAAGTCTACACCTGCTATTCTTGCCATTAGCTTTTTCGCACCTCCTGCTTTAATATTAACAATAGTATATATTTCATAACCGAAGGGTTCACGGACTCTTAAAGGTCCGTGCAGCCGCTCCCTTACAGCTATAAGCCTAAATGAGTTTTATGCTGCTTTAACTTTGCAGCAATGGTCAATCTTAATAATCAACCCTGTCTTTGTTTGTGCTTGGGATTTTCGCAAATAACCATGATTTTTCCTTTTCTCTTGATTATTTTGCACTTTTCGCACATAGGTTTTACTGATGGTCTTACCTTCATTTTGGCTACCTCCTATTTAAAACTTAAGCCTTATTTGGCTCTCCATGTAATGCGTCCTCTGGTCAAATCATACGGACTCATCTCAACTGTTACCTTGTCACCGGGAAGGATTCTTATAAAATTCATACGAAGCTTTCCGGAAATATGAGCAAGTATCCTGTGTCCGTTTTCAAATTCAACCTGGAACATAGCATTAGGCAGTGCCTCTACTACTGTTCCTTCCAATTCTAAAACATCTTCTTTTGCCAAGTACAAAACCTCCCTTATCAATAATTTTATTCTGATGCTCTGCTTAGGTATCCTCTGAGCGAACATCTGACTTCCTTATTGGTAAGCTTGCCAACTGCGTCGAGTTTCTTTATGACTGATTCATCATAATGTCCCGTCGCCTCAACATGCTTTATCTTTTTCTTCTTCGGGTTACTTACCTTTCGGTTTTTACCGTCACATAAATACAGATAATTGTCTTCGCAAGATATTACTATGAAACACTTGCCCGCATCTCGTCCCGATGTCGCATATACAAATTCGCCGGGATGAGTGTTCATAATCATCACCTCATTAATAATCTGTCAGAAGCACCGGTTCACCGTCGGTGATGAGGATTGTATTCTCATAATGAGCTGTAAGAGAGCCATCCAATGAGACTACCGTCCACTCATCATCCAATACTGTGGTACGATAATCACCGTAGTTTACCATAGGCTCTACAGCTATAGTCATACCCTTGGCAAGTCTTATGCCCCGTCCGAAGGTACCGTAATTAGGTATTTCCGGACTTTCATGCATCTCTTTGCCTATACCGTGACCGCAATAATTTCTGACAATTCCAAATCCGTTTGATTCCACATAGCTTTGGATTGTAGCTTGTATACTGCCCAATCTTTCACCATGGCGGGCATATTTAAGTCCTTCAAAGAAGCTTTGCTTTGTAACATCTATAAGGCGTTTAGCCTCGGGGCTTATATTACCTACGGCAAATGTCCTTGCGGCATCGCCGTGGTAACCGTCCTTTACGGCACCTACATCAATGCTTATGATGTCGCCGTCTTTAAGCTTCCTGCGTGAAGGTATCCCGTGTATAACCCCTTCGTTGACCGAAGCACATATACTTGCAGGATAACCGTTATATCCCAGGAAAGACGGTTTTGCTCCTTGACTTAAGATATATTCTTTTGCAATTTGGTCTAATTCTTTTGTAGTAATTCCGGCCTTTATGTGTTTCTCCACCTCACACAAGGTTTCATACACAATTCTGCCTGATACTTTCATCTTTGCAATTTCAGCTGACGATTTAATATATATCATATATGTCGCCTCCGCCGCTATCAGAGCCCGAGTGCAGCTACCACATTATCAGCAGTAGCTTCAACCGTGCTTTCTCCCTTGACCTTGGTAAGCTTGCCTTTTGCCTCGTAGTATTCCTTCACGGGAGCTGTCTCCTCGTGATAAACCTCCAGACGGGCAGCTATGGTCTTGGGATTGTCATCCTCCCTTGCTTTAAGGGGGGCACCGCACTTATCACATATACCTTCCTTTTGGGGAGGGTTATTTGTAACGTGGTATGGTGTCCTGCAGGATGTACATTCCCTTCTGCCGGAGAGTCTGTCAACAATGACACTATCGTCAACCTCAAGAGATAATGCCGTATCTATTTCTATGCCGTAATCATTGAGCGCTTTAGCCTGAGTTACTGTTCTGGGGAAGCCATCTAATATATAGCCGCCCTTACAGTCATCCTCAGTGATGCGGTGCATGATTATCTCTATGACCGCATCATCCGGAAGAAGCTGTCCTTTGTCTATATAGGTCTTTGCCTTTATACCAAAGGGAGTCTCTTTCTCTATAGCCTCGCGAATTATGGCACCGGTAGATATCGCCGGTATAGAAAGTTTTTCACTTAAAATTTCTGCCTGGGTGCCTTTGCCGGCACCGGGCGCACCCAATATAATGAGTCTCATAACAGTCACCTGCTTATTATTCAAGGAATCCCTTATAATGACGCATGAGCATCTGAGATTCAATCTGCTTAGTTGTCTCTAAAGCAACACCGACTACGATGAGCAGTGATGAGCCGCCTATAGCGTAGAAATTGTAGTTAATAGCCGTTGAGAGTATCATCGGCAATACTGCAACTATACCAAGGAAAAGTGCACCTGCTAAGGTGATTCTGGTAAGAATCTTCGCTATATAATCGCTTGTGGGTCTGCCGGGTCTTATACCGGGTACAAAACCGCCGTTTCTCTTCATGTTGTTTGCAATTTCTACAGGGTTAAACTGTATTGCTGTATAGAAGTATGTGAAGAACACGATGAGCAGGAAGTAGAGTATCATATAAACCCATGAAGTCTGTGTAAACAAGCTCCAGAATTTACCCCAGAAGGTTGAATTTCCGGGAGTATAGCCCATGAATCCCATTATTGTAGACGGGAAGCTCATGATACTCATGGCAAAGATAATCGGAATTACACCTGCCATAACAACCTTGATCGGAATATGTGTATTCTGACCGCCGTACATCTTTCTGCCAACCATTCTCTTAGCATACTGAACGGGTATCCTTCTCTCAGCATTGTCCATGAATACAACGAATGTAACCATGACAAGAGATATGAGAGCAATTGCCAATACACCCCAAATATTGAGCGAACCTGCACTGAAGTTCTTGGCAATCTGAGATATCATTGAAGGCATATCAGAAACGATACCTGCAAATATTATAATTGAAATACCGTTGCCGATGCCTTTTTCAGTAATCTGCTCACCGAGCCACATAAGAAATGCAGTACCTGCAGTAAATGTGGTCACTATTGTGATGTAACCCCATACGCCGGGAATACTGATGAAGCTCTTAATAGCAAAGTAAAGTCCTGTTGCCTGTATAAAAGCAAGAATTACTGTACCAAATCTGGTCCACTTAGCAATAACTCTTCTACCCTCTTCGCCTTCCTTGGAGAGTCTCTCAAGGGCAGGTATAGCAACTGTGAGCAGCTGCAGTATAATTGAAGAGTTAATGTAAGGGGTAATACCCATTGCAAATATTGTAGCATTTGCGAAAGCACCACCGGAGAAGGTATCAAGCATTGCAAAAAGGTTGTTACCGTCACCGAGGAGGCTTTCAAGTGCTCCTTCTCTAAGTCCCGGTACGGGAATAAACGAACCGAGTCTAAAGATAAATATCATAAGCAAGGTGTAAAGCATTTTATGTCTTAAATCCGGGATAGCCCAGGCATTTCTAAGAGTCTTAAACACTTTTACATCACCTCTGCCTTTCCACCTGCTGCTTCTATTTTAGATGCCGCAGAAGCTGTAAACTTTGCTGCCTTTACTGTAACTTTCTTTGTAAGTTCGCCGTTTCCGAGAACCTTAACACCGTCTAATGCTTTGGAAATAATTCCTGCATCGAGTAAAGCCTGGGTGTCTACAACTGCACCATCTTCAAATTTGTTTAAATCTGAAAGCTTAACCTCAGCATACTGCTTTGCAAAAATATTTGTAAAGCCGCGCTTCGGAAGTCTTCTGTAAATAGGCATCTGACCGCCTTCAAAGCCGATTCTGACACCGCCGCCGCTTCTTGCGTTCTGACCTTTATGACCGCGGCCTGCTGTCTTACCGTTACCTGAACCGTGACCTCTGCCCTTTCTCTTTGAATCCTTAGTGGAACCTTCAACGGGAGTAAGTTCAAATAATTTCATCTAAGGCACCTCCTTTTAGATTTATATTTCTTCTACACTGACTAAGTGGCAAACCTTTGCTACCATACCCTTAATCTGAGGTGTAGCTTCGTGAATTTTTTCGTCTCTTATTTTCTTTAAGCCGAGTGCTGCAACTGTAGCAATCTGATCTTTCTTGCTGCCGATTGTGCTCTTGGTTAAAGTAACTTTTATTTTAGCCATCGTTATATCCTCCTAATTAATTTTAAAACGCGTCGTATTAGCCGAGAAGCTCTTCAACGGTCTTACCGCGAAGTGCTGCAACTTCTTCTGCTATCTTAAGGCTCTTAAGACCTTCGATTGTTGCGTTTACAAGATTGTTAGGAGTGTTGGAACGAAGAGACTTCGCTCTGATGTTGTGGATACCTGCAAGCTCCAATACTGCTCTCACGCCGCCGCCTGCGATGATACCAGTACCTTCTTTAGCAGGCTTCATAAGAACCTTACCTGCACCAAACTCGCCGATAACTTCGTGAGCAATTGTTGTACCAACCATAGGAACAGTAATCATGTTCTTTTTAGCTGAATCAATTGCCTTTCTTACAGCATCCGGGATTTCGGCAGCTTTACCTGTGCCTGCACCTACGTGACCGTTTTCGTCACCAACTACGACAAGAACACTAAATCTGAAGGTTCTACCGCCCTTTACAACCTTAGCAACACGATTGATGTTAACTATCTTTTCTTTTAAATCTAATTCGTCTGCATTAAATCTTACCATAAAAGCTTTTACCTCCTTATTAGAATTCTAAGCCGCCTTCTCTGGCGCCGTCTGCAAGTTCCTGAACTCTGCCGTGATAAACATAGCCGCCTCTGTCGAATACTACAGCCTTGATGCCTGCATCAATTGCTTTTTTAGCAACGAGTATTCCAACTTCTTTTGCTGCAGCCTTGTTGCCGCCGTAACCGAGCTTTTCCTTGATTTCCTTATCCAAGCTGGAAGCGGAAACTAAGGTCTTGCCTGTTGTATCATCGATAATCTGAGCATAGATATTGCTCAAACTTCTGTATACATTAAGTCTGGGGCGTGCAGGAGTACCGGAAATATTTTTTCTGACTCTTAAGTGTCTTTTAATTCTCTGTGCATTACTGCTTTTCTTATTAATCATTTTTCTTTACTCCTTTCTGGCTTACTTCTTAGCGCCTGTTTTACCTTCTTTTCTTCTGATTACTTCATCAGCGTACTTAATACCCTTGCCCTTATAAGGTTCAGGCAGTCTCTTTTCCCTTACAACAGCAGCAATCTGTCCTACGATCTGCTTGTCGATACCTCTAACAATGATTGTGTTAGGATCGGGAGCTTCGAAAGTATAACCGTCGCCATCTTCCATTTCAACCGGATGGGAGTAACCCAGTGTAAGAACAAGCTTCTTACCCTGCTTCTGGCATCTGTAACCAACACCGTTTATCTGGAGTGTCTTTGCGTAACCTTCTGTTACACCGACAACCATGTTATTTAAAAGTGTTCTTGTAAGACCGTGAAGTGATCTGTTTTCTTTCTTGTCATCCGGTCTTTCTACGATAATCTGATTTCCTTCAACTTTGATTATCATATCCTTGTGAAGGTTCTTTTCTAAAGTACCCTTGGGGCCCTTTACAGAAACTTCGTTGTTTGCGCCTATTTTGATTTCTACACCTGCAGGTATATCTATAGGCATTTTACCAATACGTGACAATTTGTTTCACCTCCTGAATTCTTACCAGATAAATGCTAACACTTCGCCGCCAACATTGTTCTTTCTTGCTTCTTTATCAGTCATGATACCTTTAGAAGTAGAAATGATGGCGATACCAAGTCCCCTGAGTACTCTGGGGAGCTCGTCTTTGCTTGCATATACTCTGAGACCCGGCTTAGATACTCTCTTTAAACCGGTAATAACCTTCTGCTTATTAGCAGCATACTTAAGTGTAATCTTGATTACACCCTGTAATCCGTCGTCTATAACTTCATATCCGTTGATGTAGCCTTCTTCGTTTAAGATTCTTGCGATTTCAATCTTAAGCTTAGAAGCAGGAACATTTACAGATTCGTGCTTTGAAGAGTTTGCGTTTCTGATACGAGTAAGCATATCAGCGATAGGATCTGTAATTTGCATAGTGCTACCTCCTTTTTCTCTAATTAAATCTTACCAACTTGCCTTTTTAACACCGGGAATCTGACCTTTGTAAGCAAGCTCTCTGAAGCAGATACGGCAAATGCCGAACTTTCTGAGATATGCGTGAGGTCTTCCGCAGATTTTGCATCTGGTATATTCACGTGTTTTATATTTTTGCGGTTTCTGCTGTTTTACAATCATTGACTTCTTAGCCATTGTGATATACCCCCTCTCAAGCCTTTGTGAACGGAGCACCCATAAGTGCCAGGAGCTCTCTTGCTTCTTCATCTGTGTTTGCAGTTGTTACAAAGATGATATCCATACCTCTGATCTTGTCGATCTTATCGTAATCGATTTCGGGGAATATAAGCTGTTCCTTAATACCTAAGGCATAGTTACCTCTGCCGTCAAAAGCATTGGGGTTAATACCTCTGAAATCTCTTACTCTGGGGAGTGCTATATTGAACAATCTGTCCAAGAATTCATACATCTTGTCGCTGCGAAGTGTTACCTTGCAACCAAGGTTCATGCCTTCTCTGATTTTGAAGTTAGCAACAGACTTCTTAGCCTTTGTGATTACAGGCTGCTGACCTGTGATTAAAGCCAGGTCTGCTACTGCAGCTTCGAGTGCTTTAGCATTGTCTTTTGCTTCGCCGACACCGATGTTGATTACTATTTTATCAAGCTTAGGAATTTGCATAGGGCTTTTGTAGCCATACTTTTCCATAAGAGCTTTTTTTACTTCTTCTTCGTATTTCGCTCTCATTACTGTCATGTGCGAAAATCCTCCTCTCTATCTATTAGTTATCTAATACTTCCATGCAGTTTTTGCATACTCTGGACTTTGTGCCGTCTGCCATCACCTTATAACCGATTCTGGTGGGCTTACCGCATTTTTCGCAGATATGCATTACCTTGCAGGCATATATAGGAGCTTCCTGATGGACGATACCGCCTGTTTCTCCGGCTCTTCTTGCCTTGGTGTGCTTGGTAACCATGTTAACGCCTTCTACAAGAACTGTTCTCTTGCTTGCGCCTACTGTGAGTACCTTGCCCTTCTTGCCCTTGTCCTTACCGGAAATAACAACTACGTTATCACCTTTTTTGATATGAATTTTGTTTTTCATACTTGCCACCTCCTTACAGAACTTCAGGTGCTAATGATAAAATCTTCATATAATCCTTATCTCTAAGCTCACGAGCTATAGGTCCGAATATACGAGTACCCTTCGGGTTTTTATCATCTCTGATTATTACTGCTGCGTTTTCGTCAAATTTTATATAGGTTCCGTCGTTTCTTCTGACACCGTTAATCGAACGAACGATAACTGCCTTAACAACTTCGCCCTTCTTAACAACACCGCCGGGTGTTGCTTTTTTAACGGAAGCAACAACAACATCACCGATATTAGCGTATTTTCTTCTTGAGCCGCCGAGTACTCTGATGCACATAAGTTCCTTAGCACCTGTGTTGTCGGCAACCTTTAATAAAGTCTGCTGTTGAATCACTTGACTCTCTCCTTCCCGTAAAATTACTGAGCTTTTTCAACAATCTCAACCAATCTCCATCTCTTATCCTTAGAGAGAGGTCTGGTCTCCATGACCTTTACTCTGTCGCCGATATGAGCAACATTCTCCTCGTCATGAGCCTTGAGCTTATAAGTTCTTTTAACGATTTTGCTGTATAATTTGTGCTTAACGTTTTCTTTTATAGCAACAACGATTGTCTTATCCATCTTATCGCTGACTACTGTACCGATACGTGTCTTTCTGTAATTACGTTCCATTCTTATAGTTCCTCCTCTCTAATCAGGCAATCTGATTTAATTCTCTTTCACGAAGGATTGTCTTAACTCTCGCAATGGTTCTCTTAACGTCAGTAATTACTCTGGGATTGTCGAGCTGATTTGTAGCATGCTGGAATCTTAAGTTAAAGAGTTCAGCCTTCAAATCCTCTAATTTCTGATTTAATTCATCATTTGTGAGATCTCTGATTTCATTAATTTTCATTAGAATCGCCCTCCATTTCCTCTTTTTCGCGGACAACGACCTTTGTCTTAATCGGGAGCTTGTGAGCAGCAAGTCTTAATGCTTCTCTTGCAACTTCTTCCGATACACCGCCTACCTCAAACATTACTCTGCCCGGCTTAACTACTGCAACCCAGTATTCGGGTGAACCTTTACCGGAACCCATTCGAGTTTCAGCAGGTTTTTCTGTGATGGGCTTGTCGGGGAATATCTTAATCCAAACCTGACCGCCTCTCTTTGTATAACGAGTCATCGCTACTCTGGCAGCTTCTATCTGGTTACTTGTGATCCAGCAGGGCTCTAAAGCCTGAAGACCAAAATCACCGTAGCTAACCTTGTTACCGCGCATAGCCTGGCCCTTTAAACGGCCTCTCATGACTCTTCTGTATTTTACTCTCTTAGGTAACAACATGATTATCTGCCTCCTTTGCTTCTGGGTCCTCTTCCTCTAGGAGCTTTGTTTTTGGGTTCGCTTGCTGCCTGGAGCTGCTTACCTGCGTTTAAAACTTCACCTTTGTAAATCCAAACCTTAACGCCGATTTTACCGTATGTGGTATCTGCTTCTGCGAAACCATAGTCGATATCAGCTCTAAGTGTCTGAAGCGGAATAGTACCTTCATGATAGTGCTCTGCTCTTGCGATTTCTGCGCCGCCGAGACGACCGGAGCATGTGGTCTTAATACCCTTAGCACCCATCTTCATAGCTCTCTGCATAACCTGCTTCATTGCACGTCTGAAGGAAATTCTTCTTTCGAGCTGAGAAGCGATGTTCTCTGCTGCAAGCTGTGCATCAACGTCTGCATTTCTTACTTCAACTACATCGATGATTACATTCTTGCCTATGAGCTTTTCTACATTTGCTTTAATCTTATCCTTTTCAGCACCCTGCTTACCTATGAGGATACCGGGCTTTGCTGTGTGGATGTGAATTCTTACCTTATCGTCATTTCTTTCGATTTCAATCTTTGAGATACCCGCTGAGAAAAGTGACTTCTTAAGGTATTTTCTAATATTATAATCTTCTACGAGATTATCACCAAAATTTTTCTTGTCTGCGTACCACTTGGAATCCCAGTCCTTGATTACGCCTACTCTTATTCCGTGTGGATGTACTTTCTGACCCAAGGTTCTTTCCTCCTTTACATTAATCTCTTTCTTTAAGAACTACAGTGATATGGCTTGTTCTCTTTCTGATTCTGAAAGCCCTACCCTGTGCTCTGGGCTGTACTCTCTTTAATGTCGGTCCCTGGTTTGCAAAAACTTCTGCAACGTAAAGCTTCTCAACATCCATATCATGGTTGTTTTCAGCGTTAGCGATGGCGGACTTTAAAAGCTTCTCAACTATCTCGGCTGCTGCCTTGGGAGTGAGCTTTAATATTGCCATAGCTTCCCCGACATTCTTATTTCTGATTAAATCTATAACTGCTTTAACTTTTCTTGAAGAAATACGAGCATAGCTAACTTTAGCTCTTGCTTCTTTCGCAATGATTTCCATGCGTAAATCCTCCTTCCCGGATTATGTGAAATTTTTTAGTCTTATTATCTTACACCGGTTGTCTTTGCACCGGCATGACCCTTAAAGGTTCTTGTAGGTGCAAACTCGCCGAGCTTATGGCCAACCATATCTTCGCTTATATATACCGGAACGTGCTTTCTTCCGTCGTGTACAGCGATTGTATGACCAACCATGTCAGGGAATATTGTAGATGCCCTTGACCATGTCTTAACAACGATCTTTTCGCCGGCATTGTTCATATCAATAATCTTCTTTAAAAGCTTTTCATCAACAAAAGGTCCTTTTTTAACTGATCTTCCCATTGATTAAACCTCCTCCCAAAATATGGTCTGTATAACAGATAATCTTCAAATTATCTGCCGTTTCTTCTCTTAACAATAAACTTGTTGGACTGTTTCTTCTTCTTGCGAGTCTTGTAACCTAATGTAGGTTTACCCCAAGGAGTAACAGGTCCGGGCATACCGATAGGTGACTTACCTTCACCACCACCGTGGGGATGGTCGCAGGGGTTCATAACAACACCACGAACTGTGGGTCTCCAACCCATGTGTCTCTTTCTGCCGGCTTTACCGATAGAGATGTTACCGTGATCCACGTTACCAACCTGACCGATTGTAGCTCTGCAGTTTAATGCAACCATTCTTACTTCGCCGGAGGGAAGTCTTACCTGTGCATAGCCGTTTTCCTTAGCCATGAGCTGTGCAGCGTTACCTGCTGCTCTTACCATCTGAGCACCTCTGCCGGGGAATAATTCAACATTGTGAATCATTGTACCAACGGGGATATCTTTTATCTCAAGCGCGTTACCGGGCTTAATATCCGCATCGGATCCGGAGCGTACTATATCGCCGACCTTAAGGTCAACAGGTGCTATGATGTAGCTCTTTGTGCCGTCTTCGTACTGGATTAAAGCGATGTTAGCTGTTCTGTTAGGATCGTATTCGATTGTCATAACAGTAGCATTCATGCCATCCTTATTTCTCTTGAAATCTATAATTCTGTATTTCTGTCTGTTTCCGCCGCCTCTGTGACGAACTGTTATTCTACCGTATGAATTTCTTCCGGCATTGCTTTTCTTGGGTTCGAGCAATGACTTTTCCGGAGCAACCTTAGAAAGCTCTTCAAAGGTTGAAACAGTCATAAATCTGCGTGCGGGAGATGTAGGATTATACTTTTTGATTGCCATTCCTTTTCACTCCTTAAATTAATTAACTATTCCTATTAAGCCATTCCGTCAAAGAACTCAATGGTCTTGCTGTCGGCTGTGAGCTTAACAACTGCTTTCTTCCAGTCTGCTCTCTTGCCCGATGTAGCGCCCATTCTCTTAACCTTACCAAGAACTCTGCAGGTTGTAACCTTTTCAACCTTAACACCGAAGATTTCCTCTACAGCCTTCTTGATTTCGATTTTGTTTGCACCGAGTGCTACCTTAAAGGTGTACTTCTTATCAGCGGACTGATCCATGCTCTTTTCCGAAATAATCGGTTTTATAATGATATCATATTTATTCATTATGCGTACACCTCCTCAATCTTGGATACAGCGTCTTTGGAAATTACCATTGTATCATATTTTAAGATATCATATACATTGAGGCTTCCCATAAATGTGGTAGCAACACCCTGTATATTGTTTGCTGACTTAACAACATTGTCGTTCTTTTCGTTTGTAACGATAAGTGCCTTGGACTCAACCTTCAAATTCTTGAGCATAGCAACAATTTTCTTTGTCTTGATTTCATCTACAGCGATATCATCAACTACGATGAATGCACCTTCGTTAACCTTTGAGCTGAGAGCAGACTTTAAAGCAATTGCCTTTAACTTCTTATTTACAGAGTATCTGTAATCTCTCGGCTTAGGACCTAAAGCGATACCGCCCTTAATCCACTGTGTAGCTCTGATGCTACCCTGTCTTGCACGACCTGTTCCCTTCTGTCTCCAGGGCTTAATACCGCCGCCGCGAACTTCAGAACGAGTCTTTGTGCTCTGTGTGCCTTGTCTCTGATTAGCGAGGTAGTTTTTAACTATTGTATGAAGAGCACTTGTGTTAACTTCAGCACCGAAGATACTTTCATTAAGCTCAACATCGCCAATCTGCTTTCCTTCCATATTATATAAAGCTACTTTAGGCATTGTTAGTCCTCCTTTCTATCAATTACGCTTTAACTGAGTTTTTGATAGTTACAACGCCGCCCTTGGGGCCGGGAACTGCACCCTTAACGAGGATGATGTTCTTTTCTGCATCTACCTTAACTACATCTAAATTCTGAACTGTTACCTGTTCAACACCCATGTGTCCGGGCAATCTCTTGTTCTTCATTACCCTTGAAGGTGTAGAGCAAGCACCCATGGAACCAACGCCTCTGTGATAACCGGAACCGTGGGTCATAGGACCTCTGTGTGTGCCCCATCTCTTTACAGTACCTGCATAGCCGTGACCTTTGCTGATACCTGTTACGTCAATCTTGTCGCCTTCTGCAAAAACGTCAACCTTGATTTCGTCGCCTACATTGTAAGCGGAATCATCTTCGAGTCTGAATTCCTTAAGAACTCTCTTATTGGATACGCCTGCTTTTGCAAGGTGACCCTTCTGAGGCTTGTTCATAGCCTTATCCTTGGCATCAACATAGCCTACCTGGATAGCATTGTAGCCATCGTTTTCAACTGTCTTCTTCTGAACGACTGTAACAGGGCCTGCCTCGATAACTGTAACAGGAATTACGAGACCGTCTTCTGTAAAAATCTGAGTCATTCCGATTTTCTTTCCTAAAATCGCTTTCTGCATTTTAGATTTCCTCCTATTATGGTTATTGGTTGAAGCTAAGGTGCCTCAACATGACCTGCTGTCAAACACACGGTGACAGCTCCGTATAAGGCCTTATGTAAAAGCCTTTGGCAGAAGTAATTACATCTGCTTGATTTCGATATCAACGCCTGCAGGTAATGAAATTTTCAGCAAGCTGTCGATAGTCTTGGGTGTAGGTTCAAGTATGTCGATAAGTCTCTTGTGAGTTCTCATTTCGAACTGTTCACGGGAGTCCTTATACTTGTGTACCGCTCTTAAGATTGTAACAACCTCTTTCTTAGTAGGGAGCGGAATAGGACCTGCAACCTTTGCACCGGTTCTCTCAGCAGTCTCCACAATCTTCTGTGCGGACTGATCGATTAACTGGTGATCATAAGCCTTAAGCTTAATTCTGATTTTCTGACTTTTAGCCATGAGATAGTACCTCCTCTTTCTAATAATTGGTGCCATTCCGGCAGTCATGAAATCGCATCCACCCTTCCGGGTGTGTCATGCTCAATGCATTATAAATCCCGGTAAGCTAAGTTGACCTAACCTATCCGGGGCATAATACACCTATATCAAGTGACCGTGCCGCCCGAATTCACGATTCGGACATTCTCCGTGGAAATTAACCGCTTGACCCGTTACTGTCTGCGATTGGTAACCTCCCACATCATCGTATGTCATGCCACGCTTGTTTATTTTATAATATATTCGCCAATTTTGCAAGCATTTTTTTCTCAAAACGGCAATTTTTGGCTGTTTTTTCGAAATTTCGTTAATGTTGTACATAATACCAACTGCAAATTGTGCACTTTGCATATATAAGTTCAGGCTTTTTTCAAGCTAAAACCCCCGGAAAGCCTTGACACTGCAGGCATTCGGGGGGTTTAAAAACATTTATGAATTATGTAAACTCCGTTGGGTATATCTTTAATTCAAAACCTATTATATATAATAAGGTAGAAACTCGCCAATAATTCCGCGTTTAGCAAAGCAAAACAACCTTAACTTACCTCACAGAGTCAAATTTCACTCACACAAATCGTGAATTTCATATTTTGCCGCAGTCAAAATATTCCTATGCTCTGGGGTGTGCTTTATTATATATCTCTCTTAAGTGATTTTTCATAAGCTTGGCATACACCTGGGTTGAAGTTATATCTTTGTGACCGAGCATTTCCTGAATGGACGCAAGGTCTGCACCGTTTTCCAGAAGATGTGCCGCAAATGAGTGCCTTAATGTATGAGGAGTTATATCCTTATGTATATCTGCCTCTGCAGCATAACTCTTGATAAGCTTCCAGAAGCCCTGACGCGTCATTCTGGAACCATTGCAATTCACAAAAAGTGCATTCTCCTCAGGAAGAGCAATCATAGCCGGCCTCACGATAAGTATATATTCTCTTAAGGCTCTGATAGCCGTTTTACCTAAGGGTACGATTCTCACGTCATTCTCACTTATACACTTGAGATATCCCATATCGAGGTCCACATCATTTTCATTGAGAGATATAAGCTCTGATACCTTAATACCGGTAGCATAAAGAAGCTCAAGCATTGCCTTGTCCCTTACACCCTTGGGCATTGAAGTATCCGGACACTTCAGAAAGGCATCCACCTCATTGGTTGAGAGTATCTGGGGCATCTTTTTCTCTACCTTGGGAGTTTTGAGCTTATGAGTAGGGTCGTGGGGCACCTTGCCCTTGAGCAGCAAATATCCGAAAAGTGCCCTGACAGAAGCCAGAGACCTGGACACAGACGATGCCGCCTTGCCTTCAAGCTGCATATACGTCACATAGCTTTGAATGTCTGTACCGCTTACTTTAGTCACCTCCAGATGTCTGGCGTCTATGTAGTCTGAAAACTGCTTTATATCTCTTGTATACGACTGCAAAGTGTTTTTAGCAACCTTTTTATCATTTTCCAAATAATCAACAAATTCACACATAAGTGCGTTCATTATAAATCCCTCTCTTTTATTACTTCAAAATAGTTTAAGTACGATTGTGCCCAAGCCTATCTGGATGCATTCCGCTATACACATAATCAAAAAAAATATCAGTACTCTTGCCGCAAACCTGAAGTATTCCGCTGCAGCCTCGCCTGCCGTAAGCTCACCGGAGCACACCCCGGCAGAAAACTTAAGCGATATAAGAAATACCAGTATGTATATAGGCAGTATCAGCACATTAGATACAAATACAGCAAAAAGTATGGATGCCGCCTTGCGAATCACGCAGCCTGCAGATGCAAGCCCCGCTACAGCTCCCAGAGCAAAGCCCTTAAGAGCGATTAATCCCCCCGGAAGCAACGATACCGGAAATCCGGCAGTAAATATCAACACACAGCAGCAAAAAACGAAATCGGCAAATATAGCCTTGCGTACACTTTGTGAAAATGATATCTGTTCAAAGGACACACTGTGTACAAACTCCGCCACCTGTGCAAACACCCCACCCGCTGTACGAAAGGCGATAATCATGCCTGCAAAAATGCACATCACAACTGCTGCCAGGCAGGATACAAAAAGCATTTTTGGCTTATTTACGGATTTATCCAATCGGAACACCACCGTTCTTATAAGTAATAGTGAATAAGTTATTTCGTTACATGCTTGTCAATAACAGATTATGAAAAACGGCGGGGTAATATTCCGATTTTATTTATTCATTTTTTGAGCTTTATCCGCACAGGCGTCTATGGCGCTTATCACAGCATTTCTAAACCCTGCTTCTTCAAGCTTGGCTACGGCTTCAATAGTGGTACCGCCGGGTGAGCACACCATATCCTTGAGCACTGCAGGGTGAATACCCGTCTCCTGCTGCATAAGAGCACTGCCCATGATTGTCTGAGAAGCCAAAATATATGCATCTGCTCTGGGTATACCGTGCTTTACGGCAGCATCAGCCATCGCCTCTATAAACATAAACACATATGCCGGCCCGCTGCCGCTCACGGCGGTACAGGGGTCTATGAGCTTCTCGGGTACACGCAGAGTCTTGCCGGCTCCGGAAAAAATCCTCTCTGCAAATGCCAGCTCATCTTCGGTCACACCGTCACCTGTTGCAATTACCGTCATACCGGCACCTGCCTGAAGTGCCAGATTGGGCATGGTGCGTATAACCTTTACATCGCCGAGTATACCTCTAATGTAATCTATGGTAACTCCGGCAGCTATAGATACATACACCTTGTCTGCATATCCGTCTGCAGATTTAATTTCATGCAAAAGAGCTTCAAAGCCATTTGGCTTCACACACAATATTATGTAATCCGATTTATTAACTAAATCTTGCAAATTTGTTACATTAATATTAAGCTCTTTAACCTTGTCGGAAAACGCCAGAGAATGTGCATATATATCCTTTTCATTAAATCCGGCTTTACAAACAGCACCGCAAAGTATGGCACTTCCCATATTTCCGACGCCTATGAAGCCTATCTTACTATTCATATATATACCTCCGTATTTCAGGTAAATTTTTAGAGTGCACTTGAAATTATAACACATTTTAATGCAAATTGTAAAGTGATTTTTTAAAAAAATTTAAAATATTATGTCAACAATTTTCACCTATACAATATGTAGTATGTTGTCAAAAAATATCATGGGTATATTGTGGTGAAGCATATTATTGCTCAAACAAAATTTTCGACAATTTTTAATACAACCGTAACCAATTCGTAAACATGGAATTATTGACTTTTATACCGCAATATGATATGATATACATGTATAAGTATATAAATAAGTACAAAAGGGAGCGCAGACACATATGGAAAATTTAATTTTAGTTGTAGATGATGAAAAGCCGATAGTTGATATACTTAAGGTTAACCTTGTAAAAAGCGGTTACAGGGTAATTGAAGCATATGACGGAAATGAAGCTGTAAACAAGGCACTTACAGAAGAACCCGACCTTATACTTCTTGATGTAATGCTGCCCGGTCAGGACGGCTTTTCCGTATGCAAAAAAATCCGTGAAACCTCTGCAGTTCCGATTATAATGCTCACAGCACGTGAAGAAGAAGTAGACAAAATCCTGGGTCTGGAGCTCGGTGCCGATGACTATATGACCAAGCCCTTCTCCCTGCGCGAGCTCATGGCGAGAGTCAAAGCAAACCTGAGGAGAACCCAGCTTGCAGCCAAGGAGGAGGCAGGCGGCGAAATCCTCACATTTGGAGACCTTGCAATTGACGTGGAGAAGTACGAGGTTAAAAAACGCGGCGAGGTAATAGAGCTTACATTCAGAGAATTTGAGCTTTTGAAATTCCTTGCAACCAAAAAAGGTAAAATTTTCTCCAGAGAAAATCTCCTTAATAAAGTATGGGATTACGAATTCTACGGAGATGTGCGTACCGTGGACGTAACCATAAGACGTCTGCGTGAAAAAATAGAGGATAACCCCAGCATGCCCACATATATTATAACCAAGCGCGGAGTAGGATATTATTTTGGAGCGTAAGCAATGTTTAAAAGTCTTAGTATAAAAATAGCTATGATGTTTGTGCTTCTCACCATATCGATTATCATATTGATTGGTTCGTTTATGACAGGAAGTATAGACACCTTCTATGACAATGAGTTCAAAAACCTCATGTCGCTTGTGTTTAGTGATGAATATGTAAGCCAGCTTAATAAGAGCATTGACGCAGGCGTGGAAGCCAAAGAACTCTACAAAAACATCAGCATATACAGCGGTCAGATAGGTGTGGATTCATTCAGAAATATATACCTTCTGGACGGCAAAACCGGCAAAACCATAGACAAGCTCACCACCAACACCGAGCTTGCCAAAAATCTGGAGGTCTCGCCAAACGTCATAACTGCCATAGGCGGCAAAACCGGCAACGAGACCTTATCAAGCTCCGGCTACATGGATTACGCAGTACCCCTTATGGACGGAGACGAGGTCAGATACATCATCTATATATGCGACACCAAGGAAGAGACCGACAATGTGATGAACTCCATATTTACCATAATGATACAGGCACTTCTCATAGGACTCGCTCTTTCGGTGCTGTTTTCCATACTTCTTTCTAAGACAATCATACTGCCTATACAGTCACTAACCAACAAAGCATCCAGGCTATCAGAGGGTGACTTTGATGAAATGATAGAGGTACGCTCCGGAGACGAAATCGGCAGACTGACAAATACATTTAACACCATGGCATCCGAGCTGCAGAATACCCTGAAAGAAATCCGAAGTGAAAAGGACAAATCCGAAACCGTGCTTCTGCACATGACAGACGGAGTTGTAGCATTTAATAAGCTTGGCGAGGTTATACATATCAATCCCGCAGCCAAGGAGCTCCTTAAAATTGAGGATACTCAGGATATTACATTCAATTCCCTTTTCGGTGATACAGACATATCTATAGAAAAGGTGCTGTTCCTGCCGCACTTTAAGAGCACAGAACGCCGTATAACCACGGACACCAATGAACTTAACGTTCACTTTGCACCATTTAAAACCACCGATAATTCCGACGGACTCATCGCCGTGATACAGGATATCACCGAGCAGCAGAGACTGGACAAAGCCCGCAGAGAATTCGTGGCGAATGTATCTCACGAGCTGAGGACTCCGCTTACCACGGTGAAAAGCTATGCAGAGACCTTGTGTGATGCAGCTGCTGATAACAATATGGACTCAGATATGTTTAAAACATTCCTCAATGTGATAAACAATGAAACCGACCGTATGACCAGACTGGTAAAAGACCTGCTGCTTCTTTCAAGACTTGACTATTCACTTAAGGATATGCCAAAGGAAAGCTTCGATATAAGCGAGATGATTAAATCCCTGGTTGACAGACTGGCAATGTCAACCCGAGAAAAGAAACAGACTCTCATATATGAGCCTACAAATACTCTGCCTGTATACAACGGTAATCCGGACAGAATAGAGCAGGTTCTTATCAATATAATCACCAACGCTATCAAGTACACCCCTCAGAACGGCCGTATACTCATAACAACCATATATATGTATAACTCCATAACAATCAAGGTAATCGACAACGGCATAGGCATACCGGAGGAAAACCTTGCCCATATTTTTGAGAGGTTTTACCGTGTGGATAAAGCACGTTCCAGAGAAATGGGAGGTACGGGTCTGGGGCTTGCCATTGCAAAGGAAATAGTGGAAGCTCATGACGGTACTATAGAAATAAAAAGTAAGCCCGGTATAGGCACAGAGGTTGTGATAACTCTGCCAACGGGGAATTAACGTATAAATGTTATACTGTTTTAAGCTCAGTGTAATGGTTCTGTAACAATTATGTCGTATAATATAGTTAAGATAAAATGTAAAAGTATGAATTCAATTTTTAGTGTACAATACAAAGGTGTGATTTTTATGAAACTCAAAAAACTAATAACAACAATACTCACAATTGCCATACTTACTATGCCTATGCTGGCATTTGCTTCTGCAGAGACTCTTCCTGCAGGTTATGCAGGCAATTCCGATGCGCTCATTGACATCAAGAATCCGGAAGCTGCAGTAACGTCTACCACAAGTAAGATTTGCGTGGTTTCTGCTGTTGCCGTATCCGGTACTACAGTTACACTCTATACATATGATAATGCATCCGGCAAATATGTAAAGATGTATTCCGACGGTAAGGCTCTTGAATCAGTGGTAGGTGCCGCAGGTCTCTATGCGCAGAGTGTAGAGCTCAAATCCGGTGCTAATACCATACTCGTAGTAGCTAACTCAGGCGATGCTACAGAGACAATCAAGCTGGATATCACTCTTCTTAAGAATGATTTTGCCGAAAGCCTCAGAAGCATCTGGCAGACTCTTATAAATTATTAATAGGGAGATTGCTATGAAAAAGGAAACCCTTAAAACCATAACTCTGGTTTTACTGGTGCTCAGCAGTATAATATTGACCATTAACAATTGGTTTAGTGAAAAATTATGGCCTGACGGCTATAATTTTTTTTCTAATTTAGCAAATTATTTTTCCGATGAGGAAGCACCAAAAAGCTACTACCTGTCCAAGGAGAATGTATCAAACCCAACCAAGCTCATTGTCAACAACAATGAGTACAGAGGTATGTATACGCACACCTCCACACACTATAACGATATGGTAGAGCCCGTTAAAAAAATACTCAAGCAAGGTCTCAAA
This sequence comes from Clostridia bacterium, assembly GCA_017621495.1. GTDB lineage: Bacteria > Bacillota > Clostridia > UMGS1810 > UMGS1810 > RGIG8748. Next base: position 42,270 of record JAGATB010000039.1, read on the forward strand.
AGCGAAAGCTATGACAAAGGAACCGAGGAAGCCTGGAAAAATGCCCTTAAAACGAAATCAATATATATTGCTTACCCTGTGGCATATGGCACCAAGACCTTTTCTGCTTTGATGGATACCCCTATCAAAGCTGTAGAAAACGGCAGTATACAAGAATTCGTAATTGCCGCAGGAGATGCCATAACCGGCAAACCGCATCTTTTGATAAAAAATGCCGCCTCCGACAGCTTTGTGGATGTAACCCTTACAGCAGACAGCACTGAAATTGATGAGATTATAGAGAGATATGCTGTTTCATCCATAGGCGAGCTCCCCTACTCCTTCGAGCTCAACTTTGATAAATCCGGCGACGCAATAGAGCAAAAAGTAATCATAGAGCCCCAGGTGGTACTGTCTATAAATCCTATGACCGCTTCCACGGTTACAGCAACAAATTATTTCGAAAACATATCCGGAAACAAAGAGCTTTACAGCGAATTTTTGCACTCATTCGGATTTAATACTTCAAATATGAAGAAATATGTAAATGTTGATAATTCAATAGTATTTGCCGAAAATTACGGCAGTATAAAGATGTATCCCGACGGACTTATGGAATACAAGTCTCTGGATGATACTATGGGTATAGAAATAGGCAAATCAACCGAGTTTTATGACACATTTATCGACTGTATAGAATTTGTAAACAACATATGGGACACAGCATGTCATAAACTGAATATGAACATTAACCTCTCATCTGTAAAGACTACCGGCAGTGACAACAGCTTTGTGCTCACTATAGACTACTTTGCAGATGGTATGGAAATAGTATCGGCACTCCCTGCAAACGAATCTCACGACAAGATAAGCCACGCCATAGAAGTAGAAGTGAAAAATTCCAGGGTTATATCATACAGGCAGATTGTAAAAGGTTATGAAACCAACAATGATGAGGTACAGTGCAGCTCTGTGATAGAAGCACTGGACACACTCATGGCAAACGAAAGCATAAAGTCCGATACCATAACAGACCTGTATCTGGCATATTATCCATACAAAAAGACTATATATGCACCATGTTGGGTTGCCAAAACCGATAAAAATGAAATCAGGATTATCAAAAATCAATAGAATGTGAGGCAGGCATATGAATCTGGGTAAGGTGAAAACTTTTCTGATTGTACTGTTTTTGGGCATAAATATTTATTTGATTGCATCACACTTTATGGCAACTACATTTTACGTAGATGATAAGACCATAGACAGCACTATAGAAATTATAAAAGGACGAGGTATAGAAGTTGATAAGGATACCGTGATTAAATATACGGTAAACTTAAAAAACGTCGACACAAACAACATAATCTATACAGACGGCTTTGACACGAAAAAAAACGGCTATGAAATAAGCGGAGATGAATTTAAAATCCGCGAAGAATCACCGGACATCTACAGCAAAAGCGATAAGGCGATACACAAAGAGGTAAAATCATTTTTAGAGCAAAGCGGATTTGATACCAAACATATGAAATTTAGCAAAATCAGTAAACAATCCGATAAGAAATCCTTTAAAATAGTTTGCCGTATACGTGATTATGAGATATTCGACAGCAGGATAAATGTAAATGTGGATAAAAACGGGTATACTCTTATGGGAAGCTGGTTTGAACCCCAATCCGATGACACCATGATGAATTCCCGTTCCAGAAAAGCAGTTTACATCACAAGTGTGCTGATGGATTTGGCTGAAAACGAGGATGCCAAGAAAAATCTGCCCTTTAAAATAACAGATATCGACTATGGTTACCTCTCCGGCACACTGTACGGCGGTGAAGGTCACGTAACTGCAACAGCACAGCCCTGCTACAGAATAAAGGATAATAAAAGCAATGTATATTATTATGATGCCTCTGACGGCACATATATTAAATAATCAAATAACAGGAGGAAATACAAAATGGCAAAATCAAGAATACCTATGGGAATGGGCGGCAACATGAACAATATGATAAAGCAGGCTCAGAAAATGCAGCAGAACATGCTGAAAATGCAGGAAGAAATTGAAAAGGAAGAGTTCGAAGCAAGTGCAGGCGGCGGTGCTGTGACAGTAAAGATGTCCGGCAAAAAGGAGCTTACCGCAGTAAGCATCAAGCCGGAGGCTGTAGACCCGGACGATGTGGAAATGCTGGAGGACCTCATACTTACTGCAGTGAATGATGTGCTCTCTAAAGTAGACGAAATGAATGCCAAAAAGATGGGTGCAATCACCGGCGGACTTAATATACCGGGGATGTTTTAGGATATAAATTGGCGTTTATGTGCCGCAGGCATAATTTGTAATTGATAATTGATAGTTGATAATTGATATATGTATTAATTTTCCATTTTCCATTTTCAATTTGTGCCGTAGGCACATAAACTCCAATTTAATTTTTATTGGCAATTTCGCAAGAATGGTGTATAATTAAGAAAACAAAGAAATTTGTTTCCATAAATTGTTTATAACAGAAATTTTACAGATTGGTAAACATTATTGACTTTGTCCGTGTAATATGGCAAAATGTATGTGTATGAAAAAATATAAGGAATGATACATATATGAATAAAAAATTACTTTCTCTGCTGCTGGCGGGGATGCTCATCCTAAGTACTGCGTGTACGGCAAGCGGAGCTGAACTTGAAGAAAGCGGAGCTGTTTTGACAATTGACCGCATAACTCACTACTCCAACCCACAGGATCCGATTATATTCAACATTACAGTTCCAACAACATATACCGATGGTATTCTTCTTGCAGGCTTTTACACAAACGGGCAAATGAGTAAGCTCGAACCGCTTGATATATCATCCAAATCAAAATTCTCCGTAAAATATCAAATGACCTATGAGGACAATGACGGATACCCTCTTACTCCCGATGAAATTAAACTGTTTATATGGAACAGGGGCAACCTTATGCCGCTTACTATTGCAACTGAATCGGAAAGTATTTTAACATCAGATATAATTGAAGCAGCAAATTATTGCACTATCAATTGGATGCTTAACAGAATCCTCGGAACCGGTTCAACAACCGGTGTGATTTCCGCATTGAAAAGTAAAATCGATCCCCCTGAAAATTACCCCAAAATAATTTATTTGTTGGACTTGATGAAGGATGCAGCTCAAAAAGCATATAACATAAAATCAGAAAAAATTCTGACAAGTGAATTTACCAAAAGATTTTTGGATGATGAATTACAGGAATTAAAATCAGTGGTTGAATATATTGAAAGTGTTGAGACTCAAAAAAATGCACTGGTAAATGCATACAACACCTTGAACAAAACTCAAAAAAATACAATCAACTATTTATTTACATTCTTTGGAATTGAATTTAATCTTCAATAAATAAACTGCTATAGATAAAAAATAAATGCCAATCCCTGAAAATAAATTCACAGGGATTGGCATTTTCATTACTTCGATAAAATTTCTATAGTATTGCTTTTAGTTGCCGTAATTTAAATTAACATTAAATATTGTTGCAAGGTCCATCATTACCTTGCTGTTTAGGGCATTGCACTCATCTTTCAATATCTCTCTGCTTTCACTGTCCATAGGATCATAAATTTCTTTTATATTAGCTATTTGCTCGGCATAAACAGTGCGCACAAGATTACTGGAAACCATTACCCCCTGTTCCTCCCAGCTCACAATTGTTTCGCCGGTTTCGGAATCTTCAAAAGTCTTAAGAATTTCATCAGCATCAATATCATACTTGCCAACGACATTCTGCATTGCCGACTCAAGTATGGGAAGTATACCACATTCATCAAAAAATGTCAGCTGTTCATCAAGTCTCTTTAAAGCTATATCCTTAAGAGCCGCCGCAAGCGCATCATAAATATATATATACTCCTCCTGCATATCCTCCCAAACAGCATGATAAATCAGGTTTCCGGTAGTTCCGGCAGGAATCACCGTAATCGGTTCATCTGTATGGAAAATTGCTGTTGTACCATTGAATTCTCTTGGTTCATACCAACCAATGAAAGGAACACCATCTTCTCTCTCCGGTATGGGAAGCTCATAATCTTCATCATATTCGGTATATTTTGTTTTTTGTGTTCCGTCCAGCTTGCCAATCGCCGCAGGGTCATAGTCGGGGTCATCTTCGGCATAAGTCACCGGATTTATCTTATACTGAATTTTATATTCATACGCCCACTTTGCATAATATGTCTTGTCTCCTGTAGAGCCTGATGCAAGCACCGTTACAGGCTCGCCGTCAAACTCAGCTGTTTCATACCAACCAAAGAACTTATATCCACCGTTTTTAGTTGGCGTAGGCAAAGTATAATCGGCATCGGATGCCTTATATGTTGTTCTCTGTCCGCTGAGAGTTCCGTTATTTAAGTTATAGGTAATTTTGTATGATGTCTCTGTGGGTGTATCGGGAGTGCCTTGATTACCACTGTCGCCGGAGCCTTGATTATTATCGTCTCCGGAGCTGCCGTTGTTACCGGAATTGCCGGAATTGCCGGAACCGCTACTTCCTCCTGTAGAAGGCTTAACAGTTGTATTTCCTCCGGAGCTTGTATTGCCACCTGTACCGGTTCCTGTGCTGCCGCCTACATTAACTGTGGGAGCTTTTTCCGGCTCTTTGATAACTACAAAATCGTCCAGTGTAACTGCAAGCTCACCTCTGGTCATATCATCTGTAGCACGAAATTTGCCATCTGCTTCAAGGGGCATATATCCCAAAGCAATGATATTAGTAACGTAAGGCACAGCCCAATCGGATACTGTATCTGTAATTACAACTTCCTTGTCGGTGGTTTGATCTAATATACGGCTTAAGATAGTGCAGACTTCTTCACGGGTAATGAAGTCATTGCCACGGAAGGTACCGTCCTGATATCCCTGAATGTAGCCGTAGTGAATTGCAGGGAGTACGTGAATATAGTACCAGTCTGCAGGTGTTACATCAGTAAATTTGTTGTCTGCCATGATAGTATAATCAAAGGTTGTGTTTATCATCTTGCAGAATTCGGCTCTCGTAATGGGGTTTAAGGGTCTGTAGGTATATGTACCGTCAGCTTCAAGGTAACCGTTTACCACACCGCCTGCAATAAGCTTTGCTATACTTTTGCCCAGATCTGAGCTTCCGTCAATATCCTTCATGGGAGATGCAGTGGTTTCTTCTTTTTCATTGGTTTCTGTCTGTGTTTCTGCTGTCGTTTCCGGTGTTGTCTCGGCTGTAGTCACTGCGGCAGTATCTGCAAAGCAGAAATTCACCGAGCACACCAGTACTAAAACAAGCGCCAGAAGTGAAATAACTTTTTTCATTTTCATAACCATTCCTTTCTCTGTTGCGTATAAAATCTAACTTTTGAGATAATATCTCTGCACCATAGGGCGCAGAGATATTTATCCTTTCACTTATAATACTTTTGAGAGACTCAAAAGGTTGCATTTTTTTAGTCTGTAATATATTGCAGATATCTTTGTGCATCTACTGTATGTCTGCCTGTGTTGTAACCCTTAACTTCTCTTGCTGCAACTGTCTTAGTGTATGCATCTCTGATAAACTTAAGACTTGTAACAGGCTCATACTTCAGACCTTCGAGTTTGGACTTAATCTTCATCATAACATCTTCAATCTTGTTTACACCATGATAATTTGTAGAATCAAATATCGCAGTAGCAAGAGTATCAATGTTAAATGCGTTATTTTCTTCGCTCATTTCCAGAAGAATCTTATAAACCTCATATGCATTTCCGTCTGCATACACACTCAGATTAGCAAGGTCAATGATTTCGGTATAATCTCTGTCTAAGTAATCTTCATAGAAATTCTTAGCTTTGTCAATATACTCGGTAATCTTATCCTCGTGCTTCTCGTAGAAGTCTTCTACCTTGTCATATGCACTGTCTACCTTATCATTTACACCAAGTACCTTACCCAGGAACTTATCTGCAAGCTCATAAGGTGTGTAACCCTTGGGAAGCTCGCCTGTCTCAATGTAATGCATAATAACATTATTTGCCTTGTTAGCATATACACCCAGTATATGTGATACTGCATCAAGCTTATCTTCAAGTGAAGCTTCACCCAAAGTATTATACCACATAACAGCGTCATGTACCAAGATTGCGTTTTCAAGGAGTATGTCATAGTATCTTACTATGGGGCTACCGTATTCCATTGTTTCCTCATCGTAATGACCCTTCTTGATGCTGTAGCCGCTCATTTCCTCGCTTACCTTAGATGCATCGTAATCAAGAAATTCAAGTATCCAATCCTTAGCAAGGAGCTTCTGTACATAGGGGTTGTTTGCTATAAACTGCTTGCTGTTAAGCTTGGGTTTAACCTTATCCATTACCTTGTTGTAGTAAATCTCTACAATGTCCATGTAGTTAATGCGTACAGCAGGTCTTGTGCTGAAGGTGTATTCTGCAGCTGTGTTTCCTTCACCATCTTTATATTCTGCATTAAACTTAGCAATTGCATCATCCATCAATCTGCAGAACTCTGCAAAGTATGCATTCACTATATCTGCTACTATGTCGTGACCTATGAGGTCTACTACCTTCTGAATATTCTCGGGCAGGAAGTCTGATGCAAGCTTATCGTAATTATAAGTATGCATAAGCTCATCGAGGATTTCGATGAATACTATGTTGCCCTCGTTGACTCTTACACCCTTACCGGACATGAAATCTGTGATTGTGTTCTTAAACTCCGGTGTTTTCTTAAGTGCTTCTACAGCAGTATGTGCATATGTCGGAACTAACTTTTCAAGCATTTCAACGCTTTCGGAATCTCCGGCGATGTATCCGTCAATGTATTCCTTCATATGTTTGTTGATTTCAGCATCAATAAACTCTTGCAGATCTTTATCCATGTTATAGTTAACATAATCGTCAACAAGTTTTTCAACCTGGGTATGGATTATATCTCTGATTGTAGTTTCTGAAGCATCGTCAAGCTTTTCATACGCGTAGTCACTAACTATCATGGATGCATTATCTTTTATCAACTGATCTACCGCTGTTTTAAAGTCACCATCATTGTTATAATTTTCCCTAAGTGTAGCTTTAATGTCAACCTGTGCAATAACCTTATCAACCATAGACTTAAGACCGGATTCAACCTCTACATCGTCATCGGCATCCTTAGCACCGGCAATATATTCGTCCACCAATCTTGTCACTACATTTTTGATTGTAGAACGTACAGTCGCTGTAGTTGTAGGTTCATCGTATGCAATGTTTGCCCATTTTTCTACATTTGCTTCATACAACGAGTCGAATATTTCATCAAAATAATCATCGAAATATTCATCGAAAAGGCTATCATACTGTGATGTGTAGAAGCTATCAAAATGTGTATTAACTAAATTGTTAAATTCATCCGTACCAAGTGAGTTATAATATGTGCTGAAATTATCATCAAATAATGTTTCGTATGCTGTCTTACCTGTTTCGGAATCCTTGGTGTTATCATTAATAATAGTATCTACATTATCATCAAATAGTGTTTCATACGGTGTCTTACCTGTTTCGGAATCCTTGGTATCATCACTGATAATCGCATCTACGTTGTCATCAAACAATGTCTCATATACTGTCTTATTAGTTTGAGGATCCTTAACCTTATCATTTACGATAGAAGTAACATTATTGCTAAACAGCTCTTCGTACTTATCTTTGTCACCTGTAATCTTATCGATATTTGCATCAAACAATGTTTCATACGTAGCTGTATCATTCATTATAGCATTTAAGTTATCTTCAAACAATTTTTCGTATACAGTCTTTTCGGATTCCGAATCTGCCTTGCTGTTGAGGTATGTTTCATTAAAGTAATCGCTAAACAATGTTGTGTAATTTGATGTAGCATACTCCTCTATATTGTCTTCAATAGCCTTTTTGTATTCTGCGACTATATTATTATATGTCGATTCGTCAATAGCTTTAAGTTCAGACGGAGCGTTTATGAACTTATCTATAAATGTGTCTGCATCAACATCTTCCCAAACCGTACCAATCGTAACGCTTTCGTATGCATTTACAAATTGTGTTCTTACAGTTTGGTTTGACAATATATCTGTACGCTTATCATCTGCTTTGAAGTCATCAACATTAGAAACTATATAGTCAATAACTCTGTCTTTTATTGTATCTTCTTCGCTATGCTTTTCAATATAGTCAACAACCGTACCTCTTACAGTGGCATCATTCATGTGTTCTTCAAGATAAGATTTAACTGTTCCCTTAATCAAATCATCATTCTTATGATCTTTAATGTAGCTAACAATCGTGTTCTTTATAGTGGTATTATTCTTATTAGTAGTAATATAATCCACAACAGCATCTTTTATCAATTTATCATTCTTATGAGCTTTGATATACTGAACAACAGTATTTTTGATGGAAGTACTATTCTTATTATCTTTTATATAAGATGTTACTTCATCTTTAACTACATTTTTATTTGCAATCAGGTAATTCTCAACCTCTGCTTTGATCTCCGAATTAGTTTGAGGATTCTGCAGCATTTCAAGAAGTTCTGTCTTAAGAATAGCCTTAGCATCTTCGTCTGTTTCCAAAGTAGTTTTGAGTACAGCACGGATTTCACCACTATTCTCAATTATTACCTTAAGCTCACCCTTTACAGCTTTTGATTTGAGCTCTGTTTCTATATAGCTCTTGAGCTCTGCATCAACAGTATCGCCAAAGTAAACATTTTCTATGTGCTGTGCGCCGGTATCAACAATCTTCAATTTGAATGTTGTTCCACTTTCAAGCACTTTTGCACGAATTTCTTCATTGTTTAACACATAGTCCAGTACACTATCATTGTTGATAACTGTGCTTGCAAAATCTGTATTATTAATAATATCATTAACAAACGCAGAATTATTATTTTCTATATCATCCTTGATAATCTCTTTGATAAAGTCATCTGTAAGGAAGATACTTCTTATTTCAGGATCGCCCATAGCATTATGTTTGAGCTGTTCGTCTTCCAAAAGCATTTTTTCGACAGAATCATGTCTCAGAATATCTCTTATAAATTCTTCATTGTCAATGTTCGCATCAATATAGATATCAATTTCTTTCATGATAAGATCTTCGGTAACAATCTTATCAAGCGGTATCGGAATAAGCGGATTAAGAAGATTGCCGTCTGCATCCACAAATCCTGTCTTGGTAGCCTTTTCAAGTGCAAACTCATACGGGTCAAATCCACCGTGTTCTTTCAGGTCATAGAGCATACTTTCAAGTGTCGTGCCAAATGCCGTAAGTGCATCAAGACCTGATTTAATGATTTCCGTATTGGAATCATAAGCAATAGCAAGCTCAATCTTAGGAATCTTAATTCCCTTAACTTCAAGGTCTGTTTCGTAGGATGCGCTTACATAAGCTGTCATCAAGTACACATTTGTCTCTTCCATGATAGGTGTATTCAGGTCAAAGAGCTTCCACTCCTTGCCATCCTGATACCAATACTCAGGCATGATTTTGTGTACATTGCCATCACTGTCGGTGTAACCTTCTACATCTACATATTCTGATTGAGGAATTATTGCATCAAGCTGAGTCTGTGTTATCTTGCCGCCTACTTCTACCGGGATATCGTCAATGTATTTCTTACCCTTGTGTACCTTTACAACTATGCTGTCTGCCTTGGTGAGGCTTATAATAGCATCTGTAGGTTTATAATCACGTGCATCTGTACCATCAGCATCTGTAAGCTTGGTATCTGTGTAGGTAAAGGTCACATCACCCTCTGTTGCTAAATCCTTTGTAAATGTTATTTCAAAGAGGATATTGCCAAGAGTCATCATATCTTCTGATGTGAGGGCTTTGTCTGTTGCCCACTTGATTGTACCATCTGCCTTTTCGGTAATAGTACCGGGTATACCGTCATACAAGGCTGTATCCTTATACTTGAGAAGGTCTACATCCATGTCATAAGTAAGCTCCATGGACTTAAGGTTATCCACATCGTTAGGAATATCCTCAAGTGTTACGCCCACCTTAACTTCCGTATCTGTAGATGAAAGCTTTACAAATGTGAGAACGGGGTTCTCCTTGCGCCATTTAGCTGTATAAACCTTGGCATCCTTTTCCAGCCATTCCGATGCAGGAATTGTAGTTACCTTCTTGTCTGTGGTACCTTCATACCAATATTCAAATACATAGCCCTCTCTTACAGGCTTAAATACTGTAAGATCATAGTCAGTATCTTCTATAGTATATGTGGTCTTAGGTGATTCGCCATCAAACTTACCGTTTGTTCCCAGTTCGTATGTAATCGTAAAGGGTTTAGCTGCCTTTGATACAGTTGCACTGCTGCCCACATAGCTATCAGGCTCTTTACCATCGGAGTCCTTCATATGAATCTGGTTGTCTGAGGTCTTAATAGTAGCATGCACACTACCATCCCAGTCGTCATCTTTCATATTTACATTGAATGTAATTGTAGCAACTACGTTATTATTAGCTTCCAGTAATTCCTTAGTAATGACACCATCAGCCATAGTAGTTATAGCTGCTCTGCCCTCAGACATAGGCATAATAGTCATGCCGGAAGCCGCCCATGTCATAGCTCCGAGCTTATGCTCGAAGTTACCGCTGAGTCCCAATCCGGGATTGAGCTCAGTCTTAACATATTCAAGCTCGCCATCAGCGTCTTCTAAATCATAATAAAGTCTGAGTACTGATATATCTTCCATTTCCTCGGGAAGCTCATTAATCTTAACATCAATTTTAACCGTCTTGGATGATTCATCTATAGCATGAGCATAATAATTGATAGTACCAACCTGCTCAATCCACTTACCATAGAACTTGTAGTTACCGAGCTTTGTTATTGCATTTATCTTAGCATCGCTGTCGGTAAAGGTTTCCTTATCATACCAACCAATAAATGTGAAGCCGGACTTTGTAGGTGCAAGTAAGTCATAGGTGCTATTTACCATATCCTTAACATTATAGTCGTCTACATTTCCATACTGTTCAAATGCCTTAGTATCATCATTGTAGATATAGTATGTAATCGTATAAGGAATTGGTTCTTCCACGATAGTGATAGTAATATCTTCTTTTACTTCATATGTGGTTACATCTATCTCATTCTTGCCGCTTGCGCCATCGGCATATACTACCCACTCATAACCATCTGTATTCTGAGTGTTCAGTTTAGCGTTAATAGCATTGATAAGGTTTGTATTTGTGTCAAGCTTTGCATTTTCTGCAACATCATAATCTGTTCCGTTATAATGTACTGTATAGTAACCGTCGGGAATATCAATAACTATACCATTGGGGTCAATGGTGTATCCGGTTGCAATTTTTGCATTATAGTTGGCAAGCTCAGCACCGTCAATCTTAACTTTAACCTTGCCGCCCTTTGTTAAATCTTCTCTTGCAAAGGTTATCACAAAGAGTGCCTTATTGCTGTCAATCTCAGTAAGTCTGTCTGCGGATGAATTTGCATTCCATACAATTCTACCATCCGCATTATTCTTAAAGGTGCCGTTTGTTGTACCAAGAGGCTTTCCTGCACCATCTACTCTGACATACTTAACACCCTTGTATGTAAGGATACCTTCGCTGTTTCCTTCCATAATATAGTCTATGGTGATAGCAGAAAGGTCATCTATGCCGATATCCTTGGGGAAATCGCTGAGTTCTACATAAACCATGATTTCCGTGGTATCTTTCTCAACTGTTACGGGCTTATAGCTAAGTGAGAGTACAGACTCACCGCTCCAGTCAGCATAGACATACATCGGATTTTCGGGGTCAAGCTTTGTAATATCATCAATCTTGTCTATAGGTGTGGTAAGAGCTGCGTCCTTGTACCATCCCTTGAAGTACTTGGGATTTTGAGGTTCTGCCCATTCTACATCATTTTCATTTATAAGCGTGTATTTCTTGCCGCCTAATGTATCAACATCCAGTGTTACTTCATATTCACCTGTTGTTGCTCCGACTTTACCACCATTGAGTACATATATCAACTTATACTCAATTGCATCCCACTTAGCATAAAGTGTTGTTACATTATTGTTATCTCTGGGAGAATTAATATCAACACTATTCACCTTACTTGCATCGGACAGGCTTGCATCTGTATGCCAGCTTGCAAATTTAAGTCCTTCGTCAGCTTTGGAAGCGGGTGTTGGTAATGAACTGATGGGTTCATCAATATTGTAACTGTAATCCACTGTTACAGCAGCATCAAATGCTGCATCTGAACTACCATCCATATACTTAACCGTATATTCTATGGGTGTTTCGGCAGAGGTAATTGTTATATCGCCATTAACCACTATTTCTTTAATTTGATCAATGGTATACTCTGCGCCATTAATAATGAACTTCTTACCATTTTTGAACTCATAGTGTTCTTCCGGCTCATATGCATTTAACGCATCGACAAGAAGCTCCTTAACAGCCGCATCAAGGTCAATTGCTGCTGTTGAGAGTTTATCACCGGCATATGCCTCATATGTTTTTTCGTCAAATTCTATTTTAAATAACTGGTCGCCGTCAACAGTAGTTGTAATTCCCTTAACATCGTATCCGTATGTTACTTCTTTGCCGGTTGCATCCAGAATAGTTGCCTTGTCATCAACAAAGTCAATAGTAACATTTCCGGTTGCTTCTCTGTTCTTGCTGAATGTAATTGTAAAGAGAGTTACACCTGCATTGGAAATACTTGAAATATCTCCTGTCCATGTAATCTTATTACCATTACGAACCACGGTGCCAACTGTTGAACTGATGTTCTTGCAATCTATACCGGCATTGGCATCCGTTGCAGTTAAATCATATTCAAAGGTAACAGATGTTATTCCTGTAGTGCCTACAGGGAGCTTATTCAATATAACATCAATTACAAGATTTTCCTTATCTGTAGCAGCATTCGTATACAATCCTAATACTGCATTCTGTTCCCATTCCGCATATACAGTAATTCCTGTAGCATTACCTTCGGGGAGCAGCTTGTTCGGAATGTGAGTTATAGCAGCATCAGAAAGGTCTTTCTTTAAATGCCAGCCTACAAATGTATAACCGTCTCTTACTATAGCTGCAGTTGTCAAACCGTGCAGCTTGTAGAGATTGTTATCTTTGTATGTGTCAATATCATACACATCATCTAAAGTCAAAACAGGTACTCCGTTAATTTTAGCAGATGTATCATTGGTATTAACATCATATATAATATCGTACTTTATAGCAACGAAATTAGGAACAATTACCTTGCCGTTCATAGTGTACTTAGCTATGGTATCGGGAGTTATAAGTCCATTTTCTCCGTCAAATTTAAATCCTTGATGTGTAAATCCGGCAGGAACTTCGTCCTCATCCAGTGGTTTAAGCACATCGGATAACTCTGTAGTGCCATTTAATGCGTCATAGAGCTTTTCGTCTTCATAAACAGAATACTCTACATCTTTATACTTTACGGTAATTTTAGTCTTACCGGTACCAATATCAAATGTCAGGGGAGCAGTATCGAATGCTGTTGAGCTTTCGGTATCATTGGTAAGTGTAATATCGCCATATGTAAATGTTACTTCACCTGTAGCAAATTTATCTTTAGTAAATACGAGTGTAAAGAGTACACCGTCGGTAGGAAGTGCAGTAAATGCATTGCCTGTCCATCTAATAATTCCGTTTTCAGAACCGACAACCGAACCGCCTATACCTGCATTAGGTATAACACCGGTGAGCGGGTTATGGACTAAAGCATTGGCACCTGTTCCTGTATAAGTGTAATTAATAACCATGTTCTTGATACCGTTTTCTATATCTTCCGGAATCTTATCAAGAAGCACATTTACTCTTACTTCTGTATCAGTTGTTGACGCTACTTTAAATGTAAAATTAGCATTATCGGGCCATCTTGCATAGAACACGTACTTGCTTCCTTCACTGCCGTCGCCGGGAGCTGCCAAAGCAGGGATTGTTTCATAAGGTCCATCTTTAAATTCGGCATCCTTGTACCAGCCAAGGAATTTGGATGTTCCTTTAGTGGGAACAGGAAGCGTAACAGTCTTATCTACGGTATATGTCTTATCATATACAGCCGGTAGAGTACCACCGTTCAATTTATATTCGATATCATAGGGTATGGTAACAATATGAGGATAAACAGTTATAGCACCCTCCACTACATAGTCGGTACCAACCTTATCACCCTTACCTTTTTCTTCGGTATAATATCCCTCTATCTTATATCCCTTGTCAACCGATGCAGGAACCTTCTTATTAGCTATAATGTCCGCAAGAACTGTATCCTTGCTGATGGGTTCCTGGTAACGATAATCATACTCTGTACCGTTAAGAGTTACCTTAAATGTATCACGCTTATAGTAAACCTTAATTTCCAGACTGCCATTGTTTGTTCCGGAAAGAACGGACTTGTCTGTATCTATCACAAAACCGTATTTGTCATCCGGGGTATAGGTTATTGTATTGCCTTTTTTAGCTACAGGGTTCTCTGTAGAAACTAAAGTATACTCGCCTTCCTTATCCACATCTTCAATGTATGTATGTATCTTATAGTAAGCATTCTTCTTAGAAGAGGATGATGAGCCACCGGTGTTAAAGCTTACATTACCCAGGAAGGTAGCCTCTGTATCGAGAACTATACAATCAAAAATCTTCTCATTTCTGTAGTTATGGAAGTTTACCACGCCGTTGATGTCGTGAACTACAACCATCTCTCCTACGCTACAGCCGGAAATAAACTGAACCTTGCCTTCACCGCCTCGGCACAGAATTCTTCCGCTAACTTTGACGTTATTCATGATAACATCACCAGCACCGACACCATCACCCAAAATGAGGTCACCGCTTATGGTAACGTTAGTTAAAGTAACGTTTGGAACTCTGATTACAGTTGTACCATAAACTGCACCGGCTACATTTCCGGAGGTGCTTATGTATGTTTTGAAGATATTGTGCATCACCTGTGCAAACTCTTCTCTGGTGATATATGCCTGAGGATTGAGTCTGCCCTCATTATCACCGTTTACATAGCCGCGTTTAGCCATAGCACTTACGTATGAAGCCGCCCACACTGAAGTATCACTGCCGTCAACAAATCTTGACAGTGAGCCTGCTGTGGTATCGGAGAGCACCAGGGCTCTTGCTACCACGGTAAACATAGCCTCTCTTGTAATATATCCGTTGGGGTTTAATATACCGTCGCCTTCACCGACGATGGTACCCATATTAACCGCCTTTTGGAATTCGGAATAATACCAGTCACCGGGATTTACATCGGTGTACTCCGAAATGTCAGCCTTTACAGTAGCACCGAAAGCACGGTTAATAACCGCTGCCGCCTCTGCCCTGGTAAGGTTGTCTCGGGGAGCAATAATTCCTCCTCCTTTACCTTGTAATAGGCCGTTGTTTACAGCTGCGGTAACTGCCTCTTCAGACCATGTCCCGGTGGGGAAGTCCGAAAAACCATATGCAGCTGCACCGGCAAACACGGGTAACATGCTTATTATCATAAGTATGCTAAGCAGTGCTGCCAGAACTCTGTTTGATTTTCTCATACCGTAATCTCCTCCTGTTATTTATAGTCTTCGTCATTCATCTTATTGAGATAATATGACTTCTTCAAGCTTTTTTCATCATAATAGTAATCTCGTATTTCTTTTACGAGGCCCAGGTCACCGCCTACAGCCTTTAATTCAGCTTCCAGCTCCTTGAGCAAGGCTCTCACCTTGGCATCACACTCTGCCTCCATGGTACCCACGGTACCGGTATAGCTGTCTACTATAGTCACAATCTGATTTCTGTCATAGTGGCAAGCCTCGTAATCGGCATAAGCTTGGTCGCCCAATGCCTCTAGCCGGGATATAAAGTCTGCCTGTACCACATACAGCTCTGCAACCAGTGCCGATACCTTGTCTGTCTCCTCTTTTTTGGCAGGAGCCTGCGTTTCCACGGTTTCTTCCTTTTTTGGGGGTTCAGCCTTGGGAGGTGACTCTGTCTTGGTATCAGCAGGCTTATCCTCCGGCTTCTCCGCCTTGGGTTCTTCCTCAGGCTTCTTCTCGGGCTCTTTGGCTGCGAGTATCTCCTCCAAAGTAGCATCACCCTTTACAAGCTTCACAGCTTCCTCTCGGGTAATCTTACCGTCGGCATATGCCTTGGCTTCCTCTGCCGTGAGCTCGCCCCGGATATTGATAAGGGGGTTTTCCTCTGCTATCTTCTCCATTTTTGCCTTATTGGTCTCCATCTTTTTCTCGATTTCCTCGGCAGATTTACGCGAGTTCACGAAGGATACGATGTTGTCCCAATTAAACACAATACGCACTATATTTCGGTAGCGTATGCCCAGGGCTCCCAGAGTAACTACGATAACCGCAAGTATGCTCAGAAGTGTTATCTTAATTATTTTCTTTTTATTCATTTTCTCTCCTCAATAATAAATAAAACATCTTAAAAACCAATGAGGGTATAAAATTGCATATTAAACAATTATACATAATATATTTTACACTTTCCTTATGCAAATGTCAATAGTTTTAACCTAAAAGTAATGTACAAAAATTGTCTCAAAATACTGTCAATTTGCGTAAAAACATTTGTGAAACAAGTGTTATAAACCAAAAATGCACACAGACCGTCGAGGATGCCTGTCCCTACATTGGTGTGCGAACATTCCAATTACAACATCACAAAAGAAAAAGCCATAATCCGCGGAAGGGAGACGGCCTGTTACCATCACCATCCCGACGGTCATGACTTTTTCTAATCATTTAATCGTTAAAGCATCCCTTTTCAGGCGGGAAAAACTCGTCTATAGGGAAATGGAGCTTCTCGAAAAGCTCGCAGGGATTGCTCTCGGTAGAAACAGTACATTCATCCTGAGGAATACAGAAATCAATCACAGGAATAAGAAGCTGTACGTCTCTGATAAGTCTCACGATTGTAAACAAACCAAGGGTCACATATACCTTGCGGTTGTTATCGCAATCGGTGATTTCATCATCAAACACCTTACAGATGCTTTCCGGTACAGAGTTTACATCTGTCTCACCGCAGCAGCAACAGCAGTTGTTATCTGCAGGTTCTACGATTTTTGCTCCGAGAGCAATGGGATCTACTACCTCAATGTGCGCCTCGGGCAGATTGTTTTTCTGCCAGAGCTGGACATCTGCTTCATCGAATTTGTATTTTGAACGGAAGGTTTTGGCATTGCCTTCGGAACCGAAAAGAATTACCTTCTTGTCAAATATAGCCAGACCCTCAACAGTGCAGGGTCTGCCCACACCTGTAAATACCTCAAGTGTGATACGGAAGAAGAATCTTAGGTCTACCGAATAATAGCCGCGGTTAAACTGAACAGGCTCCACATCCGAATATATCCAGATGATTTCCGCTTTTTTCGCTTTGACGCTCATTGCTCTGTCCACAAGGCATTGTCCTGCCTCGGTCAGATATACTCTTAAGTTTTCAATGCATTCTTTATCCCTGCACGAATCATATACCTTGCCGGTTTCTATGCAGGCATTACCGCTGTTGCAATTGGAGTTATTACTGTTGTTGTTACAGCATGGATTGCAACCGGGAAGCACTTTTTCACCCATTTATAATTCCTCCCAAAAGATTGAATTTACTGCTTCGATATCATAATATGAGAGAAATGAAATTTATGTTCCTGTTTTTATTAATGTTTCGCCATATGATTTTTTACCACTACTATTTTAAAATAGCTTTTGCTCAATATATAATCCTCAAGGATGAGCTTTTTGTCCTCTGTATATGCAGAGCTTAATCCGGACTGACGGTTGATATCCTCCGCCACACTCTCTATATCGCCATATCTTGCAAGCTGGCGGTAGGTAGGTGCAGTCGCCGGCTTCACAAAGTATGTTATAACCTTGCCGTACAGGAATATGAGCAGCAGCATAAATATCCAGAAGCATGCATAATCGGTGGAGGCTGTGTCCATCTCCAGATTACGCACATCGAGCATATATTCGCTGACTTCCAGGCTTTCTCCCTCGCCTATGGTTTCGGAAAGCACAGAGAGTATGGGCTTTTGCACATCTGTAATATATGCTGTTAAGTTTTTGGTAACCTTCTGATTTGCATATGCAAGCACAGGAACATTTCTGCCGCCAATCTGCGCCATATACAGCTTATACAAGTCATACTCCTTGACCTTGGTGCCGGTGGTGCCTCCTCCCATAGTACCTTTGAAGCTGTGGTCGGTATCTGTGACAGAATCTGCCTTTATATTAAAATAATATTTGTCATCCTGCCAGTAGCTTGTGGAACGAACCAAGGAGCCTTCGGGGTTTTTGTGGTCCTTCCTGCCCAGTTCTATTATTTCTTCTATTACTATAGTATCCG
The DNA here is from genome assembly GCA_017621495.1 of Clostridia bacterium. GTDB lineage: Bacteria > Bacillota > Clostridia > UMGS1810 > UMGS1810 > RGIG8748. The sequence continues at coordinate 60,636 of JAGATB010000039.1, forward strand.
TCTCAGAGATGAACCTCTGTGTATCCAGCGGTGACGGACCGCTGTGCTCGGTCTTGAGATAGGGCATTTTATTGATGATAAACAATATATAAAGCACTGTAAGCAATATATTGATGATGAGAAACTTAATGCGGTATCTTGACATTTCTTTGTATAAAAGTGTTCCTTTTTGCATTTGTTTTCCTCCTAATATTTCTCGTACTCGTTATATACATCCCTTCGGGCAGCACCTCGCTGTTTGGCTGCCTCCTTTATGGCATCTTTTTTGCTGAGACCTTGTGCTATGAGGGTATCAACATGCTCCTTAACGGATATATCTGCAAACATCCGGTCTCTCTCCGCTTCCTGCTCGGCATCGCTTTTACCTGCAAGCACCAGTACATATTCACCCTTAGGGTTATTGTCTTCATAGTATGCCACTGCCTGCTCCAGAGTAGTAACCATACATTCTTCGTGAAGCTTGGTAAGCTCACGCACTATGCTTATGGGTCTGTTGCCAAATACAGCATGCATATCTGCAAGAGTACGTACGAGCTTGTGGGGTGCCTCATGAAATATCATGGTGCGTTTCTCATTAAGGAGAGAATTAAGGTGCTCATTTCTGCTCTTTTTGTTTACGGACAAAAAGCCTTCAAAACAAAATCTGCCCGTGTCCTGCCCGGATATGATAAGTGCATTTATAAGAGCCGCCGCACCCGGTACCGGCACCACGGAGATATCCTCGGCTATGCACATCCTCACCAAATCCTCACCGGGGTCAGATATAGCAGGTGTACCGGCATCGGTCACCAGTGCAACATCCTTGCCGGTTTTAAGCACGGATATGATATAATCACCTTTTTCTTTTTTATTGTGTTCAAAGTAGCTTGTAAGGGGCTTTTGTATATCAAAGTGATTTAAGAGCTTCATAGAATGCCGTGTATCTTCACAGGCTATGAGCTCCACACTTCCAAGCACCTTTAAGGCTCTGTAGGTTATATCCTCCAGATTGCCTATCGGTGTAGCTACAAGGTAAAGTTTACCGTATTGCATATGTGTTCCTCATTTCCAATTTACATATATGGGGTTTTCCAGTTTAAGAGACGGGCTTGCTCCCAGCATACCCTCCACAAGTATCAATGTAGCCGCTCTTTCGGGGTCAGGATGCACGAATGCAAGTCGCTTGGGCTCAAGGTTGGCAGAGCGCATGGAGCAGAGCACATCACAAAGCCTGTCCGCCCTATGTACCATATAAAAATATCCACCGTATTTAAGAAGCTTTGAGGCGACAGAAGTTATATCATCCAATGTGGCAAATACCTCATGACGAGCTGCCGCCTTTAAATCGTGAGGATTCTGAAATCCTGAACCCACCTTCATATATGGAGGATTGCAGGTAACAACATCTGCCCACCCGGTAACAAAATGCTGCTGCCAGTTCTTGATATCGTCATTGATAAACCTGAGCTTATCCGAAAGATTATTAAGTTCACAATTGCGTACTGCAAGAGAATACGACTCCTTTAATATTTCCACACCTACAAGCTCTCTTGCCTTGGTCTTGGCACTGAGCAGTATGGGTATGATACCGTTGCCCGTGCACAAATCCACTATCCGTCCGCCCTTTTTGATACGGACAAAATCAGTAAGCAATACACTGTCGGTACCAAAGCAAAACAGGTCCGTATCCTGTATGAGCTTAAGACCCTCTATTCCCAAATCGTCTATTCTTTCCATCTATCTAAATTCCCATTCTTTAATTATTTTCAGCCCAAATAGTCCAAAAAAGGGCTGTAAAAAAATTCATTTTTTACAATCCCTTTCTTGAATGTTTCAAAATTATTCAGCGTTAGGAGCGCCTACAGGGCAAGCACCTGCACATGCACCGCATTCGATGCACTCATCTGCATTGATTTCGTATTTGCCGTCGCCTTCTACGATAGCGTTTACGGGACATTCAGGAGCGCAAGCACCGCAGCTGATGCAATCATCATTGATAATGTATGCCATCTAAGATACACCTCCTTATTAAGTTAAGTTAATTATAATACAAAACTTGTACAATTTCAAGACTTTTTGACAAATTAATCTTCAAGTTGTTTAAGTTCTGACATATCAATTTTTTCCTCATCACGGCGTGAACTGCGTTTGAGGATTTTTACATCCTTTATCTTGTAATCCTTGATGGTCTTTTCCTCGTCTCCTACAGTTACTGTGACTATACCTTTGAGTATGCTCACGGCAGATACTATACCCTTGCCGTCCTCGGTCTCTACCAGAGAACCCACACCAGGAGCATTCTTGGCGAGGGCCTCGTATGCCGCCTGCTCGTTTTTAAGACAGCACATAAGCCTGCCGCAGGTACCGGAAATTTTGGTGGGATTGAGTGATAAGTTCTGTTCCTTGACCATCTTGATAGACACAGGCTCAAAATCGCCCATATATGAGTTACAGCAAAGCACTCTGCCGCACACTCCCAGACCGCCAATCATCTTGGCTTCGTCTCTGACACCTATCTGTCTTAATTCTATCCTGGTCTTAAACACGGCCGCCAAATCACGCACAAGCTCACGGAAATCTATCCTGCCCTCTGCAGTGAAGTAAAATAGTATCTTATTGTGGTCAAATGTGTATTCCACATCTATGAGCTTCATCTCCAACTGATGTTTTTCTATCTTTTGACGACAGATTTCCATAGCCTCGGCTTCTTTCTTTTTGTTGAGCTCTACAGTCCTGTCATCTTCCGCAGTAGCTATACGCAGTACCTTCTTTAGCGGGGGCACTATCTTGTCTTCGCTTACCTCTTTGGACCCGATAACAACCAGACCGTACTCTATGCCGCGGGCAGTTTCCACTACAACGTGCATGCCGTTTTCAAGCTCAAGCTTGCCGGGGTCAAAATAGTATATCTTGCCCATTTTTTTAAAACGAACACCTGTTACCTTTACCATATATATAATCAATCCTTTCAATCAAATAAAATACCGACAAAAGGGGACGTACATTTTTTGTCATTTAAAAACTTGTGACAAAAAATGTACGTCCCTTTTTGTCACATTTCCGCTCTGCACTTCAACAAAAGCATAGTCATTGCGATAGTGAAGTTACCGTTTTTACCCTTTTCCTTTTGAGCTGTTATTATATGCTGCATTATTCTGCAGCACTGAGCCGCGCTTAGATTAGCGGAAAAGGTGTTTATATAATTCATTTTATCTTTATTAATAATCAGAGACTCAAGCCCGTTTTTTTTGAAGTAGGCATCTCTGGCAAAAATCAATATAATATTAAATATTTCCTCTTTGTTTTCCTTAATCTTGTCAAGCCTTGCCGATATATCATAGGGCGCATAGGGGTCAGCACCCGCAAGTGAAGCAAATGCATCTGTGACTTCGTCTCTAAGGGCGGCATAGTCCGGGTCATTGCGGAGCTTGATAAGCCTGCCGGGATTGCCTTCACATAATGAAAGCTCGAACTCCTCAGCATCGGTGCCGAATATATCCCTGAGACCCTGCATGGGTATTGGCTTTAAATCTATTACCACAGACCTTGAAATTATAGTCTGCAGTATTGGTGCCAAAGTATCACAAAGTATGAAGAATATCACCTTATCCGGGGGCTCCTCTATCATCTTGAGCATAGCATTCTGCGCAGCAGGAGTTGCCAGATGTGCCTCATGGACTATTATCGCCTTATAGTCCGACATGGTAGGTCTGGTATATACCTCATTTTTAATATCTCGGACATTGTCTACACCGATAGATGCTTTATCGGGCTCACGTTTGAGCTCAGTTATATCCGGATGGGTATTGGCATCCAGGCTTTTGCAGGAGAGACACCCTCCGCATGAGCTGTGACTGTCACATAACATGAGCGAAAGTATATAACGTACTATGGTTTTTTTGCCCATGCCTTCGGCTCCGTGAATAATATATGCCTGAGCAAGCTTGCCGTTATTTATGCAGTTTTGAAATAATCGGGCTATGTCCTCCCGTCCGCATGGTATATTCATAGTAACCTCTCAACGCTATTTTATTATATTGTACCATGAGTAAGCCATAAAATCAAGTGTTTTAATTACCGGATATATTTAAAGTTCTGTTATCATCAGTGAGAATAATTGCCTCTGCTCCATCAAACCCGGCTATAATCTGCTCTGCTCTTTCCTCACCGGATACAAATAATGCAGTCGACAGGGCATCTGCAAGGGCAGAGTTTGCACAAATGACAGTGACGCTCTTTATACCGGAGCTTGCCGGATAACCGGTATTGGGGTCAAATATATGATGATAAATCCTGCCGTTTTCTTCAAAATATCTCTCATACGCTCCGCAGGTAACGACCGCTTTGTCAGATACAGTGCATACCTTAAAATACTCTCCGCGTTTTTTAAATGGGGTCTGTATGCCTATGCGTTTCTTATCGCCCAGTACATAAACATTGCCGCCCAAATCCACTATGGCTTCCTTTACGCCGTGGTTTCTTAATATTTCTACAGCACGGTCTGCCGCATATCCCTTGGCTACGGCACCCAAGGATATACTCATGCCTTCCTTTTTGAGAAGCACAGATTTATCACTGCTGTTTAATGATATATCTCTGTAATTTACCAATGATTTGGCTTTGGATATATCACCCTCCGATGGAATACGGGGTTTGGAGGAGGTTATGTCCCACAGCTCAATAAGAGGATTTACACTTATATCAAAGGCTCCGTCGGTTTTTTGAGATATTTGCAGTGACATCTCTATAAGGCTGTATGTTTCGGGAGAAATCTGCACCCGGGTGTTTGCCTTGGCGCTGTTAATCCTGCATATATCGCTTGTTGACAAGGATGGGCTCATAAGAGAATCTATACGCTTTACTTCCGATATGGCATCTTTTACGGCACGGTCTGCACCGCGTGATTTTGCAGTAATCGTAATCTGCGTATTCATGGCGTAGTCGGTCACTTTGACCGTCTTGGGATACAGTATAACAGCCGCTGCTATAGCCACCAAAACCACGGCAGCAGGCACTGCATAAAGTATTTTTTTCACCTAATCACTCCAATACACGGTTATTTATTGTGACTTAAGATGAAATCCATCACCTCATATGCAAGCTCAAAATGCTTATCATAGGTGCCGTTCTTTATTTCCTTCTCCGAACGGCGGCGAACAGCTACATAGAGGTCTTTGGTATTTATACCAAGCTCCTCCAGGTATTCATTGCCCTCAACGCTTATACCGGATATATATCCCTCGGTAGGATTGGTAAAGGTCTTGTGCCCCTCCTCTGCCTTTGCGGATATATCGTCAAAAAACTGCTGATAATCCTCCAGTGCATACTGATGAGCAAGCACCAGAGTGTGGTCACCGGCATAGATTACTGTCTGTATCTTTTCTGCGCTGCCCTGAACTATGGGTGCGTCTACATCGAATGCGTTTATAAGCGGCTCTATATGGAACCTTGCTTCGCCGTCACCATCGATATCTCTGACCAGACCTTCCTTGCGGAGACTCTGCTCCATATTTTCCGCAGTGTCCATCTGGTAGCCCTCTGTAGAAAAATAAATCATTTTGAGGTCAGGCTCAGACCTGTCACTGCAGCTCTTGATGGTGATAACTACAAAAAATAATGCAACTATAACTGCAAATGTATGCCATTTGTAATGATACCAAAAATTATCAAGCTTTGCTCGTATGTCCATGTTATCAGTCCTTTCGTAATATACATTATTTTATAGCAAAAAAATGTTTTTGTCAATGAAATGACGAAATGGGTAATAAAATGTTTACAAATAAATCTAAGATGTATTAATTATATTTTGCTTAATTTTCGCATATTATATTGACAAAATGAGTATAATGGTATATAATATGAATATATTTTGCAAGATTTATGCAAAATGATATAAAAGAGGTGCTGTTATGCTATTAGATTTTAAATTTAAAAACTTTAAAACCTTTCAGGAAGAAACATTATTTTCTATGACGCCTGCTCAAAAGATAAAAGACATTGAATATAGTGTTTTAAAAACAAAAATAGGCAAAAAAGAATACAAAGGGCTTTCATCGGCAGTGATTTACGGACCTAATGCATCCGGTAAAACAAATATTATCTCTGCTCTTGAAGTATTTAAAAGCATTGTTTTAAAAGGAAATATCAAAAATGGTGATTATGTTTTTGCTTCTGCAAATGAGGCCATAAGAAAACTGGAACTAATTCCTAATTTGTCATTAAATACACCCTCTCCTGTTGAATTTGAAATTAAATTTATTGATAACGGAGTATTGTATCAATATGGAATAAAGGTTGATTTGGGTGTTTTTCTTGATGGAGAGTATAACAGAAAAATTTTAAATGAAACTTTATCAGTAAATGAAAAAATGATATTTACAAGATCCTCTTCTCTTGAAATTGGAGATGTAAATGACATTTCAGATATGCTTATCGCTGCGTTTGATAAAAAAGCAAGTGAAAATATGGCACAAAGCAACTTGAATGATGAAGAGCTATTCCTTACAGGTATGTTTAAATCTCTTTATAGTTCTCAGATAGTAAATAATATTACGGATTGGTTCAGAGATAAATGTAAAGTCTTTTTAAGAGCAAATTTTATGATGATTAGCCCAAGTGCTGAGAATGTAAAAACAAATCACGCTTTCATTGATAATACATTTCAAAGAGCAATCAAACATTTCGGTATTCACGGAAATGAAATTGTTTATATGAAATCAAAAGAAAGCAACGATATGACACCATACTCTATTCTTTCTGACGATAAGGCTGTGCCGGTTGATATATTTGAATCGTATGGAACGGAAAGATTTTTAAACATCTTCCCGCTGATAGTTCAGACATTGCAAACCGGATCAACATTAATTGTAGATGAATTTGATGCTTCTCTTCACCCTATGGCACTTATGAGTATCGTAGGTGCGTTCCATAATGATGAGATAAACAAAAAAGGTGCTCAGCTTATATTTAATACACATAATCCGATTTTCCTAAATAAAAATCTTTTCAGAAGAGATGAAATTAAGTTTGTTGACAGAGATGATAATACGGGTATAAGCAATCACTACTCTTTATCAGACTTTGGTACATCCGGTCCTAATGGTGTCAGAAACACAGAAGACTATATGAAAAATTATTTTATTAATCGTTATGGTTCAATAAGAAATATTGATTTTTCAGATATACTCGAAGAAAGAATGGGGAGTGTGATGAATGAAGAAAGTTAATTCGTACTATTTCTCCGTTGAGGGTGAAAATGAAAAATGGTATTTTGAGCACCTTCAAAATCTGATAAATAACAGCAAAGAAGCAATTTTCAATGTGCAGTTTATCATTAAAATAGACAAATCGCCATTAAGCAGAATAAAAGCAATAAACGTTCCCGTGTATTCAAGTCAGAAATTGCCGGTATTTCATGTTGTAGATTATGAAAGTAGTTTAACAGAACACACAGAGCAATTCAAAGAGATGCTTGATGAATTGAAGTATATCAAAACTAAGAGAACTGCATATAATTATAAACTTGGATATAGCAACTTTGCATTTGAACTTTGGTTGATTTTACACAAGCGTGCAGGAGATTTTTCAGTAACAGATAGGAGTAAGTATGTCGAACAGATAAACTCTCTTTACGGCACAAGTTTTGCAAAATTAAAGGACAATAAAAACAAAGACACATTCGATAAGCTCCTTAAACAAATTTCATTAGAAGATGTTAAAAGAGCAATATGTAATTCTCAAAAAATTAGACCGTATCAAGAAGATATAGGTAATCATATGGTTGAGTATAAAGGTTTCAAATATTATAGAGAAAACCCAGACCTGACTGTTAATGAATGCGTCGAGATTATATTAAAAGAATGTGGAATAGTTAAATGAATGAAAACGCAACTAAAAAAATAAATGAGTTTTCGGAAGAAATAATAACATCTACGGAATACTTGTCGTTAGAATATTTACTGTTTTCTATTTTAAAAGGGCAATGGAGTAAAATTCCATTGCCCTTTTAACAACAGTGCCTTTTCAACACAAAATCTTGCATAAAGTGGAGTAACAAATGGAGTAATTTGGTGTAGTTGGTGTAGTGCCTATATATCGAACACAACAGAACCGTCCCTTTGTGCTACCTTTGTGCTACTTTAATATTATAACGCTATTATCTGAGCTAATTTCCGCCACATACCCAAATTCCATTGCTACTGCATCTAACGGAAGATATAAAGTATCGTTTACAAATCTTGCACAAATTTCAAGAGGAACCCAATACCCCTCAGCCTGATTTTTTCTCATTCCGATTATATTAGGAATGATTTCAAGAGTTGTATCATTCTTTGATATTGTTGCAATATAGGTTTCTTTGTTGAACGATACATCACATTCTACCAATTTAAATATATCATAAGGCACAAGAACCTTTGAATTAAAGACTGCGTATTGTATTTCATAACTTGAATCATCTACGACAAGCTTTGCAGGCATAACTGACATTGTGTTAACAAGGTCATATGCGTATCTATCATCATATATTGCAGGACATTCGTATTCAATGCCTTCTGATGTTTTTTCCATTCCGGATGAATATATGATATCTGGATATAGTTCAAATGATTTTTCTGTATCTCCTTCTTTATATGGATACTGAGATGCAAAAGCCTGTGCTAACTTATCAATATTTGTTAGTGATGTATCCCATGTCATACCTCTCGTTCCTCTGATTGATGAAAAAGGAATACCATTTTTACCATCTAAAATAACATAAACAGTATTATCATTATCATCTTCGCCCTCACTTTTTTCCACCATAATCGGTATATCAAGTGCATTGGAAATCATAATAGCGACATCATTTCTCGTTGCCGGGGTTTTTGTTTTAAGATTTAAGTTACTTGTGATGCCAATTCTTGATGCGGTAGCGGTGTATCCGGCAGGGAATCCACCTTGCATTTCAGCCATTTCTCCGTAACCAAGCAAACAAACAATCATCTTAACAATTTCTTCGTTGGTAACATTGTTTTCGGGATTAAAATTCCCATTGCCATCACCATTTATAGTTTTTCTTTCTTTGGCTGCATATATGTACGGATATGCCCAGTGGTTATCTGCAACATCAGCAAAGATCTTTTCACCGGTATTTGACGGAAGATTGATATTTCCTGCTACACAAATAATTTTAGCAGCTTCTGCTCTCGTTATATTATCATTTAACCTCAAATCACCGTTTTCATCACCCGTCATTATCCCGAGATTATATAAATCTTCTTTCTGTAAATTTGTCAGTTCTACTGCATCTGCAAAGACAGTAACCATTAATAATTGCAAACCTATCAAAATTATAGAAATTATTTTTTTCATAACACGCACCTCTTTCATCAATATATAATATAGTTTCCTTCAATAGCCCAATCATCTTTTGTTTGACATTGAACTTCCACATTATAGGTTTTACCTTTTTCAAATCCTATAAATGTGTATGCATTTTCATTGTTTGCAAGTACAGTGTAACTGCCGACATCTTCTTCTGTTTCTGCATCATAAAAGCGTACATCAAATAAGTTATCACTGTTTACTGAAAAATACAAAGATATGTTACCATTTTTATCAGATCCAATCTTTGTTTGTTCTGAACTATAATCTTTAACTACATAATTCTTCGTCAAGTCCACGGATGATTTTTTTGTTTCAACAATACCTTTTTTGTTTAGTTCCTGCTTCACTTTATTAGTATCAGCATTTTTCAATACCAAGCGCTCAAACCCTGCATATGATTCATCTCCGACTACTGTGGATTTTATCTTTGTGCCTATATTACTCTGCATTGGATTACTTAAAGTGGCACTACTGCTTCCGGAACTGCCTGCTACGACATTCATTTGAGATGAATTATTCCATTCGATTTCACCATTATCATTTTGTGTATCAGCTCGTGATAATAGTTCATCATTGTCAATTACCTCAATATCCTCCAAAGGATTTTCTGCCCAAAACTCCATGGGATCATAATACACGCCGTTTATCTTGATTTCAAAGTGCAAGTTTGCACCTGTCGCGCTGCCTGTCTTGCCAAGTTTGCCAATATTGGCTCTTTTATGTAATTCATCTCCAACTGCAACATCTACAGAAGACAAATGTGCATAGCGAGTCGAAACACCGCTGTCATTTTCAACTACAACATAATTTCCTAACTTATTGTCAAATCCGACATCGGTTACTTTACCCCGGATTGCGGTAACTACATTTGAATTTTCTTTTGCGATAACATCTACACCGTTGTGAACCCTTTGTTCTCCGGTTATAGGATGTACTCTTATTCCAAAGCCGTTACTTACAGAGGCATGGATATCACTTTCTGCAGGCCAGAAGAGGCAAGGTGAAACATAGGCAATCGGTTTTTCTAAATCAACGACACAGGTAATGTTATATGGACCATCAACTCCAAATGGGCCCAGGCCAAACATGTTATGATCTAAAAATTTATCAATATATTCATAAGGAACATAAGTTGTACTTCCTTTAAGAACCGGTGCATTTTCCATAGTCTCTTTAGTATTGAAATGTGTCTTGAACAATTCTGATTTGAACGGAAGAGCATCTTCCGGATTAAGTATATATTCTGCCTTTCCTATTTCGATAGCATAGCAGTAATTTAAAGTTTTAATTTCGCTGCCATATGCAGCTATTTTCCTTTCCTGCACCTGTTCGTCATAATTCTCAATCACATCATCATAAGCAAGTTTAATAATTATTCTGCCGTTATTCCACTCTAAACTGCTGTTTTTATGGTTCATAATTCCAACTTTATTCAGAACCTCTCTTAAAGGGAGATATACGGTATTATTTTCATAAAAAGGCTTATTGTCAAATTCTATTGTTTTACCGTTGCATATAAACAAGATATCAGAGTCTTCTTCTAAAACAGTAAAAACATTAGCTGCCAAAACGCCGCTGGCAAATAAAGTAGAAGCCAGCAAAACAACTGCTAAAACAGCAGAAATTATCCGTGTTGATTTCTTTATTCTTTTTCTTTCCTTAATCATGGTAAACCTCCTTTTGAGTGTTTTCTTATCACTTGTCATTCCCGTCGTTAATGCCGCCGTTTTTGAATTGCCTGCGGAGAGCAGGGTCAATATCGTGTTTATATAAGATATCTCCTGCTCCTCTGACATTCCTTTTACCACAGATAAATCGCATGAAATTTCACATTCAGCATTAATTTGTTTATTTATATAGTAAATTATGGGGTTAAACCAATGGATACATTTAACTATACTTATAAACCACTTGTATAGAATATCCTTTCTTCTGAAGTGTGTCATTTCATGTGCTAAAACATTGTCAAGCTGCTCAGGAGTCATCACAATCTCAGGCAACAGCAACGTTGGCTTAAAAAGTCCTGTCATAAGCGGAGAAGATATTCTATCACTGGTTCTTGTAACTATCTTCTTATCTGTAAACTGTATAAGCTCGGGACATGATATCACTTCTGAATATTTGTGTAATTTAATCAAGAAAATCATGTATCCTATAACCTTACACAAAAAGAGTGCCCACACCCCCGCAAACCACACTAACGCAACAATATTGAGCTTGTCATATGCGAGTGATTTCACGCTTTCAAAATCACTATATGTACTGCCTTCGCGCTCTGAATTCAATTGCAAATCCTGCTCTGTTATCTGTATCGGTTCATCTGTAGTATCCCAAGCACCTTCGCCATAAATTTGTGCTTCCGGTGCAGGGTTAAGCTGAGTTTGCTTCGGCAGTGAAATTCTTATGGGAAGCAGCATCACAACCAAAACAGCAAGCCAAATATAATAGTGCCACGTGCTTGTAAAGAACTTTTTGGTAATTGGTTTAATCGCTGTAAGAAGCAGCGTCAGCACTGTGCCTGTAAAAGAGGTAATAAGTATTGCCTTGAAAATATCCTGCAGCACGATTTATACCTCCTTGTCTTCAAAGATAGCTTTCAACTCCTTAATATCATCATCGGATAGTTTTTGCTCTTCAAAAAATGATACTGCAAAATCTCTGACCGAGCCATTATACAAACTATAAATAAGATTTTTGGTCTGCGACCTGCGATATTCTCTTTGTGATATAAGCGGAGTATAGTAATATAGTTTACCTCGTTTTTCTCCGGCAATAGCGCCTTTCTCTGCAAGCCTCGTAAGGAATGTAGCAATTGTGGTCTTTTTCCAGCCCTTATCTTCAACTTCCTTGCCGATATCAAGAGAAGTTACGGGCTTCTTTGCTTTCCATATAACTTTCATTATCTCTAATTCAGCATCTCCAATAGATATATTTTTCATATCAGTACCTCCCGGAATATATTCTACGCTCGTAGTTTATTATATTCTACCACGGTAGAATGTAATTGTCAATAGTTTTTTATATAACATAGAAATTTACCTAAAGAAAATACGCAAGAAAATGGTGTATAAATATGCAGAAAATGGCATAGTAATTTGGTGTAGTGCCTATATATCGAACACGACAGAACCGTCCCTTTGTGCTATTCCCATACCAGAATTCTTCAAGCACTTTCATCTTATTTCACCTCCTTGTGACACAAACAGTATCACAAGAAAGTTCATAAGTCAACGAAGGAATTTTGATTTCTAATATAAATTAGCACCCATCATCTGCAATAATTATATTGCAAACGATAGATGCTTCTTATCATATTACTCATTTTTCTTTTTCTTGAGTAATCTTAAACTTCTAAAAGAGAAATTTCCAAAGTATTCATTATACAGATAAAAGAGAATAAGAATTATACTAACTAAAGCCACATAAGCAAACAAGTAAGGTTCAGGACTTGCGTAATGTGATGAAATTTCTTCAACCCATTTTTTCGCTCCATACAGTGAACTATGTACTCCAATTAGATTAGCACATTGTACGCCAATAATTCCAACTGTCTTTTGCGTAATAGTCATATGGCTATATAGTAGTGCCAATATAATTAACGGAATCATCAGCACAATGCATCCCCACATTGAAAACTCTGGCAGATTTAAACCTCTCACCACATACTCAGTTCCATCTACACTAACCTTAAATACGGGAAGTAAAAGCAATGCAAATGCTCCAATTGATGACCCGGTTATCATTCTCTTAAACCATTTTTTGCTCATATTCTAACACCTCCATATTATAGATCCCAAAAGAAATCCCAAATGCCTTTTATCGCACTGCCAACCGCTACTGCTGCACCTACACCAATAGCTGCCGGAACCCATAGTGGTGCTGAAGTTGCTGCCAAAGCAGTTGCTGCTCCTGCTGCAGCTGCTGTTGCAGCTGCTGTTCCGCCTGCTGCTGAAAGTCCACCACCTACTGTTTCTTTTGCCACATTCAATGCAAATTCACCTCCATCAATTTCACCGTTTGCTAACTGAATTCCTGATGATATCACTTCAATCCCTCCTGATATTGCAGCTCCTACTGCTCCGGATGACGCTGCTGCTTTTCCTACCGCACTTGCAGATAACTTGCCTGCTTGTGAGCCAATTGTTTTTGTTGCAATTCTTGCGGTATCTTTTGACGAAATGCCTGTACTCGTCATTTTTTGAGTAATTGCAGGATTGTTTTTTGTTGCATCATTAAATGCTTTAACAGTTTCCTTTGTTCCCATCAGATTTGTCCCTTTGTAATGACCGTTTTTTACCTGACTGACAGTTTTCGAAATAGATGCCGGTGTATCTTTAAGTTGCATTCTCTCAACAATTTTATTCGCCGCATTTTTTGTAATCAAATCGTCTCTCACAGCTGTAGGCGATTTAGAAAAATTGGTTTTACAATTGTTGATAATGTTACTTGGTGTCATATTCTTCATATCTTTGTATATCGTTTCGTGAACCACACCCTTAAGATTTTTACAGTTGCCTGCCCTATTTGCTGCTTCCAAGCCCACTTTTACTTCTGCTGCTTCTCTTGTCAAAGCAACACTTGTTCCATTATTTTTACTAACCATTTTTTATTCCTCCTAAAATTTTAAAAAAACATCCTCTGTATTTGATTACAGAAACCAATACCATTTAACGCCTTTTGCTTCAAGGTCTTCCAAAAACTTTTTAGCAATCCACAATAACATATTTACACCTCCTTTGATTTTATGCTACTGCATTTTCTATACTTGCATCGCCTTTAAGATTGCATGGTGAATCACTTCGTTCAATCAGTTCCTTGATTGCCAAAAAGTCAATGTAATTAATTCCTGTTGCACGTACAAGTTCATTTGCAACGCTGCCTCTTGTTGAAATAACCTTTACTTCTTTGCCTCTTGATTTTAACTGTTGAAGCGCTCTTTCGAAGTCGCCATCGCCACTGATTAATATCGCCATATCATATCTGTCAATCATATTGAACATATCAAGAACAATTTCAACATCTAAGTTTGCTTTGAAAACTGTTTTTTCGCTTGTATGGTCATATATTTTTTTGATAGGTTTTGTTACGAGTGAATAACCAATATACGCAAGCTTATCAAGATATTTCTGCTGGCTGGGTTCCTGTGATAAGCCTCCATAGTAAAGTGCTTCGGTTATATCTCCAAAGGTTTTACAATACTCAAGCAACTTTTCTGCATCAATGCTCCATCCCATTTGTTTCTGTGTAAAGAAACAATTTGAACCATCTAAAAACACTGCTACTTTTTTCATAATCATCGAATCCTCTCTTGTTTTGATTTTGTGTTCTTATTGTACCATTGGTCAAAATCCATTTTGTAAAACGAGTTACAACCTCTTTCTGTATGAAAGAACATGTTTTGTTTGCTCTTTCTGAAATTATTTTAACATAAGGGTACCTGGGTTTTGTAAAAAAGGGTATAAAAATAGCAATTACCCTGATATTAGAATAATTGCTATCACAAATGATTATTAAATTTTGTTTTTTAGAGAAGTCCTATTCTAACTTTTTATAGATAGTTTTGCGACATTCATCTATTTTTTTACAGCTTTCGATAGTCTCAGGATCATCATTACCAAGCGTTTTCCTTTGTATTTCTTCAGCCTTCAAGAAATACTCTAAGGCAACGTTAAGTTCTGATGTTTTATCATATACACAACCCAACCTGAAATATGAACGGGCTGTTTTTATATGCTCATTTCCATATAATGTCTCTCTAAGTTTTAATGCACATTCCAAGTATTTTCCCGCCTTTAAAACATCACCATACTCCAAATATGCATATCCCAAACTACTGTATATAATTGCAAGATTTCCTCTGCCCTTATTCTTAGCTATTTCAACAGCTTTTTTACCGTTTATTATTGCATCATGAACCTGATTAGATTTGCGATAATTTACACATAGCTGCTGAAATATAGAAGCCGGTATTTCAATATTTTTTCGATTTGCCAGATCAATATATTCACATAACATTTCTGTGGATTTTTCATTAATACCCATCAGTCCATATAAATCTCCCAACATTAATAAGCACTTAAAATACATCTTTTCATAATCAAATTTTGACAAGTATTTTACACGCTTATATATTTTCTCTGCAACTCCATATTGTTTTTTTAGCTTTAAAATATTTCCAAAGTCAATTAACGATGTCATAAAATATTCACTTTTAACTCCGTATAATACTTTGGATATTTTCAGACATTCCAAGCACACATCTCTTGCTTCTTCAATTTTCCATGAACTTTTATATAATGACGCAAGCGCTCTATATGCTCTATATGTAGATATATGTTCCTTGCCAAATACTTTCAAACAAATATTTACCGAGCGTTTTACATACTTAAGCATTTTTTCTAAATCAAAAACCGGTTGAAAACAACAGTGTATTTCACCTCCCTGAAACATATATGCACTGCGAAGTTTTAAAGAGCATTTGCGCAGAAAGATGGATGCCTCTTCAAAATAAAAATTGTTTTTATAAACATATTCAAGACTATATATGAATATATGAATCAATTCTTTTTGCTCTTCAAACGTATTTTCATGAAAATGTTTTGTACACTGATACATATTTTTTAATGTATTACTACACATAACATCTGTTGAGAATTTTTCTGTTAATATTGCAGAAATCAAGGGATGTAAGGAAATATAATCTCTTTCCTTATCTAATCTAACCCATCCCTCAGCAACAAGTGAATTAACAATATCATAATTATCGATTTCACACCATTCACAAAATAACTTTGCAGAAATTCCGGTATGCGGAATTAAGCATAAATTTGCAAGAATATATATCTCATCATCATTTAATTCAGACAAGTCAAATAAAGCCTGAATATGGCTATAAGCATTACCTGTTTTCAGACCGTCATCCTTTGAAATACGAATTTTTTCTTTACCACTATCTGCAATACCGCCATCAGTTAATCTTTCAAGCATTTGCTTTGGCGAGACACGACCTGCCATCATTTGTTTTGCAAGAAGCTCAACTGTCATAGTATGGCCTTCAACAACATCTATAATCTTTTCTACAATTTCCTTATCTTCTGCCGACAAGGGTTTAGTATAAAAATTATTAAAAATATCGCCTATATGTTTTCTGTCTTTTAAAGCGCTAACATCAATTTGTACATACGCATCCGAAAAGTCGCACCTTGTTGTAAACAACATTTTACAGTTCAATTCGAGAAATTTATCCAATTCTTCAGCATTGTCAAAGTTATCAATAATAATTAAAACATTTTCATCACACAGTTCCTTCAACTTTCTGAGCTTCCTCGCATAATACTCTTCGGCTTTTTCCTCTGGAAATCGTTTAAAATTACATATCGGCAAAGCAACATCGTCTGTTATAAGCGTAAAAAAATCACTAACAAACGGTGCAAAAATTATTGCATAGTAATCATTTGCATGTTTTTTTGCATAATGCTTGACTAATTCGCTTTTTCCGATACCGCCAATTCCACTAACAAACAAGACATTTGCGTCCTGAATTCTATCGTGAAGAAGAGTAATCTCGGCATCCCTTCCAACGAAGAAGCCTGTTGCAAGCGAAACGTTTGTTTTTAAAAAGGGAACATTTGGATTTGAAAGTGAAATAAGAATGTCTAATTTATTTATCAGCTCCTGTGCTGTTTGGTACCTGTTTTTAACGATGTTGCATATTGTTTTGTGCAGCAATTCACTCAGATGGTCTATAATCAAAGGATTAACACCATCAAATTGACTGCTGTTATAATCAAAAGCATATTTCGAAAAGCTTCTGCGCTCACTAATATCTGAATGTCTGCCAAAGAAATAGTAAAATATCATTTCGCCGACTGCAAACAAATCTGTCGCTTCGCATATTTCTTTTCGTCTTTTCAAATCAATCTGTTCTATTGCAGCCCAATCTTTTGTGTAAGATAAAGGGGAGCTTCCGATTACAGCAGCTTTTTCAATAACGCTGTCAAAATCGAATAACATAACCATTTCAGGTGTTTCCGGCAGCACATAGACATTATCGGGCTTTATATCCAAATGCAAAAATCCTGCATTATGATAATTGGAAATCACTTGTGTCAGTGCCTTCATTCTTCTGAAAAAATCATATAAGTTTTTCTCGAAATCAACAGAATATGTTTCGCCGTTAAAATAAGTCATTTCAATATATTCCGTATTGTTAGCATTATATATTCCTTGGATATTGCTTGTTGTATTGGTTAAATCATTAATAATCCTGATTTGTTGTTGCTTTTCATATCCAAGTTTAAATCTTTCCAATAGAATTGAATACTGCTCTGACTTTTCTTTCGGCAAAATCAGTGCTCCTGAAGCATCTCTTACCAAGTCAAGCTTAACCGGATTAAACTCTTTGATAATGCTGTAACGAACATTATTACCCTCAATTACTTCTGCAAGGTACACCAAGCAAGATGCACCTCTGCCCAGTACATCTTTTATAATATAACCTTCCTTTTTTCCAGGAAATATTAACTTGTATCCTTTGTTTAATTCGTTTCTCATATATACATCCTCCTTACAATATTATCCGCATATAAATAATATCATAAGTTAAATTCTAATTTGTAAAAATGCCTACTTCTCTTTTTTTACATATATTTCATCGTTACTTAAATAAAGTTCATCTATAATATCTCTTAATTTATCTACCGGATTAGAAGAACCTGCGCAGTATCCAATCAGCCAATCAAACGGATTTCTCCAATAAAGCTGCACATACCCACACAACTCAAGTGTACCATTCATTTCCTTTACAAATTCATCAAATAATTCATATTCCAATACTTTGTTTCCTTCCTCGTTTCCTTTCTTGTTTTCTTCCTTGTTTTTTTCAAACTGAAAACCTGCGAAAAAATGATAGAAATTAAGCATTATAAGTGCTTTTCTTATAACATCATTTGAGGCATTTCCTTTTGAAATATTTTTTAATTGCTCTCTTTGAGGAAAATTTCTTTTAATTAGCAAGGGGAATTTTGAAGCTGTTTTGTCGCTTATACTACGTTTAAATATATTCTCTCCGTTCTGTGTTGCCCTTGCTGCATAACCATATATAACTTCAAGCAGTTCATCTTCGTTTGAAATTACTTTTTGAGAATCATCAAAATGCTGTACTTCGTCAGTCGCTATCTTATAACACTTAGGCAATAAGTCTTTGATTTTTTCAATAGCAGTACTGTTTTGCCTTGTAAATCCTTCCTTGTTTTTTACAATGTAATCAACAAGCTCCGCTCTGTTTTTAATAGCATCAACACTATTTGCAATTACGACAGACATACATTCTGCATCGGGATTAACAACACTTTCTTTATTTTCGATTTCAACTATAATTTCCTGTGCAATATGATAGGATAAGTCGTTCTTTAAACAAAAGTAATAAACCGCTTCATTTATTGATTTAAAATTAAATGCCCGTTCCAGATATCCTTTAACAAAAAATTCTTCGGTTTCTTTCTCGTTCATAGAAAGTGCAAAACAGATTTTATATACTGTCTCTCTATCGTTATATGTATTTTCAGGAGTGTCCTCAGTTTTGCTTATCCATCTCTTAATTGTTTTTTCTTTGACATCAATATTTTTATCTGCAAAGCATTTCAAGATAAACTCTGAAATACCATCATTATCTGAAGAATCAAAATCATATCCTAATGACTTGATTTTTTTCAAACAAGCATCCTTAAATACAGTTATATAATCCAAATTAATAATATAATCCAATGCAGGAACATCTTCATTCTCCGGCATTTCGAAAATATTGTCAAATGCAAGGCAGGTTGCATTTCCGTCTTCATACTTGCCCATTTTATCACCTACTTTTGTTTTTCTACATTATATCATTAATTATCAAAAAATTCAATGAAATAACCATATTTTATCACCCTGCTGATTAAAAAATATATTTGATATGATTTTTACTTAAATGTGATAAAGGCTTTGCTATCTGCTTAGCAAAGCCTTTTATCTATGAGATTTATCCGTTGGAAAGTGTTACAATCAAAGTTTTGTCGTTCTTTGTGTAACTCACTCTGACATTTTCCTGTGTTTTGTTGTTTGAAAGTGTAAAGATAAACATACCAAATATTTCGTTTTCTGTGTTAATTAAGAATCCTGCACTTGCAAGGTATGTTTCTATATACTCAATCACTTGCTTTCCTGTTACTCCGTTGTAAGTGTAAGCACCATTTTCAGCCTTAACTGCTGCTATATTGAAACAAGCACCGAAATCCGGAGTTTGTGTTTCTGAATAGTAACCGGGGATATCTGCATTTGGAATTGTTAAACCTTTCATTTCACCCGTGATAATTACTGTCTGAGTGGCATTATCCCAATCCACCTTGTATCCTGTACATTCCGCAATAGCTCTCACCGGAACTAATGTCCTCATATTAATTATCTGTGGCGGAACATCTGTAAAAATAGAACGATCTTCATTTTCGTTTCTGTAGCTGATATAATTGCTGCCAATACCTAATGTCATCATGCCAAACTCAGTTGCTACATTTACAATCTGATTTGCGTCATCCCAGAGAACAGTGCATCCCATTGCTTCAAATATTGCTCTTACAGGCACAAGTGTTCTTCCGTTTCTGATAACAGGGGGTTGATCAAAATAAACTTCTTCACCATTTAATGTAACCTTGATTCCCGATGCAAAGCATGTTACAGGAACCAACATTGAAACTGCCAACACCAATACCATTACTAAACTTGTTATTTTCTTTTTCATAACCTTCACCTTTCCTTTACTCATTGTTTTCTTCCTTTACTTCTTTCAGTTCTTTATACTTTTACTCTGCATTACCAAGTTGAGTATATAATATATAAATGCGAACTCCATAAATATTTCCATAATTTCTTCCGGATGCTTCAATGTTTCCGGCTGTATCACATTTCCTGCTGCGAAAAAGTTCTATTCAAATAGCATACTCTTTTCACGTAAATGCTGCGTATAACCTATAAAAATTCAATCTGCTGTTCTGTTGGTAGAGAACTATCCATTTTCGCAGTTCATTTTCCATATTCGATAATGAATCAAAGAGAAACAGCCTTTCATCACTGTCTAAATAGATCTTTGGCATAAAATAAACCCCTTTCGTATTTGGTAACTCCATTATACAAAAGGGGTATGGTCAGTTATTGTCCAACCTAAAAATATTTTTATAAAATTTTCACATTATCTCCTTGTGTCCTTAACCACATCAGCACGCCATCTCCATAACACTCTGCCTTGATGGTTGTTTTATTGCCGTTTTGTGCAACAATTTCAGCTGTAGGTATTCTATCCAATATTGCCTCAAGAGAAGGTCCTGAAAACTCAAATCTAATTGACTTAAGCGGTCCTGAATACATGAACTGCACTCTTTTCCTGAACTCGCCTTCTTCAAATCTTTCAGAATAAGGTATATTAAATTTTTCTTCATGACACTTAACATTAGTTATTCTGTCAACTCGAAATACTGCAGGATAGTCCTTTGAGTCATCTGCAAACCAGGCAATCAGATAGAAATAATATTCTGAGAACATAATTGCAAGCGGTTTTACAGTTCTATGTGTTATCTTATGATCTTGCCGTTCATAATCAAAAGTAATTATATTTTTGTTATGAATACACTCACTTAATTCCCATATTGCATTTAGTAATGGTTTATTATGCTTAAGCGGAACATAGTGGAATTTCTCATTGAGTATCATTTCCTTGATGTTCATGCGTGCCGATGGCGTTGCTTGATGCAAAAGCTTGTCAATTAGTCCTTCAAGTTCGTCTTTGTTATACGCTCGACTCTCAATCAATATCTTTGATATTCCAAGTATCTCTTCGTTTGTGAGAAATTCCTTATCTTTTTTAACGAGATAATATCCATTCTTTACGTAACTGTATTCAACGGTTATATCATCCCCATTTTCATAGCATTCAGCAAGATACACTCTCAAATCGTCAATATCTCTCTGTACGGATTTTTCACTGATTTCAAATTCGTTTGCAAACTCTTTTTTATTAACAGTTTCTCCTCTATTAAGTCTTTCATAAAGATTCAACAATCGAAAAGTTTTTGTGTTATTCAAATTCAAAATAATCACCTCGCAAAACATTATACACCAGCACATGGACACATTCTGTCCATGTGCTTTATTTTATCATAACTAAATAAAAACATCAATGTTTTTTATGAAATTTACAGCCCATTATTATTTGGTCATCTACGATAATGCTTTTCACATCATTTATATTAATTATTTCGTTAAACTCAAAAGATATTGTGTTAATGCCGTCCCGTAATGGTGTGTATTGAATAGCATAATCTTTATTGGTTATTAAAATTTCATGTCCGCTGTTGAATTGGATTTTAATATCATTTATGTTGTCTATTTGTTCCCCCGTTATAGTTATCCATAAGGAGATGGGAGAAATATCTATATTAGATATCTCGCTTTTTCCACTATTTATTTTTTTATTTACTTCCTGTGTTATTCCGGAATTGACATATTCAAAATCCCATTCAAAGGTAAATTTGCAATCGGAAATCTTGTGGGATTCTGATGTTTTTTCATCGGGGATTAAATTTATCTTTTTTAATCCCTCTAATTCAAAAATAAGCTTTTGATTTACAATTTCACCTATTCCTGTTCTAATGTATATCATGGTATATTTGTTATCTTCTTTACTTATAACTTTACTATAAGCATAACCACCGTTTCCAATTTTCTTGTCACCATTTCTATATTGTATTTTTAATTTTTGTTTTTCCCAAGAAAGACTTTCGTTTAGTTGTATATTCTCATTCATTTCAACCTCGTACAATACATATATTCCGTGATTATCTGCAAGAGTCTGAATGACATTTACAGTTATATCCTTATCCGCCTTTGAAATCATAGGAGCATCAAAAGCTCCGTTCATCAATTTCATTTGTTCAGCAGACGGATTGTTAAAGTATTCCATCAGCTTATGGTGCCAGCCCGATGTTGCAGCAATAACGGTTAAACTTGCGATTGATAGAATGAGTGCAGTAACAAGTGCCGAATTTATAAATCTTCTTCTCATAAATAATCTCCTTTCTGCAGGGTCAGCGTTTATGCTATTATTTACCTTTTCTGCAATGGCTTGAGAGTTCGGAGTCTCCGCATAGTCATTTAAGCCCAATTCATCATTGAGCATACGTAGCCTTTTATTATTCATTATAAACCCTCCCGTTCTGCATAATAGCATTTTTAAGTTTTTCTTTTCCGCGTGATAGCTTTGATTTTACGGTAGAAATATTAATGTTCATTACATCCGAAATACTCCTGATTTTTTCATTGTAATAGTAATATCGTATAAATATTTCACTGTCTGGCTCTCCGAGAGCTGCAATCATATCAAGTAGAAATTTTTTGTCCTCATTCTTTAATAATATATCCTGCGGGCTGTCAGAATCAGAAGCTATGTTTTCATCAAGCTCATCACTTACCACAATTTTCCGCAATTTATTTTTTGCTATATTCCTTGCAACCGCTCCAATATACGAACGAATACAACCCTTTTTCTCGTCTATACTTTCGGTATTTTTCCATAGTTGGAGAAATGTATCAGAGATAGCTTCTTCAATATCCTCTTTTGGTGCTACACTGCCGATAGTGTTATAGATTACAACACTCACATAGGGGGTATATAGTTTAATTACATCTTCCAAGGTGTTTCTATTTTTGCTTTTCAGATTATGTAATAATTTAATTTCGTTTATCACCCTTTTGAGCCTCCTTTCATAAAAATAGCGTTATTTTTATTACTCGCTATTATATACACAGAAAAATAGAAAAAGGTTGCATGATTTAAATAAATTAATTCTGTTTTTTAAAAAATGGTTTTGTCAATGTAATGACGAAATGGGTAATAAAATGTTTACAAATAGATTTCTGATGTGAATATATCACAGGTAATAAATACAATCTCGAAGAAAAATAACACCTGCCTAATTAAAAGCAAGTGTCATTCACATAAAACATTAAATTCTATACCCTTTGTTTTGGCTCAAATCTGATTTCATATCCCAAAACATCCAAAATGCTACATAATGTTTTTAGAGTAGGACTATTTTCTTTATTTTCAATTCTTGATATAACTTGTTGTTTGTTTCCACTTTTTTCGGCTAATTCAGTTTGAGATAAATTGGCATCTTTTCTTATTTTTACAAGTTCGGCAAGTAATTTATATTCATTTCTGCTCTCTTGCCATAATGCATCAAACTCTGCATCATTTTTGCCTTTTTCGATTTTATTGTTTTCTCTCTTCTGTAACCTTCATTAAATTTATTAAACGCTTTTATTTTGCACATTTTGAACAAGGTGTCAGTCCTGAAGAAGTTGCATCCTGCAAAGGTGTTTCAAAACTGTTCTTCCCACCGCATTCTGCATCTAAATGATACCTTTTGCCAGTTGGTGTTCTATAAACTTTGTAAGCATCGTTTATTGTATCATCAGGGCGAGTGCTATCATCTGGAATAATAGTGGTATCAAAATTTTCTCCAGACAATGCATTTGCTCCCGTTGAATAATCAATACTTATATAGGGCTGTACGTTGTAACAATAAATACAAAACATTATTCCTTTACCGTTATCTTCTACAGAATAAGCTTCAAGTAGAACACCGTCAGCAACAAGATTATCTCCTGTAAATACAGGGGTTGCACGATATACCACATTATTATTTGTACTCTCAACGTAATCGTCAATCATATTTTCAAAAGGCAACATGCCTTCAATGTTTAGATATCTTGTCCCTGTTATAAGATTACGATTGTTAGCATTTTCTCCTGTCAACTGAAAGCCTATCAAATGACATCTGTTATATAGATAACCACCATCAACAACATCATATCTGTTGTTTACCCAGCCTGTAGGAGTTACTGAACTGATACTTTCCCGTTCCTGTGCTGGCATCAAGTCTGTGCCTATTGAAGCCATTGCAACGTCACATCTCCCAAGTTCATCAAGGTCAGCATAAAACTCAAAAGAACCTTCTATAATCTCATAATCTTTGAAAAAAGGTTTATTGTTATTGATTTGAACATAAGGCTGACCACAATATGCAGGAACTAAATTCTTTACAATTTGGTATTCAGCATCATCAAATCCGTTGCTGATAATAGAAACTGTGTGTGTTGTGTTTTCCCAAGCAACACCTAAGTTAAAACCTTCTGCAACAAAACGAATAGGGAGCATTGTGCGTCCGTTTATGACAGTTGGTGCGACATCAAGGACCGTTCTTTGATTGTTGAGGTAGGCAATGGTACTATCAATGGTAAGTTTTATAACATCTTCGTCCATCGCAAGTGTAACCGTACGTGTGCTGTCATCCCAACCTACTGTTCCGCCAAAGGCTTCGATGATTGCTCTTATAGGGACAATAGTTCTGCCACCATTTACAATAGGTGTAGTTCCTCGACCATCATCAATTTCCGTTTGAACACCATTTACTTTCATCATCGGATTATCAATCTGCAAATTTACTACAATATCTTCATTTGAAGTAGCAAATGCGGATATACTAATGCAAAAGATAGATAGACAAACAAGAAATATGGTCAGTAATACTTTATTATGTTTTTTCATAGTTAAATACCTATATTATCTTATTTAGCACATTTTGAACATGGAGAAAGTCCAGAAATATTTGATGTTCTGTAACTGTTTTTTCCGCCGCAGTTGGGGTCTAAATGATATTTCTTTCCAGTTGGAGTTCTATAATAATATCCATCTGCTGAAGGATTGTTTGAGTTAGATGTATTATTTGTAATTTTGTTAGCAGCCTGAGCAGCTGACTGCGTCTCGTACCAGCCTGCGTTTTTATAAGCAGCCACTTCGGATTTGAAAATAGTTATAGTTCTACCATCAGGAGCATACATTATCTGCTGTGTTTCTGCTAATGTGCGATACCAACCCACATTTAAATAGGCAGGAACTTCGCTCTCCAAAACTTCGATAGTTCTACCATCCAATGCGTATAGTATAACCTTATTTTCAACTACTTCTACGGTTTCTTCAAGAGGTATCATAACCACAAATACCATAGAACCATACGCATCGTAACTTGCACCAACATAATATCTTGGTGTTGTTTCTCCGCGCTTTGTATAACTGATTAAGACCATATCATCTCTTGTTTCTGCTACTTCTTCAGCATATCCACCTAAAACTAATGCGGAATTGTCGTACAAGTAACTGTAATAGTCGTCATTTGCCATATCAGAATACGAGTAAGCAAGTGCCTTAAACCCATTTTCGTTAGTTTCGCTTAACAATGGAATATTGTAGCATCTTCCCAAATCAGGAATATCAGGATAATCAGCATAGGCATACACGTCTTTTGAACATATTACGACTGTATTGTTCTTCTGGCTCCATTGCACATCAGCACCAAAGGCTTCTGCTACATATCTTGCCGGAGCAAGAGTTCTGCCGTCAATAACAACCGGAGAAATATCCATTTTGGTTAATTGATTATTGATATACATATCCATACTGTTTACGGTCATCTTTACAACTGTATCACCTTTGGTACAAATTGCAGAGCTTGTATTTCCATCCCATTCCACAACCGCACCCATTTTTTCAAAAATTGCTCTTATAGGCACCATTGTTCTGCCGTTGATAATTTGAGGTTTAACATCAAACTCAATTTTAGCAGCATCTAAATAAACACTAATTTCTCCGTTGTCTGCAGACACAGGAAACATCATTGTTAAAAACAACATAATTGTAATCATTAAAACTGATAATACCTTTTTCATAACTTTTCCTCCATTTGTAATTTATGCTAATAATTATATCATACTACACTCATATTTTCAATGCTAAATGGTATTTTATATATTTTTAATATGACGACACCCTCATAGGACAATCGTCCTTTGAGGGTGTTGTTTTAGCGTGTTCTCTTTATTTGGTCGTAAATCGGTCGTAAATTCTGTCATCCATTCCTTGAAACCCTTGATTTTACGCCATTTATTTATCCAACGGCTTCTACGACTACGCAAAATCGCTTTATTTTATTAAAGTTGCGATTTTGCTTCGTTCGCATTCGCACTTTGTCGCGAACGGCATACCCGGTATGCCTTTTTGTCCGCTCGCCGATTCGTTTCGTTTGCTTTGCAAACTCACTTATCGGAAAGTGGCTTCATTGTGGGGAACAGCAGCACGTCTCTTATGGAGTAGGAATCGGTAAGGAGCATTACCAGTCTGTCTATGCCTATTCCCAGTCCTCCCGTGGGGGGCATGCCGTATTCAAGAGCATTGAGGAAGTCCTCGTCCATCATGCCGGCTTCATCGTCACCTGCGTCACGTAGAGCAACCTGTGCTTCAAATCTGCCTCTCTGGTCAATGGGGTCATTGAGCTCGGAGAATGCGTTACCGAATTCTCTGCCGGTGATGAATACTTCAAATCTCTCTGTGAGCTCCGGCTGGGTGGGCTTTCTCTTAGCAAGGGGAGAAATCTCAACCGGGTACTCTGTAATAAATGTGGGTTGTACCAGGTTTTCCTCTACGAATTCGTCGAAGAACAGAGCGATTATATCGCCTCTTGTGTTCTTAACGGGGTCTACCTCCAGTCCCTTTGCTTTAGCAGCTGCCTGTGCTTCTTCGTCTGTTTTGATTTCATCGAAGTCAACACCTGCATACTTCTTAATTGATTCTATCATAGTCATCCTCTCAAAGTGTGAGAGGTCTATCTCTGTACCCTGGTACACAATCTGTTCTGTACCGCAAGCTTCCTTAGCCGCAAATCTTATGAGGTTCTCGGTAAGGTCCATCATATCGTTAAAGTCCGCAAAGGCTTCGTAGATTTCTATGGAAGTAAATTCGGGGTTGTGCTTTATGTCCATACCCTCGTTACGGAACTGTCTGCCCATTTCATAGACCTTTTCCATACCGCCTACGATAAGTCTCTTTAAGTGGAGCTCAGTAGCAATTCTAAGGTACATGTCTATGTCCAAAGCATTGTGATGTGTTATAAAGGGTCTTGCGGAAGCACCGCCGGCAATGGTGTTGAGCATGGGTGTGTCAACCTCCAAAAATCCGCGGTTATCCAGATATGTTCTTATAGCTCTTATAATTTTGCTTCTGGTAACGAAAGTATTCTTTACATCATCATTCATTATAAGGTCTACATATCTCTGACGATAACGAAGATCCGTGTCTACCAGTCCGTGGAATTTCTCCGGGAGAGGTCTCAGCGACTTGGAGAGCAGAGTAATCTTGTCTGCTCTTATGGAAATCTCTCCTGTCTGAGTGGTGAATACCTCACCCTCTGCACCTACTATATCACCGATGTCGAGCTTCTTGAAGCGGTTGTACGCTTCCTCGCCCAGCACGTCCTTTTTAACAAAAAGCTGAATCTTGCCATCTATATCCGAGATGTGAACAAATCCAACCTTGCCCATGCCTCTCTTGGACATAATACGACCTGCAACGGATACCTTGGTACCGTCAAGAGCAGAGATTTTCGCTTTAATAATCTCTACCTCATCGGAGCCTCTCTTGGTAAGCTCACGTTCTTCTTCGGTGTAATTATTCTTAATGTCACCGGAGGTATGTGTCCTTTCAAATTTGGTTATTTCAAAGGGGTCTTCACCAATATCCTGAAGCTCTTTTAATTTATCGCGTCTTACCTTAAGTAATTCGTTTAAATTTTCTTCTGTTTCGATGTTTCTGTTGTCCATAGTGAAAGGTCCTTTCTTATTTGTTGATTTCAAGCACTTTAAACTGTATCACTTCTCCATTGGGGAGCTCCACGTCTACCACTTCGTCAACCTTGTGGCCGAGGATTGCGCTGCCTATGGGGGATTCGTCGGAAATTCTGCCCTCATCAGGGTTTGCCTCGGTAGAGCCTACGATAGTATACTCCATCTCTTCCTCAAACTCTATATCATAGAGCTTAACTCTGGAACCAATGCTTATAGCATCGGTAGTTACATCGCTTTCGGATACAATCTGTGCGTTTTTGAGCATATTCTCGATAGTTGTAATTCTCTGCTCCATGGAAGCCTGCGCATCCTTTGCCGCATCATACTCGGCATTTTCGCTAAGGTCGCCGTAGCTTCTTGCTTCCTTGATTTTCTCGGCAATTTCTTTTCTGCCTTCTACTTTCAAGGTTCTGAGCTCTTCTTCAAGTTTTTTGTAACCCTCAGGTGTCAAAATAATCGGTTTTACTGCCATTTTCAATTTTCTCCTTTAAAATTACAATCATTCCGGAACTACACTTCCGAAAAATATGTGCCACCAAACGGACACATACATTTATATAAGTATACCGAGATGCTGCCAACATAATTACAATATTATAACCAAAATTGCACAAAAAGTCAAGTATTATTTGTTAACAGTGGTGGCATTCGTAAAACCTGTACAAATTAGATGATAAGTTACTGAGAGTTTTGACTATATGGGGGGCATTTCTCCAATCATATTTTATCTCGCACTTTCATCAAGGCATATCCAAGTAGATTTTGTCCCTTCCACTTTGATTTATCAAATCTGTCTGCATCTTTCATGGATAAGCCAATACCCCAAATACGGTCTTGTACTGCACATTCTGCCAATATAGCATCACCTGTTGCTTTAAGTTGCTTTTTTAGTTCGTCGTTTTGTGAAAACTTTGCAAGAAGTCCCTCATAAACAACTATCTGTCGAACACCATTCCAATGGTTATCATCATAATTTTTTACAAGCCGTCCGAGAGCTTTTATTTGAGCAACATCGGATATTTCAAGTATTTTTGTTGCTGTTTCTGTATCGTTAAAGCAGAGGGCTTTTTGATACATCATATATTGCTCCATAGAAGAAAAAGTTATATTATTTATGATGAATTTACTGAGCCACCAATTACTCATATATCCATTTTCTTCATTGGGATTATGAAAAAATTTAAAATTCATTATTCATTACCTACTTTTTTTACTGCTAATTCAAGCTCTAAATCGTGAAGCCCATAATAAGCTTTTTTTAAAAAGTCTAAAGGGACTTTTTTTATAACTTCAGAACTTGGAATATTATAATACCATTGATAATAGGCATAAAACTCTCCAATCCAATCCGGCAAAAACCCTTCATAAGACTTGCCCTTTTTTGCACAATATCTTTCATTTTTTGAAAAATATTCCCACAATTCAGTTGCATCCATAGTGTTAACATAGGCTTTAGACTCATCAATACTTTTCCTTGTCTTGCTTTTCATATATGTATTTATGAAATCTTCTGTATCCATTTCAGGGAAGTTATGCGCAAAAAAATCAAACAATTTTCCCTGATTTTCCACAACATCACTCAAATAAGCATCGGAATAAGCTCTCATAAATATCCCTCCTAAAACAGTGTACTAAATACTTTTGTTACCTTGTTTTCATCCGAATTTATAAGTTCACGCATATTTTGTCTTGCAGAAATATCACGATAATTATACTTCTCGTTAAACTCTGCATAGTCAACAGGAACTAAATCTTCTTTAAATTCCTGTAATTTTGAATATGCAAGTTCTGATTTTATGCAATATTGAATGCCCAAACCACCCAATGACAACAGTTCTTCTAATATGTCAATATCAATATTATCTCTAACAAATTCTTTTGCTATATAAAAATAAGATGCATTTGCTCTCCAACCTTTAATTACATCATATTCATTTGTATCAATGCCATATTTGCTAATAAATTTATCTGCAAGTACACGGTAACGTTTAGAGTCCGATGCGGCTCTGTGCTTCATCAATTCAGCCAGCCAAGCAAGGACATTGTTTTCCTGAAAATCAAGGATTTTTAATCCATCGGTATCAAGTTTATATTTATGCACCCATCCATTCGTATCATTTGGTTTGCATACTGCCCATTCTTTAGCAAGCTCAATTCTCTCTGTTAAATAAAACCCTTTACCGTAATCGTGTTTATCATTACCAAGTCCAAATGTCGGAACAACTGCTTTCTCTACTGTTCCGTGAAATAAAATTAAGTTATTCATAACTTTTCACTCCAAATCTTCCGTCTTAAAGGTTGCATATCCCTCATAATAATAGCTATGGTCTATGCCTTTCATATACACCTCACGGTTTTCTGTTTCATCGGTCAAGGCATTCTTCAGGATATGCTTTATTTCAATATCCTTAACGGGACTTCTTTCCATTGCAAGCAGATAATCTTCCTTATCAACCAGGCTCCAATCCACAATCTTCCCAAGTTCTTTTTTGAAAATTAAATCAAGCCATATTCGCATTGCTCTGCCATTACCTTCACGGAAAGGGTGTGCAATATTCATTTCAACATATTTCTCTACTATTTCATCAAATGTAGATTGTGGCATTTTGTTAATGGTTTCAAGTGCCGCCTTTAAATACATAAGCGGTGCAAATCTAAAGTTGCCTTTTGAAATGTTTACTTCTCTTATCTTTCCGGCAAAATTATAAATTTCATCAAACAAATATTTGTGAATAAGTGAAAGAGCTTCAAATGTTCCGGAACGCAAGGTATCAAGATAGCCTGATTCAAACATTTCAATGGCTTTTTTCTTGCTGATTTTTTCTTCCTCACGGGCAAGCTCAGCAGAGCTTTCGATGCCCAATTTATTTTCGAGTGCCATACAAAAACACCTCCGTTATAACAATTATTATTGTATCATATTATTCCAATCTCGTCAATAATTTATAGCATTTATTCCCCATCCGCCAAACACAAAAAGAGACCGCAAAAAGCCACTTCCTCCGTCCAATCGGAGTCATTATGACTTTCGCAGTCTCCCATATAATTTTCAATATCAGAGCAAATGCTTTCTGAGCTCCTCGCCGCTCTGCGGGCTGAGGTATGCGGGGGCTATATCGAACACTGTCTTGCAGCCTGCCGAGCCCTCTTGGTTCAGGCGGTATGCCGCTCTGGCGTATGCCACCAGTACAGATGCGGTGAATTCCGGATTGGAATCGAGCTTCAGGCTGTACTCTATGATGTGCTTGTGCTCACCGTTTAAGCCGGTCTTGCCGCTGCGGATTACGAAGCCGCCGTGAGGTATACCGCTGTGGTTTGCGTTTAGTTCCTCCTGAGATATGAAGTGAACCGTGGTATTGTAGTCTGCAAAGTAGTTGGGCATGTTTACGATTTCGCTCTCAATTCTCTCAAGGTCTGCTCCTTCTTCGGCTACCACGAAACACTCACGTGTGTGCTTATCACGAGTGGTGAGCTCCGGTGCTGAGCCGCTGCGAACCGCATCGAGAGCAGCGTCCACGGGGATTGTATACTGCTTAGCATCAACTACGCCCTCTATTCTGCGGATAGCATCCGAGTGACCCTGGCTTACGCCCTTGCCCCAGAAGGTGTAGTCCTCGCCGTCGGGCAGGATAGCTCCTGCATACATCCTGTTTAGCGAAAACATACCGGGATCCCAACCTACAGATATAATTGCGGTTTTGCCGCTTTTTTTTGCTGCTTTGTCTACATTGTCAAAATGCTCCGGGATTTTGGCGTGGGTATCGAAGCTGTCTATTACATTAAACATTTCTGCCATTTGGGGAGTCTGTGTGGGAAGGTCTGTAGCACTTCCGCCGCAGAGAATCATAACATCGATTTCATCCTTTAATTTAACCGCATCGTCCGCATGATACACGGGTACACCCTCTGTCTTAATCTTAACACCTGACGGGTCGCGGCGAGTAAACACGGCTTTAAGCTCCATGTCCTTGTGATTTCTCACTGCAAGCTCCACACCCTTTGCCAGGTTGCCGTAACCGAAAATTCCTATTCTGATGCTCATTGTTAATCTCCTCCTCATATAAATGTTATTATACACCAATTGGGTTTATTATACCATAAGTGCAAGCCTCTTAACGGCTTGCTTCCTTTGAAGGTTCAATAAACACATATTCGCGGGCGATTCGTGAATCGCCCCTACATTGATTGGGTTTATTATAGCACAATCATCATATCGGTTCAAGAAAAAATTTATATAAATATACAGTTTTTGCTTAAATTTGTTTTGTTGATAATGCAAAAGCTTTTACTCGAAATGGCAAGTGATGAGTGAATTTAGTGTATTGACATTACACCAAAATTGGTGTGTAATTGTCATAATTTAGTATGCAGTAGCGGCATATCATACAGATTCTACGGGAACTTTGGATTTTGTTAAATTATTTAATTACAAGTGTATTGCTGCAAGTGGTGATACAGATGATAACATATTAAACAAATATTCATCTAACGACTCGGCTGTTGCCTGCGCTTTTCATCTTTCACTTACCCCATCGGTGAGAGCTATACCCCTGAGCCTATTCGGTAAGGATATTGAAACGGGCTCTGTAGACTATGACGAGGCAATTCGTCAAGCAGAAATATATGCCTGTGTAGCAGAAAAAAGTAAAAAAATGAACCGTAAGGCAGCTGATGAATACAACAGTTTTTTAAATTAGCGCATCAATGTTTATTGTTAACCTCGGATTCACCGGAGCTTAGTGATGAACAAAAGCTGTTTTTGTATTGGTACTGTATTGATGGACTCAGTGAAAGTGCACAGACTCATATGAACATTTTGGAGATTAATAACTGCCTCTCGGTATGCGATGAGATAATTACCATTGCTGCTTATGCTAAGCCCATAGCCCTGATATCCGATGGAATAAGTGAACGTCTGGGAGACACCATAGCCGACGTAGCCGGAGTTTACTGCCGTAATAACCGCTTACAGGACGGGATAAGATGCTATGATGAAGCGATAGACATTCACAACCGCTTGGCAGATAAAAATGGCAGCGATTATCACAGAGCCAGAGCTTTGTGGATAACGGTTTCCAAGCAATTACTCATATTCTCGGCTACGGGAAATTTATCGGTACTCACCAAGGCAGAGGCAGATGCAAACAGCCTTTTATCCAAAGAACACATCCATCCGGCAATTTGCTGTATCGCACAGGGAGCATTGGGACTTATCAATATGCAGAAAGGTGCCGCAAATGAGATTTTGGGACTGAAATCTTCTCTGGAAAGGTATATAAAGAAGGCTTCCAGAAGATTTTTTTAAAAAATCAGACCATTTCAAAATATAAATTAAGACCTGCTAAAAAATCGGAATTTCTCTTGACTTTATTTAGCAGGTCTTTACTATTTTATTTTCACTTAAATTACTTTATCATTTCAATGCCCTTAATAAGCGTAGCTTCATTTATGGCTCCGGTGACATACGCCACGGCACCGCCGGCAGCATCTACGAAAAAAGTTGCGGGTATACCCGGAGTGTAGTACTTCTGCCCTACTTCGCCTGTCTCATCAAAGTATACAGGGAAGGTATAACCGGAATCTTTTATAAATCCCTTGGCATCGGATATATCATCCTGTGTGGTTAAATTTATCATCATAAATACGATTTCTCCGTCATATTTTTTGCACAGCTTCTCAAATACGGGCATTTCGGATTTACAAGGAGGACACCAGCTCGCCCAGAGATTTATTATCACAGGTTTTCCCTTAAACTGAGACAGCTTCACCTTGGCTCCGTTTGCATCAGTAACGGTGAAGTCGGGTGCAAGGGAGGAGTGCGATTGCTCTTCCCCACTCTCTGTATCCGTGTATTTATCCTCCGGTTTTTCTTCCGCAGAAGGTTCGTCTTCAGCCGGCGGTTGAGGTGTTTCGGCATTATCGTCATTTGGTGTATCTTCCTGTGCCTTTGGCGGTTCGGTTGTATTCTGAGACACCTCGCCCTTTGACTCGTCCTTGCCCACAACCTCCTTGAAAGATTCGGGTGCACCGGTCACCAGATTATCCTCGGGGGCTTTACTGCCGAGATAATTATACAAGAATGCCGCTCCCGCTACAAATACTACGCACAGAGATATACCTATTATAAGCTTTATTTTATCATTCATGGTTCTCCTCCTTACATAATAAACCTTGTCATAACTCCCGATGCTATGGCAATTCCCATAATTATAAGCAGTATACCGCTTATAATATTTACCGCCTTATAATGCCTTTTTATAAAATCAAATGTAGTCTTAAGCTTGTCTATAATTACAGCGCTCGCTACAAATGGAATCCCCAATCCCAGAGAATAGCAGAAAAGCATGACTGTACCGCTTGCCGCACTGCCCTGAGTAGAAGCAAGGGCAAGCGCCGAGCTCAGGATAGGCCCTACACAGGGTGTCCAACCTACGGAGAATACCATACCAAATATCATAGATGAAAAAAATTTGAGGTTGTTTGTATCCATATTGGCTTTAGTCCCTTTAAATATATTTATACGTATTACTCCCAGGTAGCAAAGACCAAATATTATAACAAGTACACCCATGATTACATTGAATACAGTCTGATACCTTGCTACAAATCCTCCCAAAGCACCTGCCAATGCGCCCATAAGAGCAAAGACCACCGTGAAGCCTGCCACAAATCCCAGTGCATTGCGTACTGTCGCCATTGTGCTTCGTTCACCGCCGCCTGCAAAATACATCAGATACACAGGGAGCATGGGTAAAAGACAAGGTGATATAAATGTTATTATACCCTCAAGAAATGAAAGAAAATACTGCACATAAACAACCCCTTTTTGATTTGTTTTTGTAATTGAATTACAGTTTGCCTTATTATTTATTTTTATATAGCAAATATGAATACACGGCAGGAATTATCCCAAGTGCAATAATCACTGCTGCAAACACTATTTCCAATTGAAAAAGCCCTGCAAGTATTATCAAAATACCGCCGCCTATCCAAAGCGGTCCCGCCATTTTATGTGTTTTGTGCCAATTCTCTTCATCGTGCAATGTCCACGGAAGCTTAATGCCCACAGTATAATTTTGTTTGCATTTGGGCAAAAAACAACCGAGAATAATAAACAAAATACCAATAAATACCGGAAATATATTTACTATATTCAGATTGTAATCCAATGCCTTACAGTATATTATTGTCTCGCATAGAATCGAACATACGGGAACTATGCATAGTATTAGTGTAAAAAACTTCCCACTAATGTTTTTTGCTTTAGGGTCACAGCAGGAGGCAGCAATACATATAAGATTTACAACCAATAAGACCGCCGGTAATCCAACTACAGCAAAAGTTTTACTGCTGTACCCGGTAATGTTACCATTCCAATCAAAGCTCGTAGCAATGCTGTCGGGCAGCTTGTCCCATAAGCTAAATCCCACTATCATCGGCAGCAAAACCACTACGGACGAAACTATTATTTTCAATTTAAATTTGTTTATCATTATCAATTCCCCTTAACGTTGTTATAAAAATTCTTTAATGTCCATATCTTGAATTCAATATAGCAAAAATAAATAAATTTGTCAAGTTTATTGAAATTAAATACAAAAATTGTTATTTCTCCTTTATGCGGTTTTCAAATTTCTGATTACCCGGAAGTCTAAATTATTTGGCATGAGAACCGCCCCCTTGTATTCGAAACAATAATTATCAAGACTTTTATAGTATTGACTATTTCAAAACTGCATAAAATATAATATCTTCCAAAAATCGGTTATTTAGGGAAAGTTGTAAAATAAAATGGCCAAAAAAAGATGACTCAGATTGAAAACTCTGATATAATGTTAAGTGACCAAACAAAACACAGAAAAGAGGAATCAATATGAGTCACTTAAATTATACCACAAAAAGCAGAAAAGGTAA
>JAGATB010000040.1 GCA_017621495.1 Clostridia bacterium
CTCTCATGAGAGAATTAAAATGATTGAACATTGGATAAATAATTATCCAAGAAGATTGTTTAATGGTTTATCTTCGAACATGTTAATTCAGCAACAAAATGTCGCTTAATATTTGTGGACATTTTATATTGCAATTTATAATTTTCACAAAATTCCCTCATTTTGCTTGACTGATCATACAATATGTATTATAATGTAAGGATAAGAAAAATCGGTCAAATCTGATTTGAAACATTAACCTGCTTCGTGATTACGAGGCGTTTTTATAAGGAGGAAACTATGGACGAAAAGATTATTGCCATGAGAGCCAAGCTTGAAGAAGAGCTTGCCGCTGCCACAGACCTGCAGCAGCTCGAAACCATGAGAGTTACATACCTTGGCAAAAAGGGCTGTATCACCGACCTTTTAAAGGACATGAAGAGCCTCAGCCCCGAAGAAAAGAAAACCTTCGGTCAGGATGTAAATCTGCTCAAAAATGAAGCTACAGAAAAGATAGCTGCCAAGACAGAACAGCTGAAAAATGAAGAAATATTAAGAGAAATAAACTCCATGCCCGAGTTTGACCTCTCCATACCCGTAAATATGGACAGAGGCTCCTATCACCCCATCACTTTAGTGCAGAGAGAGTGCGAAAAGGTATTTATATCCATGGGCTTTAATGTGGAGAACTACAGCGAAATCGTAACCGATTATGAATGCTTTGAAGCATTAAACATACCCAAGCATCACCCTGCCCGTGATATGCAGGATACCTATTATCTTGAAAACGGTCAGCTTTTAAAGACACATACTTCCGCGGCCCAAAACGCAATATATAAAAAATACAAGGACGCCCTGGTAAATGACGGTGTACCGATTAAAGCAATATTCCCCGGAAGGTGCTTTAGAAACGAATCCACGGATGCCTGCCACGAAAACACATTCTTCCAGATGGAGGGTGTGATGGTGGACAAGGATATATCAATATCCAACCTTATATACTTTATGAAAACAATGCTTTCCGAAGTGTTTAAAAAGGATATCAAGGTGCGTCTGCGTCCCGGTTTCTTCCCATTTGTGGAGCCCGGATTTGAGCTTGATATAAGCTGTCTTATCTGTGGCGGAGAGGGCTGCCCCTCCTGCAAGCACAGCGGCTGGCTGGAGCTCTGCCCCTGCGGCATGATTCACCCCGAGGTATTAAGAGCCGGCGGCATTGACCCGGATGAATACACAGGATTTGCATTTGGACTGGGTCTCACAAGACTTGCCATGATGAAATACGGTGTTAAAGATATCAGAGATCTAAACAGCGGCAGTCTCAAGACTCTCGCTCAGTTTACGGATGACGAATAAGGAAGGAGGAGCAGACAATGTTTTTATCAATGAACTGGATATCTGACTTTGTGGACCTTACCGGTCTTGACAAAACCAAGCTTATAAGTCAGTTTTCACTATCTACTGCAGAGGTAGAAAATGAAATTTTCTATAAAGGCAGTGACATAAGCGGCATAGTAGTTGCCGAAATCAAATCTGTAGAAAATCACCCCGATTCCAAGAAGCTTCACCTGCTTAAGGTAGATGCAGGAAACGGAGAGCTTACTGACGTAGTGTGCGGTGCTCCCAATGTAAAAGTAGGTATGAAGACCGCCTTCGCTAAGGTAGGAGCAAAAATCGGAGAAATAGAGATAGCTCCGAGACCCCTCGCAGGACACATGTCCTACGGTATGTGCTGTTCCGAGAAGGAAATCGGCATCAGCGACGAAAATTCCGGCATCATGGAGATAACCGACGATATACCTAACGGTACAGACCTAAAATCCGTTTATGATATCGAGGATATTATATTTGAAGTAGACAACAAATCCCTTACCAATCGCCCGGACCTCTGGGGTCACTACGGTATAGCCAGAGAATTTGCTACTCTCGCCAAGAGACCGCTTAAACCTTTGGAAACGGTAAACCTTGCGGAATTTGACAACCTGCCGAAGATTGACATGAAGATAGAAGACCCTCTGTGTCAGAGATACTCCTGTCTGCAGGTGGCAAACATCACCAAGACCGTAAGCCCGGTAAATATGAGGATACGTCTTTTCTACTGCGGTATGAGAGGTATCAACCTATTGGCAGACCTTACCAACTATCTCATGCTCGAGATGGGTCAGCCTATGCATGCATTCGATTCACGCAAAGTAGAGAAGCTCAGGATAAAGAGATTTGCAGAGAAATTCACATTCCGGACACTTGACGGTGTAGAAAGAAATATAGACGAAAACACCCTCATGATTTGCAACGGTGACATACCGGTTGCCATAGCCGGTATCATGGGCGGTCTTGACTCTGAAATAGTAGAAGATACTACCACACTCACCCTCGAGTCGGCTACCTTTGATGCGGTATCTATACGTAAGTCCACTGTTCGCCTGGCACACAGAACCGATGCGTCCATGAGATACGAAAAGTGCCTCGACCCGGAAATGACCGTACCTGCAATTGCAAGATTTGTAAAGCTCCTTAAGGACATTGACCCGGAGGTTAAGGTTGTTTCTGCTCTTACAGATGAGACAGCATTTAAATATGACACCATAACATTGGACTTCGACAAGAGCTTTGTGGATAAATACACCGGCATTGAGATACCCAATGATACAATAGTAGAAACCCTCACCGCTCTGGGCTTCGGTGTCAAAAACTATGCCGACAGCTTCAGCGTAACCGTCCCCAGCTGGAGAGCTACCAAGGACGTTACCATGAAGGCAGATATCATAGAGGAAATAACCAGAATATACGGATACGACAACTTCGATATCAACACTGCCCTCGCTCCACTCTATCCGGTAAGAGCCGATGTGGAAAAATCCGTAGAGGATAAAATAAAGGATATCCTGGTAAAACGTTATTCCCTACACGAGCTTCACTCCTACATCTGGGCATATCACGATGAATACAAGGCCCTGGGAATTGAAATTGAAGACAATGTAAAACTGGTAAACGCTACAAACCCCAACATTGAAACAATACGTAAATCCATAGTACCCACACAGCTTTGCCAGGTTAAGTATAATACTGCATATTCTGCTGATTTCGGCGTGTTTGAAA
This sequence comes from Clostridia bacterium, assembly GCA_017621495.1. GTDB lineage: Bacteria > Bacillota > Clostridia > UMGS1810 > UMGS1810 > RGIG8748. The sequence continues at coordinate 3,076 of JAGATB010000040.1, forward strand.
TAGGCAGAACTGTAGACGGTATCGGCGAAGACAACCTCTGCAGAGAATGCAAGAAGCTTGCAGTGACACTCTTCTCCAAGACCAAAACCACCGAACAGCTCTACCGTGAGCTCTACACCATGCTCTGTGTCATGGCAGATGACATCAAGCACGAGGCACTCAGTGTCAGCACCATAGAAGCAACTCACTCCTACCAGCACTTGAGAAACTTAAATGCAATCTCATGTGCAGGCAGAGTAATAGGTGAAATCGGCATAGTACACCCTGTGGTTTCAAAGAAAATAGACAAGAAGGCAGCCATAGTATACGCAGAAATCGACGTGAAGGAATTTGCCCAGATTGCAAACACAAGCATCAGCTATGAGGAACCCTCCAGATTCCCGGAAATGGAAATCGACCTTTCCTTCGTAACGGATAAATTCGCTCCCATAGCAGACTCTATAAAAGAGCAAAACTGTGAGCTTATAAAGAAAGTAAGTGTAACAGATATCTACGAGGACGAAAACGGCAAGTCCATCACGGTGAGGATGGTATTCTCACACGGTGAGAGAACTCTTACCAGAGAGGAAGTTATGTCTGTGGCAGATGCTATAATAGCCTCACTGGCAGACAAGGGTATAGAGCTCAAAAAATAATTGTTCATTCTTCTTTTCCATAAAACAAACAGAAAAGTCATGACGAATCGAATGTCATGACTTTTCTATGTTATTATAAATATTCCTTCATCATTTCCATCTCGGCTACAGCCTCAGAAAACGCTTCACTGAGCTGCCTTACCGAACAGCTCTCTGGTGCAGTGGCTATGGTAGCCGCCGAATTGTAAAGAATGGGATGTAGCATCTCATCATCAGTATTTAATGCAGCCTCCTGCATATCGAGCACCAGAGCACGTACATCCGCATATATATCATCGGTCTTTGTCAAAGGTGCAAGCGAGTCTGCAATCGCCTTGGCTTTTTCTATATATTTGTCAAGTATAGCTTTGTTATCCATAATTATCCTCCATTCGTTTGATGCTTGTTTATATTATATTACTTTTGCAGAAAATAATCAAGAGGGAAATTGGAGTTTATGTGCCCGTGGCACAAATGGAAAATGGAAAATTGAAAATGGAAAATTAATACATATAGCAATATCAATTATCAATTATCAATTATCAATTGTGCCTACGGCACATAAACTCCTATTTACAAACATAACACAATTTGCATTTTAATTTGCATATTTTCCATTTATATGATATACTAACTATATAATCCGAAAGAAAGCAGGCGCAAAAATGAATTTAAGAGAAAAAACTATTAAATCGGAAAAAATCTATGAAGGCAGAGTAATATCAATGTCTGTGGATACCGTAATCACTCCGGGCGGCAATGAAGCCACACGTGAGCTTATACACCACCCCGGAGGAGTGGGGGTCGTAGCTATAGACAGTGACAACATGGTGTATCTGGTAGAGCAGTACCGCATACCCTACGATGACATACTCCTGGAGATACCTGCCGGCAAACTGGACGGCAAAGGCGAAGACCCTGTCAAAGCAGCAGAGAGGGAGCTCTCCGAGGAAACAGGGCTTAGTGCTGATGAGCTTATATACATGGGGGATTTCTACCCGTCGGTAGGATTTCTGGATGAAAACCTCAGGATGTTTATGGCATCCGGCTTGCACCAAGGAGATACCCACCCTGATGAAGATGAATACTTAAACATAGTAAAGATGCCTTTCGATAAAGCAATCGATATGGTATTAAGAGGTGAAATTAAAGACGGCAAAACCATAGCAGCACTGCTTAAAGCCAAACTGATAAGAGAAAAAAATCTGTAAATCAAGCCTATAAATAAAGGACTGTAAAATAGTGAGTCTCGGAATGTCGGCAGTTGACATTCCGAGACTCACTTTTTACAGTCCTATTTTAGTTTTCATATTTCGGTATTGCCTATATAACTTCTGTCGAAATTGATTACACAGAAAAACTCATTTCCAAGTTCTTCGTGCACAGCTTCCTGTATTTTTTCAAAGATTTCTTTTTGTGATATTTTAAATCCAAAGGGCAGCACCACATCAAAAATAAGATTGGTGTGAGTATTACCGGGAACCATACGGAAATCATGCATTGACAGCAAACCGTCTATATCAGAAATAATACCCGACACTGCCTTTTTAGCATTATCCACACTCTCGTCATCGGTAACTATGGGGTCCATATGGATTACAAGCTCTATACCTGTTTCCCGGTGTACATCCCGTTCTATATTGTCTATGATGTCATGACTTGCCAGGATATCTCCCTTGGCATCTACCTCGGCATGCACGGACGCAAAGGTTTTACTGGGGCCGTAGCTGTGTACTATGAGGTCATGAATACCTATAACGCCATCATAGCTTTGGATTTTATCCGAGAGTTTACGCACCATACCGGCATCCGGTGCACTGCCCAGTATAGGGTCGAGGGCATCTTTGATAAGAGTTATACCTGACCACATGATAAGTGCTGAAACCACAGCTCCCACATAACCGTCCGGTCTGATATCGAACACAGCCGCTATAATCACAGAAACGAGCACTGCCCCGGTGGAAAACACATCATTCATACAGTCCTGTGCGGTTGCTCTAAGCATAGCCGAATCTATCATTTGTGCATATGCCAGGTACATCCTGTTCATGAAAAGCTTGCCAATAATAGATATTACCAGTATGATAACCGCCGCTATACTAAGCTCTGTGTAATGAGGATTGATAATCCTGTCTACAGATGTCTTGACAAGCTCATAGCCGATGAAAAGTATGAAAAATGCCAGAAGAAGTGTTGCTACATACTCTATACGTTCATGGCCGTAGGGATGATCCTCATCTGCCGGTTTGCCGGACATCTTAAAGCATATGACGGTAATCAAAGATGACAGTGCATCGGAGAGATTATTAAAAGCATCTGCAATGATTGACACACTGCCTGCTATAACCCCGGCTATAAGCTTAATGATGCACAACACCGCATTGCATATAATGCCGAAAACACCGGCTGTTTTGCCGATGCTTTCGCGGTCAGTGGTATCTTTGGTAAACAATAATTTCTCAAACATTTTAATTTACCCCTGTATTAATTACATATCTTTTAAGAGTTCTACGTTCTTTGCAATATATTCATAACCGGAGTAAATTGTGAATAATGTGGATATGAGCATGGTAACAAAGCCCACAGCCGGGTAACCACAGATTTCCGACATCTGCTGACTGAACAGCATAGTGCAGATAATGGCAATAAGCTGTATCACAGTCTTAATCTTACCTGTCATGATAGCCGCCATCACTATACCCTTGGAAGCGGCAATGTTTCTGAGACCTGTAACTATAAATTCTCTTGCTATGATGATAACTGCCATATACGCAGGTATCCAGTCAAGCTGAATAAAGCATATAAGTGCCGAAGAAACGAGCAGTTTATCCGCAAGGGGGTCTACAAACTTGCCGAAGTCTGTAACCAATTGTCTGGAACGTGCTATATGACCGTCTATACCGTCTGTAAGTGAAGCAACTGCAAACACTATAGCCGCCCAGATATGGAACAAAGTCCACTCATAGTACCAACCGCACATGAGTACAATCATGAAAATCGGTATCAAACATATTCTTGCTAAAGTAATCTTATTTGGTAAATTCATTTACAACCTCTCCTGTCACATCATATTCGTCGGCTTCCAGGATTTTTATCTCCACTATGTCGCCGGCGTTAAGTTCATACTTACTGTATATATATGCAGTTCCGTCCACCTCCGGTGTGTCCTGTGCGGTTCTGCCTACATAACAAAATTCATCTTCATCATATCCCTCGGCTATAGCCTCGGTTACAGTGCCTATTTTCTTTTGGTTCTGCTTATAGGATATATCCTTAAGCAGCTCCATAAGCTCCCCGTGTCTGGTAAGCTTTATTTCTTCATCAATCTGGTCATCAAATTCTGCTGCCGGGGTTCCCTCCTCACAGGAGTAAGTGAACGCTCCCACTCTGTCCAGAGGATATTCTGTAAGGAAGGTCTTTAACCTTTGGAAGTCGTCCTCTGTCTCTCCGGGAAATCCTACAATAAGCGATGTACGTATTACTATACCGCTTATCTTCTGTCTGAGCTTTGCTATCAGTGACTCTATCTCACTTTGTCTGCTGCGTCTGCCCATACGTTTTAGTACATTGTCACTTACATGCTGAAGGGGCATATCGATGTATTTTACCACCTTGGGATTTGTAGCGATTTCCTCCACAAGCTCATCGGTTATATTCTCCGGGTAGCAATACTGCAGCCTTATCCACTCTATGCCATCTATAGCCGACAAAGACTTCAAAAGCTTGTGCAGTGCATACTCGCCTCTGTCCTTGCCGTAATACGCCGTATCCTGAGCTATGAGTATAAGCTCCTTAACACCACCTGCCGCAAGGTGCTCCGCCTCTGCGATTATACTGTCCTCAGGGCGGGATTTGTACCTGCCTCTGAGCTTTGGTATGATGCAGTATGTACAGTAGTTGTCACAGCCATCTGCAATTTTGAGATATGCGGTATAATCGGCTGTGGCACGTATCCTGGGCAAATCGTAGCTCACGGGTGTATTGGCATCACCCACATAGGAATGCTTCTCGCCGTTATGATAATACTCACCTATTACCTCGGCGATTTTTGCATAATCGGTGGTTCCCAGAATTATATCTACTTCAGAAAGCTCCGACTCGATATCCTCTCTGTATCTCTGTGCCAGGCAACCTGTAACTATAAGCAGCTCACACCGACGGCTTTTGTACTCAGCCATTTCCAGTATAGCTCCTATAGACTCCTCCTTGGCACTGTCTATAAATGCACATGTGTTCACCACTATGACATCAGCCTCATTAACATCGGCGGTTATCTCATAGCCGTCTTCAGTCAATATACCGAGCATGGTTTCTGTATCTGTCAGATTTTTGGCACATCCGAGAGATACAAAGCCTATCTTTTTGTTCATATAATTTATCAATCCTTTATACTGTGTGCGTATATACTTATTGCGTCATTTATCACATTGAAGTCAAAGCCCCTGGAAGCGAAGAAACGGGTAATCCTCTGTTTAACCTTATAATCCGAAATATCCTCACCGGAATACTTCTGAGCCATATACCCTGCGATTTCTTCGGCTCCGGGCAGTGTCGATTCACTCATGGCATCCTCTATGGTATTGCGGTCCACACCCTTTTGAGTAAGTTCATACACAATCTTCTTAGGACCCCAAAGCTTCTCTGCAGCATGCTCAATAAAGAGCATAGCATAGTTAAAATCATCTATATATCCCAGCTCGGTAAATTCATTTATTACCTCACATACTACCGCTTCGTCATACCCCTTTTGCAAAAGTGTATCGGACAGAAGCTTTGCACTGACGTTTTTTTGTGATATAACAGCAAGCGCCTTAGCCTTAGCCTTGCCAAACTGCGATTCATAAAGAAGGTTATGAAGCTCGTTATCATCTATCTCTCTGCCGGGCTTAATACCCAGCACCACCGCATCCACATCATCCAGTGAAAAGATATACCTGCCGTCAGCATATACACTGACCCTTGAGGGATTATTCTTCTGAGGGCTTACCTCTGTTATCTTCATTATTCTTCATCGCCGGCAGGCTTGCTCATCTTAGCTGCTCTTTCTGCCGCCATACGTTCTTTTTCCTGTTTTTCTTCATTTACCTTAGCCATAATCTTATCATAGATTTCATCGGTAATTTCAGGATGCTCTTTGAGGAATTCCTTTACCTTGTCACGGCCCTGACCTATGCGGTTGCCATTGTAGGAATACCATGAACCGCCCTTCTGCAATACATCCATTTGAGCAGCGATATCTATGATACTGCCCTCCTTGGATATACCCTCACCGAACATTATGTCAAACTCTGCCTCTTTAAATGGCGGAGCTACCTTATTCTTAACCACCTTGGCACGGGTTCTGTTACCTATGATATTGGTGCCCTCCTTGATAGCCTCAACTCTCCTGATATCAATTCTTACGGAGGAGTAGAACTTAAGCGCACGTCCTCCGGTAGTAACCTCGGGATTACCGTACATTACACCTACTTTTTCTCTGAGCTGATTTATAAATATAGCAACGGCATTGGACTTATTGATTACACTGGTAAGCTTACGAAGTGCCTGAGACATCAATCTGGCATGCAGACCTACATGAGAATCACCCATAATTCCTGCAATCTCAGCCTTGGGTACCAAAGCTGCTACGGAGTCAACTACGATTACATCTATAGCACCGCTGCGAGCCAGAGCCTCGGCGATTTCAAGTGCCTGCTCACCTGTATCCGGCTGAGACACTATTAATCTATCTATGTCCACACCCAGCTTTTGAGCATAAATAGGATCAAGGGCATGCTCAGCATCTATGAAAGCCGCTTCGCCTCCCTGCTTCTGTGCTTCGGCTATTATGTGGAGTGCTACGGTAGTCTTACCGGAAGATTCAGGACCGTAGATTTCAGTAATTCTGCCTCTGGGTACACCGCCTGCACCGAGGGCTATGTCAAGGCTCAGTGAGCCTGTGGATATAGTCTCTATCTGCTTCACGGGGGCATTGCCAAGTCTCATGATAGAGCCTTCGCCAAAGGTCTTTTCTATTTGAGAAAGTGCTTCTTCAAGAGCCTTTTCCTTTCCGCCGGCTTCAGCGGCACCTTTTATGGTCATTTTTTCTTTTGCTGCCATTTATATCACCTCTTATAAATAATTCATATATTTTCCATTACAAGCTCTATAGCACGGCACACCGTACTCATACGAACTTCGTCACGATTACCTTCAAATATATTTTTATATGCCTTAGGGGGAGTACCCTTCAGGGCGATACCTATATATACCAATCCTACGGGTTTCTCCGCTGTGCCTCCGCCCGGACCCGCAATACCTGTCACCGACACTGCTATGTCCGCTCCGGACATTTCCAGTGCTCCATGCGCCATTTGACACGCAGTCTCATAGCTTACCGCACCTACAGCCTCCAATGTGCTGTGACTTACTCCCAGAAGCTTTTCCTTGGCTTCATTGGCATAAGTGACTACTCCGAAGCCGTAACACTCGCTCATACCCGGCACTGCTGTAAGAGCCCCTCCGATAAGACCGCCGGTACAGCTTTCGGCAGTGGCTATCTTTAAGGATTTGCTTTTTAAGAGCTCATAGAGCTTTTTAGCTAAAATATACTCTTGTTTCATTATATCCCTCATATTAATATTCTTCAATAACCGTGCCTTCTACCGCCTCATTGATAAGCTTCTCCACATCAAGCAGATTTTGAGAAGCGATTATCTTCTCCACCTTCGGTTTGGTGGTGGGGTGCTTGGGTGTGAATACGGTACAGCAATCCTCATAGGGCAGGATAGATGTTTCAAATGTATCTATCTTACGGGAAATCTCCACGATTTCCTCCTTATCCATGCCTATCAAGGGTCTGAACACCGGCATAGTCACTGCATCGTCGGTTACAGCAAGGGCACTCATGGTCTGGCTTGCTACCTGACCTATGCTTTCTCCTGTTACCAGAGCCTGACAGCCTCTTTTTTCTGCAATGCGCTGGGCTATCTGCATCATAAACCTGCGCATTACCAGTGTGAGGTGCTCCTCGGGGCATTTGTCCCTTATCTCAAGCTGTATATCGGTGAAAGGTACCACATGTACCTTAAGTCCGCCCATGTAATTGCCTATTATACCTGCAAGCTTCATTACCTTATCCTTGGCACGTTCACTTGTATAAGGATAGCTGAAAAAGTGAATAGCCTCCAGCTGTACACCTCTCTTGCCTATCATATAACCTGCCACAGGGCTGTCTATACCACCGGATAACAGAAGCATTGCCTTGCCGTTGGTACCGCTGGGCATACCGCCTGTACCCTTCTCTCTGCCGGTGTGTACATAAGCATACCCCTCACGCATCTCTACATGGAGGATTACATCCGGATTTTTTACATCAACCTTGAGGTTATGATATGCGGCAAGCATCCTGCCGCCAACCTCCGCACAAATCTCGGGAGATTTCAAGGGGAATTTCTTATCTGCTCTCTTAGCCTCCACTTTGAAGGTCTTAACACCACACAAAAGCTCTCCGAAGCTTTCTTTAATTTCTGCACACACAGCATCAATGGACTTCTCTGTCCTGTAGGCTATCACGATTGAAACTATACCGAATACCTTTTTGAGCTTGTCTGCGATAGTATCTGTCTGCTCATCATTCTCCATAGGCTCTATATATATAGTAGCCTGTGCCTTGGTAATCTTCACCTCGCCGGCATCGGCTATAGCCTTGCGGATATTCTTTATAAGAGCATCCTCGAACACAGGACGATTGTAACCTTTTAATATTATTTCGCCATATCTGACGAGTACCATTCTTTTCAATTTATATCCCTACCTCATAATTTTTCTTAACAGCGGAACCTCTTTTTGCAGTACCTGCACTGTATAACAGACATCCTCCATGGTGTTGAATTCGCTTAAGCTGAAGCGTACGGCGGCGTCTGTCACATTGTCCTTTATACCCATGGAGCTTAGCACATAGCTTAGCTTTTTCTTTGAATTGCATGCCGAGCCTGTGGATACATATATACCCTTACTCTCCAGTATGTGGAGAAGAACCTCGGATTTAAGTCCGGGGAAGGATACATTAAGTATGGCATATATGCTGTCTCGTGGGGAATTTACTACCACATTATCTATACCCGATACCAGCTTGGTACACAGAGCTTCTTTAAGCTCAGCCACATGTGCGGCTGTATCATGCATACGGGCAAATTTAATCTCCGCAGCTTTGGCAAATCCGCATATAGCGGCTAAATTTTCGGTACCGGAGCGCAGTCCGCTCTCCTGCTTACCTCCATATATTATGGGAGCAAGCCTTAGACCTTTTTTCACATAAAGTGCACCCACCCCGTTGGGTCCGTGTATCTTATGTGAAGATATGCTTATCATATCCGCATTCAAACGTTTGGGATTTACGTCTATCTTACCGTAAGACTGTACTGCATCCACATGGAGCACGCAGCTTTTATGGTCTATAGCTGCGCCTATTTTTTCCACCGGCATTAGGGCACCGGTCTCATTGTTCACATGCATTACACTCACGAGTATAGTTTTGTCATCTATGTGAGATATGATATCCTCCGCACTTACCATGCCGTTTGAATCCACATCGGCATAATACACCTCAAAGCCCTGTGTTTCCAGAAACTTAAATGCCTCCAGCACTGCCATATGCTCGGTCTTTTGAGTTATGAGCTTGTTGCCGTTTCGCTTGTTTGCCATGGCATAGCCTATGATAGCCAGGTTGTCACTCTCTGTACCGCCGCTCGTAAATGTAAGCTCATGAGCACTGCAGCCCAGAGTACGTGCTATGGTGTCTCTGGCAGCATTAAGATAATCCTCCGCCTTCTTACCCATAGAATGCAGTGACGACGGATTACCATATACATTATTTAAAATATCGGTCATTACCTCCACTACCTCTGCATAGGGCTTGGTAGTGGCACTGTTGTCTATATAAACTTCCATATTATTCTCCAAAAAATCATATATAATTATTGTACTATAAAATGTATTTTTTTTCAAGTAATAAATGTATTATTTTTTACTTTTTAAATTAACAGCGAAACTTCACTTCATCACCTTAACCATAAGCTGAGCACAAAGTCCTGTAAATGTACCCGTAATGCAGGAGAGTGAGCACAAGACAAGTCCGTAATACACAAGCGAACCGGTTCTGTACATAAGGCACGCGCAAGCAATCTGACCTATATTGTGGCAGATGGCTCCTATCACGCCCAGTGCCCATATGGTATTACCGGCAAAAAACCTCTTAAGGCACACAGTGGCTGTATAGCACATAAGCCCTCCTGCAAGGCTGTATATCATAGATATAAGCTGCCCTGTAAAGATATTTCCCAGTATTATTCTTACTATTAATATCCAAAATGCATCCTTAGCCCCCAGTATGTATACCGCAGAGAGTGTAATCACATTGGCAAGACCCAATTTAACTCCGGGAACGGCAACAAACGGTGGAATACAAGACTCCACCGCAAATATTATAAGTGCCATGCACGCAAACAGCGCACACCTTGTAATACGTACTGTATCCATATATGTACCTCTACCGGGTCACGGCATCCACATTGCCGTAATCATTACCCTCAAACTCTATTATTATCTTATTGGGCAGGCATATGATACTCTCTCCCGCCTTTGATATGCTTCCCTGTTTTACACAAAGCTTATCCGGACAATCAGCAGACAGCATCCTCACTCCCGATGCATCCGCTTCAATCTGATTGGTGCCCATATCAATGGTATATGGCTCTGAGATTTCACTTAAGTTTATCTCCCGTACGAGCTCTCCGTCTTGATATATACGCACCACCTCAGCCGGACTTCGGCTTATACTTATGATATACGCCGAGCTCATCAGCAACAGCGCCGCAGCTATGACACAGGGTATCAATACTTTATTAGTAATCGGATTTTTATTATTCAACTGAATTCACCAGCATTTCAGTGTATTTATCCAGCTCGGACATGAGCACATCATATGAACCTATGGTACACACCTTACTGCGCATGGCAGCGGAGTCTTTCAGGTTCTTGATATACCAGGCAATGTGCTTTCGTGCCTCACGCACTCCTATATACTCACCCTTAAGCTCTACCAGCATATCTATATGCTCCTTGAGCACGGACATCTTATCAGACACCGATGGTTTCTCCGGCAAGGTACCGTCTTTAAGGTACTGCAGTGTCTCTGCAAATATGAAGGGATTGCCCCTTGCACTCCTGCCTATCATCACGGCATCACAGCCTGTGAGATTTATCATATCTGCCGCATCCCGGGCACAGTTGATGTCACCGTTGCCTATTACAGGTATAGACACAGCCTCCTTAACACGCTTGATAATGCTCCAATCGGCACACCCACTGTAATACATAGTCCTGGTACGAGGGTGTACGCATATAGCATCCGCACCGCTTTGCTCTATAATACGGGCTATTTCCTCTACATTGCAGACCTCATCAAACCCACTGCGGATTTTGCATGTTACGGGTACGGATACGACTTGTTTGACCTTACTCACTATTTCTCCTATAAGCTCCGGGCTTTTCAAAAGTGAGCTGCCGTCGCCGTTGTTGGCTACCTTGGGAGCAGGGCAACCCATATTGATATCCAGTATTTTGGCACCGGTAGACAGTGCTTTGTATGCGTTATCTGCCATTATATCCGGCTCATGACCAAATATCTGCACGGCAAGCGGCTCCTCCTCATTGGAGGTACGCAGCAGCTCCATGGTCTTGCGGTCGTTAAAATGCATGGCCTTGGAGCTCACCATCTCCGAATACACCAGACCTGCTCCGAAACGCTTGCACATAACACGAAATGGCAGGTCTGTAACCCCTGCCATAGGTGCGAGAAAAACGCCGTTTTGTAATATAACGTTTCCTATTTTCATTTTAATCCCTTTCCCTGTGATGAAGCATACTGTTGAGTTCGTCCAGGAATGTATTCACATCTTTGAACTCTCTGTATACAGAAGCAAATCTCACATAGGCTATGTCATTCATCGCCTTGAGCTTGTCCATAACCAGCTCTCCGATTTCGGTAGATGATACTTCTCTGTCCAGCTTATTATTCAGAGCTGTCTCTATCTCGATGACTGCCTTTTCTATCTCCGTAAAGCTTACGGGGGTTTTTTCGCAGGCTCTGAGTATACCGTTCATCATCTTCTGGCGGTTGTATACCTGCCTCTTGCCGTCCTTTTTGATGACAACCAAAGGTACGGACTCTACCTGCTCATAAGTGGTAAAGCGTCTCTCACACTTCAGGCACTCTCTCCTGCGTCTGATAGAGCTTCCGTCGTCTACGGGTCTTGTGTCTATAACCTTACTTTCCAGATATTCGCAATACGGACATTTCATATGATTTGATTCCTTTCGTATATTAAAATGAGCTGTCGCATTAAATATATTCGAACTAAACATTAATCCGTGAACGATTATACATTATACCGCCCTGCATTTAACACGACAACTCCATATTTATCAGTCTATTGGTCTGTTTAAGAATGTGGGGATTACCACATCATCTACATCAAACTTTGAGCTTGAGCCCATAGCACCGAAGAGTGCAGAAGCTCCTGTACCCTCCTCAGCGGAATCCTCAGCCTTGGATGATGAGCCTTCAAATCCTGTAGCAACTACAGTGATTACGATTTCCTCACCTAATGTAGCATCTACAGATGTACCGAAGATGATTTCAGCATCATCGGAAACAAGCTGATGTACAAGCTCGGATGCCTGCTCGATTTCCATAAGACCCAAATCAGAACCGCCTGCAATGTTGAGCACTACCTTGGTAGCTCCGTCGATTGTAGTCTCCAGGAGAGGACTGTTGATTGCCATCTTAACTGCTTCTTCGGCTCTGTTTTCACCGGAAGCACGGCCTATACCCATATGGCACACGCCTGTATTTCTCATTACAGACTGGATATCTGCAAAGTCCAGGTTGATATATCCCGGTGATGTGATAAGGTCTGATATACCCTTAACACCCTGGCTCAATACGTCATCTGCCATCTTGAAGGCTTCCTGCATGGTTGTCTTCTTGTCACAGATTTCCAGAAGCTTGTCGTTGGGGATTACCACAAGTGCATCAACATTATCCTTGAGGCCGTCCACACCGCTTTCAGCCTGCTGCATTCTCTTTTTACCTTCAAATCTGAAAGGCTTGGTAACCACACCTACGGTGAGTATGCCCATTTCCTTAGCTATAGATGCCACAACGGGTGCCGCACCTGTACCTGTACCGCCGCCCATACCTGCGGTTACAAACACCATGTTTGCATCCTGTATAGACTGCTTGATTTCCTCACGGCTTTCCTCAGCTGCTTTCTGACCGATTTCGGGCTTAGCACCTGCACCGAGACCCTTGGTGAGCTTCTCGCCTATCTGAATCTTCATACCTGCCTTAGAACCGTTGCTGCCGAAAAGCACCTGCTTGTCTGTATTGACAGCTATAAACTCTACACCTGCAAGACCGTCTTCTATCATACGGTTCACGGCATTGTTACCGCCGCCGCCTACACCGATGACCTTCATATTGGCTCCTACTACCTCATTGGCGTTTTCAAATTTCATTTCAAATCTTCCTCCTTAAGTATTTCCTATCCACTTGCTTATATGTTAAAATAGCCTGTAAAAAAGCAAATTTATATTTTACTCATACTATTATATCACACAAATTTTAAAATTTCCATAGGTTTTTGTAAATTTCTTAAAATTTTTTTAACATTTTTTTAACTATTTACTTAATTTTCTCAAATAGTACCTTCGTATAAATGAAAAATTGTTAAATATCCTCATTGTAAACACTACAAGTACCGCATAATATAAATCAAGGTCAATCTTTTTGCCAAGAAATATCATCACAGCCGCAAGAATTGAATTACCGAATATACCTGTAATAAATACAGCCGGATTGAATTTATCGGACAAAAGAGACTTGTACGCACCCATTACAGAATCCACGGCAGCGATGATTATCACCGCAGCATAAGTGCTGAGCGCAGGAGGTATATACAAATCAAAGGCTATTGCCGCACACACTCCCAAGAGAGCCGCTATTATTATAATTACCATTACTTCACCTGCTTTTCTGATTTTTCTGCATGAATGAAATTCACCGCACCATTGTATTTATCAAGCTCTATCTCAGATGATTTTGTAACATTTACATTTATTTTGTAGAGCTTTAGGACATCGAGCACACCACCGCGGATGTTGAGAGCTGATTCCAGCGTATCTGCATCGCCTATGGCTTTTATCACAAAGGGTGATGAACAACGCTTGCTGTTTACTATGATGGTATTGCCCACACAGCGCACAGAGCTGCCCCCTATAAGTCGCTCTCCGTTTACCGTCACCGCCTCGGCGCCGGCGCTGTAGAGCTCATTTATCACATTCCTCAAATCAGAATCATGCACTATATACGAATCGGCTGTCTGTACCTGTTTTTCGGTCTCGGTGCTGTCTGCAATGGTAACTGTAACTCCGGGACCCTTTACCTTGGTAAAGCCAGCAATAAGCAGTGCCTTCTCAAGTTCACTCTTAAGTGCACCGGAGCCGCTGTCCTTGGACGCGGCATCCTGTCTGTAAGCATCTATATCAGTAGTAAGCTGCATGTTTTCTTTCTTTAAATCTATAATCTGCTGATTGGCATTTATAAGCTGATTTTCAAGCTCCTCGGTACGTCTGAGCTGAGTGATGCCTACGCTCTTATTCTTGGTAACGCTTTTGTATTGCAAGGTGACGGCAAAGCACAGCACAAAGCATATCAGCGCTACAAAGATATGTACCTTCCTTTTAAATACCATTCTAATTTCCTCCTTCGTAAATCACATTGGCAGGGTCGGAAGCATTTATTTTGCCTGCACGAATTTCTCCAAGTTCACCGAGAACGGCATTCACGCATTTGAGTTTGTAGCTGAGCTGTGTGTCATCACCGAGTATAATCCTGGTGTCGGTGTTTAACGTGACCGTCATATTGTCCGTATCGGATACGTCGATTTTTTTCAACTTAGACATCAATTTGTTCTCTTCCAGTGCGGTCATGAGGCTTTTGAGTAGTTTCTCCTTTGACTCTTTTTTGGGAACCACGGTTTCGCCTTTTTCCACTTTTTTTACCGGGTAGCCGGATATCACCGGCTTTGATGACTTGAAGTCCTTACCCTTTATAATGCTTGTTACCTTTAAATCACGTGTTACTCCCACGTTGTTGCCTGCAAAAGCAAGGAATGCTACTTCGTTGGCTTCAGTAATCTCTATTTTAATTCTGGCGAGAAATTTTCTTTTTATCTCCACATTCTCCACATAACCCAGACGATTTATCTTTTCCTCTGCTTTACGTGAATTTATCCTGAGCATATTGTCTCCCTTTTTAATGCCCGAAGCCGCTATTACTTCATCAGCCGAGAGAACCTCATTTCCTGTGACAGTTATTTCACTCACGGCAAAGAGAGGTGTAAACAGACATATTACAACTGTAAGTACCACACCTGTAAACCCAAGAAGCAGATTTCTCCTGCGCAGTCTCTTGGCAACCGCAGATTTTTTTACTGTTTTTTCTTCAGGCATCAATTCTTTCAATCCTCTCTATTTTAGCTCCGATACTTTGGTATTTCCCTGCAAAATCCTCGTATCCTCTGTCTATATAATGAATATTGGTTAATTCAGATATCCCTTCGGCACTCATCATAGCCGCTGCTAGAGCAGCACCGGATCTTAAGTCACATACGCAGCCACACACCGGCTTTAAAGCTCTGACACCACGCACCGAAGCAGTACGTCTGTATATTCGTATATCTGCTCCCATACGTATGAGAGTATCTGCAAGGCAAAAACGATTTTCAAAGATATTTTCCTTGATAAGACCTATACCGTCGGTAAGACACAGCACACTCATCAAAAGTGACTGCATATCCGTGGCAAATCCGGGATATGGCGTTGTGGTGACACTTACGTTACCATGCAGACGACCACTTTTACAGGCTTTGATACAATCGTCATGCAGCTCTATATCCATACCGCATTTCTTTAATATATTTATGTAGCTCAAAAGATGCTTGGCATTTGATTTATTTATTGTAAGACTACCTCCGCCGCAGGCAAGTGCAGTAAGATAAGTAGCAGTATCTACTCTATCCGGCATTACCGTGTAGTCTAAATTAACGGGACTATCTGTACCGTTTATAACTATAACCGAGCTTCCGGCACCGGAGACCTTGGCTCCCATTGATGTGAGCATATATTGTAAATCCTCTATTTCCGGCTCACGTGCCGCATTTATGATGCGTGTGGTACCCTTGAGAGAACTTGCCAGTATCATCACATTTTCTGTAGCTCCCACAGAGGGAAACCTCAGTGTAATATCACATGGAGCAAGAGAAGCTCCCTTACATGTAATCTCCGAAGCGGAAATACAAATATTGGCACCGAGCTTTTTAAATGCCTCCAGATGAATATCTACAGGTCTTAAGCCTATGTTGCATCCACCGGGCTGTGACACAGTAAACTCCTTGCACCTTGCCAAAAGTGCACCTGTAAAAATAAACGAAGCCCTGATGCGCCGCATTGCACATTCGGGTATGTAAGAGCTTATAGGTGCTGATGAATCTATCCTCACTACGCCGCCGGTAAAGCTGACATCACAGCCTATAGTCTTTAGTATATCCAATGCATCATGTACATCCGATATATCCGGACAATTCCTGAGTACCGTGACGCCGGCATTTATCACAGCCGCTGCTATCATGGGCAGGACTGCATTTTTAGACCCCTGCACATCAACACTGCCTGAAAATCTTGTGGGGCCGTATATTTTCATAACTTCCATAAGGGCACCTCCGCCAATGCACAATAAATATCTGTTGTACATTGTATGCGGCGGTGGATGTTTGTGTTACTTATGAGCTGTGAGTTTTTTCATTTCTTCATATATCTTTTCGCAGGCATCTGTTATACCTAATTTTCTTGAAAGCCGAGACATAGTATCGGCATTATCTTCATCATATATTATACCGTAAAGTGCTTTTTTCAGTGAATCGGCATTAAAGTCACATTCCTTGATGGTGATTGCCGCTCCAATGTCCGACAGTGCCCTTGCGTTGTATTCCTGGTGGTTGTTTGTAACGTTGGGCGAGGGTATAAGCACCGAAGGCTTGCCAAGGGCGCAAAGCTCTGCAAGAGTTATGGCTCCCGAACGGCAAATCAAGACATCTGCCGCATTCATGAGAATATCCATATTATCTATGTAGGGAAGTAATTTTATATTATCCTTAAGGCTTATATTTTTGCTCTCAAACAAATTTACAACTCTGTCATATTCTCTCTTGCCGGTACCGAAGTACAGCACTGTATCATCAGAGAGCGGATACTTATGCAGAAAATCCGTCATTACATCGTTTATGCGAGCAGCACCGAGACTGCCTCCGAAGCACAGTATCACCTTCTTGCCGCATACACCGAGCTTCTTTTTACATTCCTCAAAATTATGTTCAAGGATTGCCGGGCGTATGGGATTGCCGGTAAGCAGGATATTGCCGGCATTTTTCAGATACTTCCTGCTCTCATCAAAGCTTATGGCGGTAATACTGCATTTATCTGCCAGAAACTTGACTGCACTTCCGGGGAATACATTCTGCTCGTGTATTATGGCAGGTATACCCAGAAGCTTTGCCGCCATTACAGAGGACACACATACATAACCGCCTGTGCCCACCACTATGTCTGGCTTGAATTTTTTCATAATTGCTATGGTCTTAATTAGAGCAGTACCCATTTTAAATGCAGAGATGGCGCTGGATACAGAGAGCTCCTTTTTAAGTCCGGATACATTTACATATTTTATATCAAAGCCCTCAGCAGGAACCAGAGAGCTTTCAAGGCCTTTTTTGGTACCTACAAAGAGCACCCGGGTGTCTTTGTCGGCTTCCATGGCATACTTTGCTACGGCTACTGCGGGATTGATATGCCCTGCGGTACCGCCGCCGGATAACAGAATTCTCAAGCTATCACCTCGTTTTCTTGGTATAACGGGATATATTTAGCAGGATACCCATCTCTATGAGCAGTATAACCAGTGAAGAACCACCATAGCTGAAAAATGGCAGCGGCACACCGGTAACAGGCATCATAGAAGATACTACCGCTATATTCATAAGCACCTGAACCGCCACCAGAGAAGTAATACCGGTAGCCGTAAGTGCAGCGAATTCATCGGGAGCATCCTTGGCAATCATTATACCCTTCCATATGAGCAGTGCAAACAGGAATATTACAAAAACAGCACCTATAAAGCCCAGCTCTTCACAAATAATTGCAAATATAAAGTCATTCTGCGGTTCGGGTATATACAGAAACTTCTGTCTGCTCTGTCCCAAGCCCATACCAAACAATCCGCCGGACCCTATAGCATACAGAGACTGTACAATCTGCCAGCTCTCACCCAGCTTATCTGCAAACGGGTCTAAAAATGACGTAATACGTTTGAGTCTGTAGGGCGACATTATAGCCAAAGCCAAAAGTGCCGGCAGAGCACCCATTGCAGTAATTACGAAGTACCTTATCTTGTAGCCTGCAGCAAACAAAACCGCTACACCGCCCATTGCTATAACTATAGCACCGCTCATGTGAGGCTGCAGGAGAACCAAGCCTGCCACAGCCACTATTATGATAAAATATCTTATATAACCATTGGTCAGCTGTTTGGTCCTGCCGGGGAATATACTGATACTCTTGGCAAGAAACAGCACCAATGTAAGCTTAGCAAACTCAGACGGCTGAAATGTAAGGCTGCCAAAGCCCAGCCATCTTCTGGCTCCGTTTATCTTGATACCTATAAAAGGTACGAGAATCAGCATTACTATGGTTATGGTAAAAAGGAGGTTAGCATACTGCTTGATTTTCTTATATGAAAACTGTGATACAAACCACATTATCAAAAGACCGGCTACCGCCCATATGAGCTGACGTTTGAAAAAGTACGTGGCGTCACCCTGCACATAGTGTGCATTGGCACTGCTGGCACTAAACACCATAACCAAGCCAAAGCACAGAAGCATAAGTATGATAACAAGCAAAGAATAGTCAACATTATCTATGTCGTTTTTTTCTTTTTTTCGTCCCTGTGACAGCTTTGACTTGAGTGACACGGATATTCCTCCCTATTAATTATATTATACACACATAAAGTACGACACAGTGCAAAGAAGCATCGTAATCAATATGGCAGTGAGCACGATTTTTTTCTCAGACCAACCGCACATTTCAAAATGATGATGAATGGGGCTCATCTTGAAAACCCTCTTGCCTGTGAGTTTAAATGAAGTTACCTGTATTATTACAGAAAGTGTCTCCAATACATACACACCACCTGCAATTATAAGTATGAGCGGTAGCTTTAACACTATGGCTATAAAGCATACCACACCGCCCAGATAGAGTGAACCTGTATCACCCATGAAAACCTTTGCAGGATGTGCGTTAAACAGCAAAAATCCCAAAAGTGCCGCCGCATTAATTACGCAGAAGCCGGCTATAGGAGTCTCGCCCATATTATAAGCCACAAGTGCAAAGAATGAGCACACAACCACAGTGACGGATGCCGCGAGGCCATCCACACCATCGGTGAGATTGACACTATTGGTAGCACCTACAATTACAAAGAGTACAAAAGGTATGTATAGATATACAGGCAGTACCAAGGGTGTACTCATAAAGGGCACTGCAATCGTAGTGTCTGTCATGTCAAAGAAAAATAACGCAAACACAAACACCAGTGCTGCCGCTATCTGCATAAGTGACTTTTGTTTCTCTGTAAGTCCCAGGTTTCGTTTGAGTATAACCTTGATAAAATCATCCACAAAGCCTATCGCTCCGAAAACCAAAGAAAACAAAAGCACGAAAAGCACCTTGGGATCTCTTATAAATATAAGTGTTACCAAAATTACGGAAAAAATAAAAATAAATCCGCCCATTGTAGGTGTTCCGCTTTTTTTCTTGTGCCAGCTGGGTCCGATTTCTCTGATTTCCTGACCGAATTTGAGTCTGTGCAGTACGGGTATAATCACGGGACCTGTAAGTGCCGCCACACCGAATGCAACAATTGCCGTTATTAACAGAATATATTCTTCCATTGTAACACTCTTTCCTTTCTCAGAGGTTCATAATTTCTTTGATAACTTCACGTTCATCAAAGTGTATTGTTCCGCTGTTTAATATCTGATAGGTCTCGTGACCCTTGCCGGCAAGGATTATCACATCATCCTTTTGAGCATTATCCAGCGCATATTTTATAGCATCGTAGCGGCTCTCTATAACTACATAAGGAGTATCCGTCTCCTTAACACCCGCTTCTACCATCTTGATTATAGACATAGGCTCCTCGGTCCTGGGGTTATCGCTGGTCACTACACAAAAATCCGCCAGCTCTCCCGCTATACGACCCATGATAGGTCTCTTGGCAGAGTCTCTGTCTCCTCCGCAGCCAAACACAACCACTACCCTGCCTTTGGCAAAGCCACGGGCAGTCTTTAATATATTCTCCACGCCGTCGGGAGTATGTGCGTAATCTATCATCACGGTAAAATCGCTGTTTCCAGTATCCACTACTTCTGCTCTGCCTTTAACACCGCAGGCAGTACGCAGAGCATCACATATTTTGTTTAAATCAAATCCCAGTGATTTGCATATGCCCACAGCACAAAGAGCATTGTAAACAGAGAATCCACCGGGTATTGACAAAGAGAAGCCTATTGCGTCCAGCTCAAACTCCACACCGCTGCGTCCCAGCACCACATCAGAGGCTTTCAAATCCGCATCGGCATTAACACCATATGTGATACATGGACATGAGCAGTTGTCTGCCATTTTAATACCATAGATATCATCTGCATTTATGACCGCTTCCTTGCTAAGTGAGAAAAGCTTCTCTTTAGCAGCTGCGTAATTATCCATAGTCTCATGAAAATCAAGATGGTCCTGAGTAAGGTTGGTAAATGCACCTACTTCATATTCGCATCCATACACACGGCTAAGCTCCAGCGCATGTGAAGAAACCTCCATGATAACATAATCCATACCGCTTTGCGCCATTTCATAAAACAGCTTCTGCAGTTCAAAGGAATCCGGAGTGGTACGGCCTGTTTCCAATACACGGTCGCCTATTATGTTTTGATTGGTACCTATAAGACCGGTTTTATATCCAAAGCTGTCCAGTATGTGCTTTACCAGGTAGGTTACGGTGGTTTTGCCATTGGTGCCGGTAATTCCTATAAGCTTAAACTTTGATGAAGGATTGCCAAAAAAGTTGGAGCTGATTTTTGCCTCGGCAATTCTGGAATCGGGCACCTTTATCTGTATCACATCCGTGCCCTCGGTAAACTTGGTGCACACTACTGCCTTGGCTCCCTTTTGCACTGCTGAATTCACGTACTTGTGTCCGTCCGTCTTAAAGCCCTCTATAGCCACAAACAGACCGCCCTCTTTGACTTCAAGGGAATTGTAGTGCACCCCGGTAATATTCGGATTACCCTCTCCCCTCACTTCTATAATTTCAACATCTTTTAAAAGCTCGTTTAAATACATACATCTTACTCCTTAATGTACATTTGAAAAGCTGAATTCTACACTTACCGGTGAACCCCGCTGCAGCTCTGTGCCAGCCTCCGGTGTCTGCACCGAAACCGTAGCCGAGCCCTGACCCGTATCAGCGGCACCAGATACCTTCATATTAAGTCCCGCATTGGTTAGGGTTATGTTTGCGTCCGTTGCCGTCATTCCCTTGACATCCGGCACTACCACCGTATCGGAAGCTACCTTCTCTGTATATATGGCAACTGTTGAACCCTCGGCAAGAGTAGCACCGCCCTTGGGTACCTGGCTTACTACAGTATCGCCTTTGCCAAGGATATTGTACTTAAGACCCGTACCGCCAAATGCCTTGGCAAGCTCAGATATGCCAAGCCCCTCTACATTGGGAACCGGTTTATCCGTAATGAGTAAATCTGCCTCGGTAAACTGCGGTTCGATATCCATATATCTCAACACTTCATCAAATATCTTCTTAAATGTAGGAGCTGCTATGGCTCCGCCCATGTGGCTCTCTCCCATAGGTTCATCAAGCATTATAAGTCCTATAATCTCCGGGTCATTGGCAGGGGCGAACCCTACGAAGGATGCTACGTATTTGCCATTGCCTCTGGGGAACTTTTCACTGGTACCGGTCTTGCCGGCAAGGCGGTATCCTCTTATAAATGCATTTTTGGAGGTGCCGTTCTCTACTACACCCTCCAGGATATCTCTTATGGTATCGGCGGTTTCTTTACTTATCGCCTGTCTTATTATCTCTGTTTCAAACTTTTTTATAACATTGCCGTCATCATCTACAAGCTCTTTGGCAATATGAGGTCTTACCATGACTCCGCCATTGGTAATAGCCGTGTACGCTGTTATAAGCTGCAAGGGTGTGATTATAAATGTCTGACCGAATGAACTGGTGGCAATTTCTACATCGTTGAACCTGGAAGCCGAGTGGAAGGACCCTGTAGCCTCACCGGGCAAATCAAAGCCCGTAGTATCCATGAAACCGAATTTCTTGTAGTACTTGATAAATCTTTCGGCACCTACTCTGGCACCCAAATTCATAAACACCGGGTTACATGAATTTTCAAAGCCCTCTGCGAAGCTCACCTGACCATGACCGCCGGACTTCCAACATCTGATATAGTAGTCATTGACTTGCAGACCACCGCTGCACGAGAAGAATTCATTGGTACTTACCAAGTTTTCCTCCAGAGCCATAGCCGCTGTAAAGGGCTTGAAGGTAGAACCCGGCTCATAGGAATCCACCACAGCCTTGTTTCTCCAAAGCTTATTCAACCGTTCGCTGTATGCCTTGTCATATTCGTCACCCTTTAGCTCATCAAGCTCTTTTTCTATATCCTCAGGGAGTGTAAAGGGTGCGTTTAGATCATAATCGGGGTAGGTTGCCATAGCCAGGATTTCTCCTGTTTTGGCATTCATGATAATACAAGCAGCGCCATTCTCTACATCATAGTCTGCTACTGCTTGCTTTAATTCCTCCTCCACAAAATGCTGAATAACCTCGTCTATAGTAAGGACAAGGTTAGCGCCGTTTTCCGGATTTATGTATTTTTCATATTCAAAAGGCATCTCTGTACCGGAGGCACTCTTGGATCTTATCATCCTGCCGGGCATACCCTTTAAATATTTATCGTAAACCATTTCAATGCCGTTTAAGCCCTGGTTATCTGTTCCTACAAAGCCTATAACATGAGAAGCAAGCGAACTGTACGGGTAGGTCCTCTTACTGTCTTCTATAAGGTATATACCCTTTAACTCCGCTTTTCTTATCTTTTCTGCTTTTTCATTGTCTATTTTTCGTGCAACGATTTCATAAGATGAGTTTTTGGTTATTTGTTTTTTTATATCATCCTCATCTTTACCCAGAATTTTGGCAAGAGTTTCACTGATTTCATCTGCTTTGCCGCTTTTCTTCACCTCTGCAGGAGAAGCCGTGACGGTCTGCACGGATATACTCTGAGCGAGTACCTTACCGTTTCTGTCATAAATTATACCTCTTTTGGATGATACGACAGAATCGAGCGTCTGCTGCTGTATGGCGCCCGATTTAAGTTCTGCACCCTTTATAAACTGCCAGTACATAAGTCTGCCAATCAATGCAAAAAATACTATGACGGATATCAGTGTAATAATAGGTGCACGTTTTTTGATATTATATTTTAATTCAACCATCTGAAAAATCCCTTCACAACCGTGATACTTAGTTATATTACGATGTTAACTGAAATATTCCACAATACTGCCGAGTGCATTCTTTATTCCTCCAAAAAACGAGGAAATATTTGATTTTTGCTTGACAGCTTCAGAGTATGTATCCTTCTTTACATCTATGTACATAATCTGATTGTTGTCCGGCTTTTGCATACCGAGTTTTTCTACTGCTTTCTTTTCTATGACTTTCATATCAAGTTTTTGTGTTATCTCTATCTCTTTTTGCTTGTTTTTCTCCGTGGCGATTGCAAGCTGCTTTTCCAGTGCATCTACCTCAGTAGAAGCACGCAGTGTCATTACATTCACGTAAACCAATGCCGATGCAGCTACAAACAGCGCAAATATAGACACCACCAACAAGCGACACAGAGCTCTTTTTTCTATTTTTATGGTGTTTTTACGTTCAATATGTTTTTCACGGCTTTTTTGAGCATGGGACTCATACTCTTCAAGCTTATATGCACTTGTACCTCTGTAAAGCTCATTCACCTGGGGTATCCTCCTAAATTTTTTCTACTACTCTTAGTTTGGCACTCTTTGAGCGCTTGTTGAATTCGCACTCTTCCTCTGTGGGAAGCATGGGCTTTTTGGTAATCACCTTGCCTCGGGGGGTCTTGCCGCATACGCATATGGGGAAGTCCTTAGGACAGGTGCATCCTGTGGCATATTCGTTAAAGGCGGTTTTGACTATCCTGTCCTCCAACGAATGGAAGGTAATAACCGACAGTCTGCCGCCGGGTGCCAGCGAATCAAAGAAGCTGTCCAATGCACCCTTCAAATCCTCAAGCTCACCGTTTACTTCAATCCTGATTGCCTGAAAGACTCTCTTGGCAGGGTGAGAACCCTTCTGACGAAACCTCTCCGGTATAGCCGCTTTGATAATATCCACTAATTCAAGAGTGGTTTCTATGGGCTTATTCTCACGGCGCTCGCATATGATACGGGCAATTTTTTTGGAGAATTTCTCCTCGCCGTATTTAAAGAATATATCCGACAGTTCTCTCTCCGGGTATGTATTTACCACGTCATAGGCATTCTTACCACCGTCACGATTCATACGCATATCCAAGGGAGCATCCTCCATATAGGAGAATCCCCTCTCAGCGCAGTCAAGCTGATATGACGAAACGCCCAAATCGAGCACGGCACCATCAATTTTGTCAATACCGAGCTCGTCTAAAATCTGTCTTATATTTTTGTAGTTATCATGTATATATTTAACGTTAGCAAAGCATGATAATCTTTTACTGCTTGCATTGAGTGCCTCTGTATCGCGGTCAATGCCTATGAGAGTCCCCTCTGTGGACAATCTCTTTGCTATAGCCTCACTGTGACCACCGCCGCCCATGGTACCATCCGCATAGATACCGTCCGGCTTGATATTAAGTGCATCTACCGACTCATTCAAAAGCACAGAAATATGCTTAAACTCCATATTGGGCACCTCTTAAATATTAATTCCTATCTCGCAAAGGCTCTCGGCAATCATCTCCGGGTCAAGCGCATCAATGTAATTATTCCAGTTTTCTGTACTCCAGATTTCTACCTTGTTACCGTTGCCTATTATAGTAACATCCTTATCTATACCTGCATATGCGCGCAGCGTAGCGGGCAGCAGTACCCTGCCCTGTGCGTTGGCTTCACACTCTACAGCACCCGAGAGAAACAATCTGGAAAATCCGCGGGCATTTTTATTTGCCATAGGGAGAGTGTTGAGTTTATTGTAGAATACGTCCCATTCTTCACGGCTGAAAACAAGCAGGTTGTGATCCAGACCTTTGGTGATATAAAACACATCGCCCAAAGCTTCTCTAAACTTAGATGGCATAATCACACGACCCTTGGTATCAAGGCTGTGTTCGTATTCACCGCTGAACATATTCTCACTCTCCTTCACTTTAGATTTGACACTCAAATGCCATTTCAAAACTTTTCGTGACACTTTATTCCACTTTATAACCACTTTGTGCCACTTTTATTTATATTCTAAACCATTTTTAACAATTTTGCAATAGTTTTATTAAAGAAAATTTTGCCAAATGGGCATTTTGGGGCTAATTTTTAAAATTTTGTTAAATTTGCACAAATCAAAAACTCTCTATATGTAAGCCAATATGCCTTATAGTCTTCAGCGATGCTACTACTTTGTTATAAACAAAAAAAGAGGAGCATATCCATTCAAAACGGTTATGCTACTCTTTTTAATATAAGCGCCTCGTAAGCAATCGGTATAAATTGGAGTTTATGTGCCTACGGCACAAATGGAAAATTGAGAATGGAAAATTTAGTATAGCGAGCGACACTAAATTTTTCATTGCTTCTCTAATAATTATGATACCCGACTATTTTAATCTGCCAAAGCCTGCGTTTTCAACACACTGTTGACCTGCCTCTGTAAGCATAAATTCTGCCATTCTGCGTGCCGGGCTGTCTATCGGGGTATCTTTTCTCAGTACAACATAAGTGTTGTTAGAAAGCGGATATGTGCCGTCTGCTATGGTTTCGTCCGTAGGCATTACACCGTCAATAGCAAGGAGCTTCAGGTTGTTATGCACATCATAAAACATATCCATATTGTGATAGTAGTAATAAATACTGTATCCTAAGCCATATCCAACAGGATTATCGGTTTTTGCCGCCATAACATCGGTCAATACATTTGACATAGTGTATGATGTTTCTTTCTGCACTTCGGGATGGATTTCATTTCCATTTAAGAAATGCTTTTCCATCTGTGCGTGGCTGCCGGAGTCGTTGTTTCTGCAGTAAGGATACATAAGAGCATCGCTGCCGCCAACCTCAGACCAATTACCATAAGCATCATTCACATAGATATTACTAATCTGCTCTTTAGTAAGACCTGTTGCCGGATTATCCTTATTTGTGAAAAATATCATTGCATCATAGGCAATGGGGATAAGCTCCAGCTCTACACCTTTTGCCTCTGCCATATCCAAAATATCACTTGCAGGATATACAGAAGCAAAGAGCATATCAACCTCACCGTTTATAAGGCGCTGATAAGATGCGTGGCTTTTTGAGTGCTTCTGTGGAAACTTCGGATGAGTTTCACCGTTACAGAATAAAGCACTATATACCGCCTGTGTAAACGGATATGTAGAAGTTGAGCCGTCAATCACAGGCATTTGCTTATCAAATCCGAACTCTACCGCCAACTCTGAAGCATAAAGCTGGCAATCATCTTGTGTATTGTTCAGGATATACGCTATGTCAGCTCTTGTCGCTGCTTTCTGAGGATTGAGCAGACGTATAGGATTGTTTGGATCGGTATTATCATAATCCGATGCTATGTTTCTGCCGATGTATTTGTAAGCATCCTTAGCCCACTCTGAAATCTTGTCTTTATCTGCATTGTTCTCTGCAGTTGATTGCGAACATCTTAAGCCGGCATATTGCAATGCTCTTGCAACCATAACCGTAATTTCTTCTCTGGTTACGTCCCTATCCGGAGAAAAGGTGTTTGCGGAATCGCCTTTAACAAGTCCATAATGATATGCAGAAAGAACTTCACGATAATACCACTTGTCGCTTGTTACATCATCAAAGATTCTGACAGTGCCCTGCATAGCAATTTTATTAAGGCCTAAGAATCTCATAACCATTGTGATTGCTTCCGCACGGGTTACATTGTCATTGATATTTGCTTCTCCTTTTTCATTTCCTCTTATAACACCAACTCTTGACAACATCATAACATCATGAAAATCCGGATTCGAAGAATCGTAATCGGTAAATTCTATTGCCTCCGGTACGAAAGCTTCAATCTCTCTGTCCTTGTTTTCAATCGGTATTGTGGCATAGACATAGCCGTTATACGACATTGACAACGCAATAACCTCACCGCTGTCTCTATATCTTGCACGTGTCAGCCAAGAATTTTTGATTTCGATTGTATCGGGAAACGGTATTTTTACTGTTGTGAAAGCTGATGACTTAGCTTCGTCCACACCGTCAGCAAAGACACAACCTGTAAACGGAAATACTAAACAAAATACTAAAATAAGGGATACAACTTTTTTCATAACACTTACCTCCTTGATTACTTAAAATCTATCAATTGACTTCCTTTATATCTTAAAATTCCTTTTTGATTCACTCTGTAACTATTATAGGATAGTTCAGACACATCAAAATATCTATGTTTATTTCCACATTGAAAAGCAATAACATATTTCTTTTTTTCGAACGGTGCCTGACTTTTTCTGTATATTTGCTCATCATAACTCTGTTTGTCAACAAGTATCGCTTTAATACTTTTTTCTTTTGAGAACAAATTTATCGTTAATTTGATGATAATTCCAATAACTATTATTGCACCGATTAAAGCAAAGATAAAATTAACTATGTTTCCGAAAATATTTCCCATACTTATTTTACCACCTTTACATAATTCAGGTAAATGTTTCCTCTACATATAATACTAATTTACATAATAAAAGGTTGCATTAATACCACATATATATTGTACCATGCAAAGTGTCAAAAAATCAATTCGCCGAGTGCATAAAGTTATGCCTTGTTTTTATTGCTAACCTTACAATAAATAAAAATATGCTCCCTTGTGTAAAGGGAGCTGTCGAACGCAGTGAGGCTGAGGGATTGTTTCTTTATTTTTATTGTATTCACCGGTTAATTCAGTTATATCAATCATTATTATTTAAAATCTTCAGATTGCGTTGTATTATACTTTTGCCTCTCCAGGCAAAGGCTCTGTCACCATATTTTTGTTTGAAGGTTTTGTTCGTCAGCCCCTCTACATCATCAAATCTTAGTTCAGTAATCCTGTCATTTTTAAATGCGTCAATAGGTGTGTATGCTGCATTAAGATTGTGTGGACAGACCCTTTGGCAGATATCACATCCGTATACATATCCGCTCTTAAGTATTAGCATTTCTTCCCAAGGCTCAAGCTGGCCTTTTTTCTGTGTGACAGCCGACAGACATTTATCCGGGCTAAATCCATCACTCAGTGCATTACCCGGGCATGCCTCCACGCACTTCATACACTTAACGCACTCCAAATCAAGAGGACGTGAAAGTTCAAAATCTGTATTGCAGGCTATGTACCCTATGAAAAAGTATGAGCCGTATTTGGGATTAATGCACATGCCGTTTACCCCCCTAAAGCAGAGACCGGCATTTACCGCCAGCTGTCTCTCTATCTCGGGGCCTATGTCGGAATGCACAGAGTAATCCTCTAATCCCAGCATAATTGCTGCCGATGATAAAATCTCCCTCGTCACAAGGTGATAATCTCTGCCCTGTGCATATATGCTGATGTTACTTCCTTCACTGTATCCGCAGAAATAAGGAAACAGCGCTACTATACACTGCTTATAGTCCGTACCTGCGGCAGCATTGTAGACAGATGCATCTGTAACTCCCACGCAATCAATATTAAACTTTGCAAACACCTCATACAAATTCATTTAACCGCAATCCTTCAAATTTTCTCTCAGGTGTGTGAGCACCTTTTTTTCTATACGTGATACCTGCACCTGGCTGATACCCAACCGTGAAGCCACCTTCATCTGTGTCTCATCCATGAAATATCTGTAGGCTATTATAGCCCTCTCCCTCTCCGCCAGAGAATCCAGCGCACATTTGAGAGCAGCCTTATCCGCTAACACCGCATCGTCCTCGCCCAAAAGCTTGTCCAAAAGATACATCTCGCTTTTACCGTCCTCGGAGACGGTCTTATAAATGGAGTCACATGGTGCGCAGGCTTCCATGGCTTCGGTAAGAGTGTATATATCTATACCAAGCTCCGAGGCAATCTCACCCATGGTAGGCTCTCTCATATATTCGGAAGCAAGTCTCAGTGATACCGCAGCTGCTTTGGTGGTAATCTCCTTGTAATGACGGCTTACCTTGATCATACCATCATCACGGAGAAATCTCTTTATCTCTCCGGTAATCATAGGCACTGCATAAGTGGAGAACTTAACGTTGTACGACAGATCAAACCTTCGCACAGCCTTTATAAGTCCTATGGAGCCTATCTGATACAGGTCATCCGGCTCATATCCTCTGCCGGTAAAACGCCTGACTACACTCCACACCAAGCCGGAATTATTTTTCACTATTTTTTCAAGAGCTGCCTTATCTCCCTGTTTTGCTTTTTCAATCAAATCAAACACCGCTGCCACCTGCTTTCGATGGCTTAAAGGCGGTTTTTGCCTATCTGCTTGGTGAGTGTCACCTTGGTGCCCACACCGGTTATGGATTCCACATCTACCGTATCCATAAAGGTCTCCATAACAGTGAAGCCCATACCGGAGCGTTCACCATCGGTATTTGTGGTAAACAGCGGTTCCATAGCCTGCTTGATATCCGCAATGCCCTTACCGTTGTCCTTTACTATGATAGTGACGGTATCTCCGTCTATACTGCAATCCATATACACGTACCCCGATGCAGAGGCGTATCCGTGTACTATAGAATTGGTCACAGCCTCACTTACTGCAGTCTTGACATCTGCCATTTCCTCCAATGTAGGGTCAAGGGGAGCTATAAATGCCGCGATTACAGTACGGGCGAAGCTCTCGTTTTCACTTTTGCTCAAAAATTTAATCTCAATATTATTATTCATATGTATATCCCTCCTTTCTAAGCTGCCTTCATAGCGTCCGAGAGGGAATCGCATATGTGTACTATTCTTTGTACTCCCGAAAGCTCCAATAGCTTTCTGAGTGTTGGCTTGGTTACGACTATTGCCACCTTGCCGCCGAGAGTTGCCATAAGCTTATATCTGCCTATGATTATACCTATGCCCGAGCTGTCCATGAAATCCAGCTTGGAGAAGTCAAATACCAGTCTCTTCACATTCTCATGACTTATCCTCAAATCAATCTGTTCACGCAGTGACGCGGCATTGTGCTGGTCTATATCGCCGGTCACCGTAACGATAAGTGTCTTTAGTCTTACCGAAAAATTTACCATCAAAGTAATTCCTCCTTTGTTTTGTCTTATAAAAGACTTCTGCAAAAGAATTATTTTTCCTTTGATGGGAAATGACAGCTTTTGTCAATTACATATCAGGGTGCGCATAGCACCTGCCAGATACAAGGAACCTGCTATACATATAAAGCCGCTGTCTCCTGCAAGCTCCTTGGCACGTGCCAATGCCTCGGCATAATCCCTCACATAAACCGCATCCGGTATATACCTGCTGATACACTCATATACACCCATACCATCGGTCTGTCTGTAGCTGGGTACATCAGTCACTATAAATCTGCCCTCAAGCTCAGAAAGCCTGCAGGCAGATGCATCGAAATCCTTGTCATTGAGCATACCGATTAAGATAACACGGTCAGTGGGCGGTACATACAAATCCACACTCTCTGCAAATGAGCATATACCCTGATAGTTATGAGCACCATCTATTATTATATTATCTGATACCCTCTCAAAACGGCACTTCCACCGCGCCTGCTCTATGCCCTGCTCTATGCACACATCCTGCATGCCCATCAGCTTAGCTGACTTTACAGCCAAAGCGGCATTGGATGCCTGATAACTGCCCGGTAGGTTAAGCTTAAGCTTTATACCGTCAACCAAAAGCCGGGTACCCTCCAAGTCTGCTGACATCACGGTAAAGCCGGGTGCCTCATAAAGCGGTGCGCACATCTGCTCGGCTCTAAGCCGTATTACAGAGAGTGCTGCTTCATCTATCAGAGGATGCACTGCCACGGGGCACGACCTTTTAATGATACCCGCCTTTTGAAAGGCAATCTGCTCTATGGTATCTCCCAGTATTTCCGTATGGTCTATGCCTATCTGAGTTATAACCGTAAGGACGGGATTTTCTATAACGTTGGTGCAGTCATACAGACCACCCAAACCGCACTCTATGACAGCATAATCACATTTTTCATCTCTGAAATACAAAAATCCTATTGCCGTTATAATTTCAAATTCAATAGGATGCACATCATTTAATTTTTCTATGGCTTCTGCTACCAGATTGGTATAATACACCAGCTTTTGTGCCGGAATGTCTTCACCGTTTATCTTAAGACGTTCATTAAAGCGCTCTATATACGGCGATGTATTCATGCCCACCTTAAAGCCGCCGGCGGTGAGGATATTGGCAAGCATACAAGACACCGACCCCTTGCCGTTGGTGCCGGCAATATGGATGCACTTTAAATCCCTGTGGGGATTGCCCAGTATATCAAGCAGGGCTTTGATATTACAAAGCCCTGCCTTCTTACCAAATCTGCCTGCAGAATGAATGAAATCTATACATTCTTTTTCTGTTTTCAGCAATTTGATCACCTATTTCAGTTTTTCAATACTTTCAAGAACCTTTTCAAGCATTGCCTTATACTTTTCACCCTTTGCCTTTTCTTCCTCTACTATTTTAGCGGGAGCCTTCTCTACGAAGGAGGCATTACCGAGCTTACCCTCAACTCTCTTGATTTCAGCTTCAAGCTTTTTCTGCTCGGAGGTGAGTCTTTCCAGTTCTTTTTCTTTATCTACCAGCTCATCGAGAGGTATAAACACCTCCGCACCCTCGGTAACAGCATTAACTGCATTGTCACCTATGCCGGACTTATCGGACTGGATTACGGTTTCCGATGCACCTGCAAGCTTCTCAAAGAACATCTCAGTACCGCTGAAGAGGTCGGTGTTTTCTGTAACTATGATAACCTTCGCCTTCTTGGAGGGTACTACGTTCATCTGAGTTCTTAAGTTACGTATGCTTCTGATGGCATCCATCACAAGCTGCATACGTTTCTCATCCTCGGGGAAGGAAAGCTCCGCATTATACTTGGGCCACTGAGACACCATGATGCTGTCCTCTCCTGTAGGCAGATAACCGAATATCTCCTCTGTGATAAATGGCATAAATGGGTGCAAGAGCTTCAGTGTGTTTACCAGAATATATGCAAGCACCTTCTGAGCAACCTTATCTGCACCGCTTGCTTCATAGAGTCTGGGCTTTACAAGCTCAATGTACCAGTCACAGTAATTATCCCAGATGAAGTCGTAAAGCTTGGAAACAGCCACACCCAGTTCAAACTTATCCAGATTGTCCGTAACTTCCTTGGCAAGGGTATTGAAGGAGCTGATAATCCACTTATCTTCACATCTCAATTCGCTTGCAGCAGGTAGCTCTACACTGTCTATATCCAGATTCATAAGCAGGAAACGTGAAGCATTCCAGATTTTGTTTGCAAAGTTTCTGCTGGCTTCTACTCTCTCCTTATAATAACGCATATCATTTCCGGGTGAGTTACCTGTAGCCAGAGTAAATCTAAGTGCGTCTGCACCGTACTCTGCTATAACCTCAAGGGGGTCTATACCGTTGCCCAGAGACTTACTCATCTTCCTGCCCTGGCTGTCTCTTACTATACCGTGAATGAATACATGCTTAAAGGGCTCCCGGTCCATATGCTCCATAGCGGAGAATATCATTCTGGCAACCCAGAAGAATATGATATCATAACCCGTTACAAGCACACTTGTGGGGTAGAAATACTTAAGGTCCTCTGTCTGCTCGGGCCAGCCCAGTGTGGAGAATGGCCACAGAGCCGAGCTGAACCATGTATCAAGCACATCGGGGTCCTGCTTCATAGCCTTGCCGCACTTGGGGCAGGTGGTTACTTCTTCCTTGGATACTACTGTCTCGCCGCATTCGCAGTAATAGGCAGGTATTCTGTGACCCCACCAGAGCTGACGAGATATACACCAGTCGTGGACGTTTTCCATCCAGTTTAAGTATGTCTTGGAGAAACGGTCGGGCACAAACTTGATTGTACCGTCCTTTACTACTTCTATAGCCTTCTTAGCAAGAGGCTCCATCTTAACGAACCACTGTTTGGAGGTGATAGGTTCAACTGTAGTACCACATCTGTAGCACTGACCTACGTTATGTTTATGAGGAACTACCTTAACAAGCAGACCTAAGTCTTCCAAATCCTTGACCATGGCCTTTCTTGCTTCGTAGCGGTCCATACCCTCGTACTTACCGCCGTAGGAATTCACGGTAGCATCATCATTTAATACCTTAATCTGTTCTAAATTATGTCTGAGACCCACTTCAAAGTCATTGGGGTCGTGAGCCGGAGTAATCTTAACACAACCGGTACCGAACTCCTTGTCCACATAATCATCTGCAATTACGGGTATCTCTCTGCCTACCAGCGGCAGGATAAGGGTCTTGCCTACCAGGTGTGCATACCTTTCATCATCGGGGTTCACTGCAACTGCAGTATCACCGAGGAGTGTCTCCGGTCTGGTGGTGGCAATCTCCACAACCTCGTCGGAATCCTTCACCGGGTAGTTGATGTGCCAGAAGAATCCATCCTGCTCCTCGTACTCAACCTCCGCATCGGATAAGGCAGTGATACAATGGGGACACCAGTTTATAATTCTGTTGCCCTGATAGATTAAATCCTTTTCGTATAATTTTACGAAAACTTCCTTTACTGCATCGGAGCAGCCTTCGTCCATGGTGAAACGTTCTCTGGACCAGTCACAGGAGCAACCGAGCTTTTTAATCTGATTTATGATGCGGTCGCCGAATTTGTTTTTCCAATCCCATACACGGTCTAAAAACTTCTCTCTGCCCAGGTCATAACGAGTAAGACCCTCCTCATTTCTGAGAGCCTCCTCAACCTTAATCTGAGTAGCTATACCCGCATGGTCTGTACCGGGTATCCACAGTGCGTTAAAGCCTGCCATCCTCTTATAGCGAACCAGTATATCCTGCAGGGTTTCGTCCAGAGCATGACCCATGTGGAGCTGACCTGTAACATTCGGAGGCGGTATAACCACCGTAAAGGGCTCTTTGGAATCATCGGGCTCTGCGGTAAAGTAGTTGTTTTCAACCCAGCCTTGATATATTCTGTCCTCTACATCTGCAGGGTTGTACTGCTTTGCGAGTTCTCTTTTTGAAGCCATTAACTTTCAATCCTCTCTTGTATATATGTGCAGAGTATCTCTGCTATCACTTACTTATAAACATTATGTAAACCACACCCAAAAGCATGATTACATACAATACTGATTTTAAAACTACCACCTGCTGTTCATTTACTTCTCTCTTTAACACAAGCTCCATCACCTTCTGAGCCATGAAGTTAAATATAAGCAGTATAAACAAAACAGCAAATACAATATATTTAATCATAATTTGCTATCCTCCGCAATTTCTGCGAGTGCATTCCATATATCGGGGAAATGCTTTTTGCAGTTGACCGATTTGGGGGTAATATCCGTAAATGCGTGTACAGTCTTTCCTATGGCTATGAGCTCATCACCCTTGTATGCATCATACTCAAATGCACACCGGGCAGGACCCAGCTTCACCAGACGTGTCTTTATGGTGATTTCATCATCAAAGGTACAGGGACGTATATGCTTACAGTGAGTTTCTGTAAGGGGCATCATAAGCCCCCTCTCCTCACAATCTGCATAAGACATATCCAGCATTTCCATAAGAGCCAGCCGTCCCAGCTCAAACCAAGGATAATAGTTGGCATGATATACTATACCCATCCGGTCTGTCTCCGAATAGCGTACTTTAAGTGTTACCGTACTCTCCATAAGCTTATATAGAGAGGGTCTTTACCAGATTGTAAAGCCCGGGGTCAACTGATTTTTTCATGTTGAGTCCGTCTGTGATATCCATATCGGTAATCTCGCCGTCCTTAACTACTACCACACGGTTTGTCATGCCCTGCTCAAGCAGGTTAACAGCTCTTTCACCCATTCTGGAAGCCATTACTCTGTCACGCACTGTGGGGCTGCCGCCTCTTTGGATATGACCGAGAACAGTTTCTCTGGTGTCTATACCGGTTTCATCCTTGATGCGTTTTGCAATCTTGCCGGCACTCATATCTATACCTTCTGCCATGATGATAATATAGTGCTTTTTACCCTTTTTTTCGCCGCTTAGTATAGCATCTATGACCTCTTTTTCAAAGTCAAAGGGAATTTCCGGCACGAGCACAACCTCTGCACCTGTGGCAATAGCTGTCTCTACAGCTATATATCCCGCATGGGCACCCATAACCTCGATTACAGAGCATCTGTGATGAGATGCACAAGTATCACGGATTTTGTCCACTGCTTCAATAGCGGTATTTAATGCAGTATCAAAGCCTATGGTATATTCACTGCAGGAGATGTCATTATCTATAGTACCGGGGATACCGATTGTGAGTATGCCGGCTTCGGAGAGTGCCCTGGCACCCTTGAAGGAACCGTCACCGCCTATAACCACCAGTGCGTCTATACCCTTGTCACGGCACATCTGTGCTCCTGCTGCTATACCCTCGGGAGTTTTAAATTCGGGGCAGCGGGCTGTCTCCAGCATGGTACCGCCTCTCTGCATACATTCGCTCACATTTCTGGGGGTAAGCTCCTCCATATCTCCCTTAAGAAGGCCACGGTAGCCCTGTCTGATACCTGTAACCTTAAATCCTTTGCCTATGGCGCATCTTACAACGGCACGTATAGCCGCATTCATACCGGGAGCGTCGCCTCCGCTTGTAAGTACACCGATATTTTTAATTGCCATAAAATCGCCTCCAAAACTACGATAGTTTATACATAAAGAATTATTATCAAGCGTATATATCCATAATTACGCTATTATATCATATATAGAATACATTTTATACCATTTTCCGCAAAAAATCAAGTATTATGCGTAGTTTTGTTATAATTTTTAAAAATTTCTATTATATCTGATTAAACTTCTGTCTCATAAGTATACATGAGCACACTCTGTCTGTAATAATTCCCCTGTCTCTTGATGGATAAAATTCAAGCAGAGGAGATAGCTCCTCCATAATCTCTGCTTTACTGAATTTGGGCATTGACAGTTGACTGCCGAAAAGTGCCCTTGCGGTATTCATCTGACGCGTAAAGCTCGTAAGAAAGGGTCTGGCTTTGAGAGTGGATATAAGCGCCTTAGGCTCAATATCCATTGGTGACATCTGAACATTGGAGAGAAGACCCGCACCGTTATCAAATATAGGACAATACAGATATTTACCATTTTGTTCAATCACGGCTATGTTATTCAAATGCCGGTCATCATTTAAAAACAATGAATCAATTTCAAAAAGAATGGTAAGGTATTCTCCAAATCTTTCAAGCCCGGTATATTCTGCGGTTTTTTCTGCCAGATAGGCTATCCTTTGCTTATCGGAGGGAAGCGCCAAAAGCCTATCTCTTAATGGCACACCTAAATTTTTGGTAAGCAGATGCGAAAGAGTGATGATAGACTGCCCTTCCTTTAAAAAACTGTCACTTACGCAGGATACCCTTTCACGTCCGTGAACAATGACCTTCTCGGGATAGTATCTGACAAAATGAAATGATGTGTTATTTTTTTGTTTGCTTTTACAGAGCAATGCGGATATAAGAGCCTCGCTGAGAGCCTCATATCCGAACTGATCTACTTTGTACCACTTGTTGGTATCTTTATCCAGCCATTTTTCCTGATTGCCTTTCGACGATGTTTCAGCAATTTTTTCATTGGTTACAAGTTGAATTTTCATCAAAAGTCCTCCACATTTATCCATTGATTATCCTCTGCCATTTTTCCTTTGGTCTTTTGAATTATTTCCATGTAATCAAAATTATCTACACCGATAACTTCCAAATATTCCCGTATGCCACTTCGCTCCCGGGGAACACACCTCTCCTTTAAGAAATTTTCAAAATCCTGCCAAGTGGGCATAAGATTATTGCCAAAGGCGAGTTTAACGGCATCAGCATCGTTATTTTCAACCATAAGGGTTTTATCTGTGAAGTCCACATAAAGTATACTGCATATTAGCTTCCCGTTGTAAAACGTAAGCTTTTTTACAATGTGGTTCATGGCCTTTTTGTTAAAGGCAAATTCAATGGGTGTCACAGACTTGGTAATACATATGCTCTTGCCGTCAAACATAATATTGATACGGCTGTCATCAAGCTCCAATTCTTTGACCCACGAATTTGGCAGCACAACCTTATACGTCTTTGACCCTTTGGAGGCGGTACCGCCGGAATTGCTTACAATTAGCTTAGTGATTCTATGCTCCATAACAATTAACCTCATGTCTTAATATTAATTAGATTATAGCATATTCGTACCGAATAGTCAAGGTTTTTGCTCCAAAACAAAAGACGATTGCACTCGCAACCGTCTTTTGCTTTGTTTGGGGAAGGGCGGCTCAAACTATGGAGTCAGCAATGAACCGCCGGGATTTACATATGGTTTTTATTAAGATGTTTGGAGATGTCGGACTGTATTAGAGCTATCATGTCTCGCCTTTTACATATGTTAAACCACGGATTATTACAGTTTTCAATTTTCTGTTTAACCGGAAATTTTAATTATTCGACAGTCTGACGTCCCCTTTTGTCCTAGGTGTTGTCTGTTACTGTGTAGTTTTCTGCATCATCTGCAAGGCTTGAAAGAACCTTGGTTGATATTACGTTTCCGTTGGAATCGTAATATGTTTTGGTAAGACCTTTGTTGTCCTTGTCAAAGGGTGTATACAGTTTAATTAATCTTCCTGCGTTGTCGTATACATACTCTGCTGTATTGCCCATGGCATCGGTCTGAGTTGATGTAAGGCCTAAACCATTATAGGTTGTAACATTTGGAAATGTACATGTTTATCACATTATTTTCTTGTTTTTCACCAAAAACTTGACAATTAATGTCCGTAAACTTTTATCTCATCATCTTTTGTTGCCTTAAACGACTCAACAATGCTATCAATATCTTCCTGCATAATCTGAACTTTTTCCCAATCCTGCTTTATAATAGGAATTTGGGTTTCTCCATAAAGTTCATAGCCGTAGAGCTTAATATATTCATTTATAATTTCATCATTAAATATAGCAATTGGCGCTAATTGCATATCCGTTGCAGTGGCAAAATAATAGTCTTTTCCGCTTGTAGAACCTATTTTTCTGATACTATCCCATATTCCTGAATTTATAGCATTTTCATCTAATATATAGAATAAAGATAACCCTTTATTGGTAAAATGTGGTTGACCCTGCCCCACAAAACTTTTTCCGTAGAAATTGACTCCAACACCTCCGCTTACATCTATCACCTTATAATACCCTGCCCAACTTTCAGGAAATACTAATGTGAAATTCAACCTATCATTTTGATAAACTATATCTTTTTTCTCATCTGTATCCGTTTCACTAACAGTTTTTTCAAATTCTTCCTCTACATAATCCATATCCACACATCCATCGTTTCGGTTGTATCCGCCTATAATCAAATTATTGTCATATTTTAAATCACTTATATTATAACAACCTTTCGTTAAAAGAGAGAACATTAGAATGCTTGAAAATATTTTTAACATTAATTCCTTCCTTTCAATATTAATATGTACTTCCCCCACCATTTTTATATGTTGAAGGGATTTCTCCACACCATACACCACCATTACTCCCAAACCCATATGCATATGATATAGGATGTTTTATAATTTGTGACATTTGGGGACGTGACATTTGGGGACGTACATTTTTTGTCGCATTATTTTCTCGTTTTTTGTCAAAAAAGTTGACAATTAATGTACGTCCCCTTTTGTCATTAAAAAGTTGACAATTAATGTACGTCCCCTTTTGTCAATCTCGGCATTATTTTTCACCTCAACTACATCATTGCACAAAAAGAAGATTTTGTCAACACAAGAGAACCGTCCCCTTGTGTTCTTGTCAACACAAGAGAACCGTCCCCTTGTGTTCAGTGGAGCCGTCGGCGTAGGTTACACTTACGGGGGTGTTCATTTAGTGAAAAAGGGGCGATTCGGAAAAAAGTTAATAGCGAACCGCCCGAAATATTAATTATTTAATATTTTTAAAGATCCATCATCCTCAATAATCAAAATGCCATAACCTGTACCAACAAAGTGTGCAATCTCATTTGATTCAAAAACTTTTTTCGGCATAACAATTTCACAAATCGACTTCGTTGTTGAATTGTGGTCATAACCTAGTCCCCAATGATATAATTCACCGTCATTGCTACACGCTAGTGTAACCCAATCTGAATATCCCACATTTATTGTTTCAATATTACTCAAGTTTTCGACTTTAGTTGGAATTATGGGATGTTCATCCAACACCTGTGAATTGTCAAAGCTAAAAACATCACCATTTTTACTAAGTATATACGACTTATTTAGACCAGCACAAATTGAATTGACTTCATATGAAACCGAGATAGTTACTTCTTGATTATATTTTCCAGGTATTAATGTATATGAATGAACTGCATTATTATTATCTAAAGCAAGTATTTGATATTCAGCTACGGAAACATCTTTTATATCATACTCACTAAAAATCAAATAATCATCCTGCTCAACTGATGCATCATTGTCTTGATAATTAATATCTGAATACAAAGTACCATCCGAAAACAGAACAGCAGTGAAGTTATCCCCGGAAGTTATTTTTTTTATTATACACTTAGAACCTTTTCTATTTATTTCATCAGCAAAGAAATTCTTGTTAGATGCGTCATTTGCATTTATAAACATAAATCTATTATTATTATCAACTATTGCAATATAATCTCTCTCAGCACAAATTTGAGCCACATCCTCAGCAATATTCTTTTGTGTAAGTTCATTATTTATTATTTTAACTGAATTTAGCAAACCATTTTCATTTAAAAAGAATAACTCTGATTTTTTCCCTACAACTATATTTTGAGGAATGTCATCCAATTTGAATTTATATAAAACTTGTGGCTCCCTTAAGTTAATTACAAAATATGAGCTTATGCCGAAAGATATTAATAATGTAATTAATGTAACGACTATAGATAAAGTCCTTTTATTCATTTTGTCGTAAAGCCGCCTCCTTTTTTAGAAACAATTACTTCACCAGATTTGTTTTTTTGAACAATAACTCCGTTAGCATTTTTAGAATAATGTATTTCTCCCATTGGTGATCTTGACACCTCATAAGAACCCATATAAGAACCTAAAGCATAAATCGGTCGCGATTCTGTTGAAGCATAATTATAAAATGACTTTTGATCTAATGCTAAACCATCTCTTCCAGACCACCACAAAAATTTATAATATGATGCTGTACCATCCCAGGCAATTACCTCATCAATACTATTATTGTTTAAAAAAGTGGTTGCAACATTATTATCAACATCCAAATGGCCTGTATTGCAACTACTAACGTTAAGTTTTCCCATTTCTTTTTCATCCAATGTTGATAAACCATATGTAGATATACTGTCATTTCCAAAAGCCAAACTAGTAGGAGATCCATGAGCTATTATTATAACCTCTTCAATTTCAACTGATTTTCCTTTGTCGTTAATTCCCATGTTATTCCAAGCCTTTATGAACTTATCTTTATCTTTAGCCGAAATAATATGAATAGAGTCATACTTTTTCTTAAGTTTTTTGTATTCGTCTTTTGCCTGATCTGTCATGAAATCCTCACTAGGATCGTATATTATGTACGCATCTAATCCCCACGGATCCACAAACATAACCGGATTTCCACCACAATACACATACCAATTAAGTCCGTCCTTGGCAGGGTCTTCGGTTATGAACATACCTATTTCCGGGTCATAGTATCTGTTTCTTAGGTATATTAATCCCGTTTCTGTGTCGGTATATTCACCGGTGTAGCCGAATGGATTTAGTACGTTATTGTTATCTCCTGTTGTTTCGCCGAAGGCTGTGTAGGTGTAGCCGGTCATTGTGCCGTCGGGGCTTATGATTTTGGCTACGTCGCCTCTGGGGGTTATGCCATACACTTGAGTTGCTGATGCATTTTTAAGCAATGCAAGGCCGTTTCCTCGTACAAATACTGTTGTGTCCGTTCCAAGGTCTGCCACTATGTTTGCGCCGTCGTAGATGTGGTTTGTGGTTACGCCGTTTACGGTCTTGGACTGTCTAAGATTGTCTCCGTTATAGGTATATGCGGAGGTTACTCCGTCAACCGTTGCAGAACTTAATCTATTGAAGTTGTCGTATGTATAGTTCTTGACTGTTGCTCCGTCCTTAGTTACGGTTGTCATATTTCCTGCTGCATCGTAAGTATAGGCAGTGGTATTCGTTCCGTTACTTTGCTCTATTAGCTGATTTATACTGTTATAAGTATATTCGGTATTTTCGCTTGTATTACCGTAATAATCTCTGTGAGCACGGCTTACTCTGTTGCCGAAGCTGTCGTATGTAAATGTATCATCATACCCAAGCTCATCGCCCCAGGTGTTTTCATACACAAGTCTGCCTGCACCGTCATAATAATACATACTGCTTACATCAGTTCCCATAGACATGGCAAGATTGCCGCCGGGGCTGTAGATATAACGGGTTATATCTGCGGTATTTTCGCCGTTATTTAACTGTGTAAATACCGGTAAGTTTGCGTTGTTGTACTGTACTTCTCGGTATACATCGCCATTGTGTGCAGATGTGAGCATATTGGAGTTGGCATCATATGTATATGCTACGGTGTCAGTGCCGTTGCTTACGCTCATAAGTCTGCCTATGGCATCATAGGTGTATGACTGAGATATAAGGCTTTCATCAGCATTAGTTACATTGAACACAGTAGGATTGCTCACTACATCATATTCGTATGATTTAATTATATCACCCTTGGTCTCCATTGTCAACTCTCCGTAGGGAGAATATGCATAATTTGTAGTTCCTGTGCTGTCTGTCATACTTGTACGCAAGCCCAGGATATTGTATGTGTAGTTTACGGCCTCGGTACCTGTCTGTTTGGAGAGCACGTTGTTGAAAGCATCATAAGTAAAGAGAGTATCTCTGTTTGCCTTATCTGTGCTCTTAATCACTCTGCCCTGCAGGTCATACTCCGCAGTTTCGCTGATGCCGTCCGGGGTGGTTGTTTTAATCATTCTGCCCAGGGTGTCGTACTCATAGGTTACCACATGTCCGGTTGATTCCGGTGCTTCGGGGGAATTGAGCCCGGAAACAACCTTTGTGGGGTTACCCATGGTGTTATACTCGTAGCGGGTATATATAGCCGACGAATCCGTGGGATAAACCGCATTGCTTACAAGTCTGTTCATGTTATTATAGGTGTTATCTGTTACAGTGTAGTTTTCTGCATCATCTGCAAGGCTTGAAAGAACCTTGGTTGATATTACGTTTCCGTTGGAGTCATAATATGTTTTGGTAAGGCCTTTGTTGTCCTCGTCAAAGGGTGTATACAGTTTAATTAATCTTCCTGCGTTGTCGTATACATACTCTGCAGTATTGCCCATGGCATCGGTCTGAGTTGATGTGAGTCCTAAACCGTTGTAGGTTGTGCTTACAGTGGAGCCGTCGGCGTAGGTTACACTTACAGGGTTATTCAGAGCGTCATATGATGTAGTAGTAACATTACCTGCTGCATCTGTGGCTGTGATAACGTTGCCTACATAGTCATAGGTAAAGGTATTCACTCTTTCGTCATCAGCAGTAAATGATTTGCTTTCTGTTAAGAAGCCTCTGTAATTTGTGGTTTCGCTGTATTTGGCATAAGTGCCGTTGTCGCCGGTTACGGTAGCGGTCATTGTGTCCAGAGGCTTGCTGTTGGCATCTTTTGTTATAGTATATGAATAAGTTGTTGTTTTGAGGAGTGTGCTGTCGTTGTCATATACCTTTTCTGTAAGGGGTCTGCTGAGGTAGTCATATGTATATGCGGCTTTTATGTAGCTGTCATCATCTGTAAATCTCTTATATGACACAACATTGCATCTGTCGTCATATTCATACTCATCAAACTGAACCTCTTCGCCGTTCACTATAGCTGTGGTTTTTAATCTGTTGCCCCATGCATCGAAATATGCTTTGTATACTGTGCCATCCTGTGCTGTGTAGGTGGTAATACCTTCTGATATGTCATATGTGTAGCTCTCGCTTGTGCCGTCTGGATATTGAGTTGTGAGCAATCTGCCAAGGTAGTCATATGTCATAATAGTAGGATTGCCATTGGGGTCTATCTGTGCTATTAAATTATAATCGGCATCATATACATTTACCGTTACTATATCCGGCAGAGCATTGCCGTCGGCATCTTTAATCCCCTTAACTGTAGTTGTGA
The DNA here is from genome assembly GCA_017621495.1 of Clostridia bacterium. Taxonomy (GTDB): domain Bacteria; phylum Bacillota; class Clostridia; order UMGS1810; family UMGS1810; genus RGIG8748. The sequence continues at coordinate 46,587 of JAGATB010000040.1, forward strand.
GTGTATAACTACCGTCCGGACCGTAGTCATACACATATGTGGTAATCATGGAGTTGTCATCATCTATCCTTACAGTCTCCGAAGCTACATTTCCGTAGGTATCATATGTGTATGATGTGGTCTTTACAAGGACGTCGTTTTCATATACATTTGTTGTGGCAATTGACTTCTTATCATCGGTAAGGAGATTTTCTGTTTTTACTGTTGTGTTAGCATCTTTTTGGTAGGTAGTCTCCTTGGGCAGGTAGTTACCGTCGGTATGGTAGGTGTAGTTTACTGTGTAGTCGCCGTTGGTTTCTTCCGCCAAATAGTATTTGTACAAATATGAATATGATTTTGTATACGAAGGCGTTCCGCTGCCGGTAAATGTGTTGGTTTCTTTTACAGACGTTAGTTTGGCATCAGAATTACTACTGATATAGCCATACGTATAAGTATCATAGGTTTTTGAATCTTTCTTTATAGTCTGTGAATTGATTTTTCCATGCCAATCAATATCAGAAATTGTGGTTTTAACTACCGATCCGTCCGCCAGTTCTGAGCACGTCATTTGAGAAATGAAAGAATGTGCCCTATCATACTCAGAATCTTTTTGTGAATATGTTCTTTCATTCTTTATATTTCCGTTTTTGTCTTCATCATATAATCTGCCGACGGGATAGTGCAAGCCTGATATTGTACCTGCTTCACTTGTAGGCTCATTTACCAGCCATGATAAAGAGTTATACTCAATATGTTTTGTAATTCCGCTAGGAAGTTCTATTTTGTACGGAAGCTCATATGCCGAATATCTTCCAAATCTTAACAATCTCTCGTATGCAAGCTTCTGCATTACATAATATTTGGTTGTGTTTTCTTCAGTATCAGAGATTTCAGTACCTGTACCGCTATTCTTTTTTACTGTAAATATATACTCATCATCAATCTTATATTTCTGGTTGATATCTTTTGCACTGTTGTTTTTAACTTCATCATATGACACATATTGAGTAATTTCATCGTTATATTTCTTCAAAACTCCTTCTGTTGTTATCTCATAAACAACTTCATCATCGGTCGTTATTGAATAACCGTCCGAAAGTGTATTTATAACATATGTGTTACCATATGGATCTTCGGCTCCCAAAACATCATAGCCTCTGCCGTTGAGATTTTTTTGATACACGTAATAAGTATATCCATCATCTGATTTGAGAAGTCTGTTATATTCAAATCCCTTAGGATGTACAGCAGTAACTGACATATCATTATTGTCAACACAGGAAAATTTATATTTAGTATATGTAGCACCATCCGCAACTGATGAATACTTAAATTTATCAGGTGAACCTTCAGTATCATATTGTATATTTATGGCATACGTTTCTGCATTTAAATCCTGAAACAGCAAATATACATCCCTGTCATAACCGTCGTTATAATCATTATACCAAACTAAGGATGGTTTTGATATTTTCATTCCGCTGTCAAAGGTAACGAAAGCATCGGAACATTCAATAGAATTTTCGGTGATTCTATACCCCATTTCTTTTTCATAAAGCCTCGGCTCTTCACCATTACGCAATGTGTAATATATTCCTGTTCCGTCTTTTTTTATATCCTCATACCAATATTCCTTATCGGCATCGCCATACATAGCTCCCTCAAATGACGGATCGGCATCATACATTTCCTGTTCATTATTGAACCGAATTATTATAGACTGACCATCTGCACTGCACACAAAATACATGTAATAGTAATATGCCTGGTCAGCTTTATTGTTTAGTTCTTCTTCATATAATTTACCTGCAGTCGCCTGGCTATTAAAGCTGCGTACAACAGAAACGTCAAATTCATTTTTACCTTCTACATGGTAGTCTTCTGTATTGGTAGTTAATGCACCCGATACTTCATTTACTACCCCTTCACCTTCTTCCACTGTGTATGGAGAATTGAATTTAGGATATATACTTCCATACAATTGTAAATAATACTGATTCATTATAGCATCCGAAGTAGAAGCATACACCGTAACGCTCATCAAAGATGCAAAGATTATGCCAAAAACAATATACTTAATTTTATTTTTCATTCTTTAACATCTCCCTTGCTTTTTTAGCTGAATTATAGAAATTCCAGTCCGGGATTTCGGCTGATTTTTCTATTTCCTGAGGAGTAAAGCCTTTGTTCATAAGTGCTCTCTGTACACTAATGGGATATTTCGATTTTTTCAGTGATTCATAATCCGAGTGATAGTCGTTTTCAGGCACTGAAATTTCCATACTTGCAAGCTCTTCATTAATCTTATCCTCTATTACTTCAAAGAATATCTCATCCTGTTCAATCGTTTCTTCGGTTTCTTCCGCCATTAGGGTTATAGCTTCAACACTTGCTTTTCCGGATTTGGCTATTTCAGTAATGTCTGAAAACAGCGAACCTTCTTCCGGTATAGTGTCCACACCATAAAGAGCCATAGCCTGCTGTTCTATACCGGTTCCTGCAATAACGCTGTCCAAAATATCATAGATATTCTGACCCTGCTTACGGCACATTACGTTGGCGGCAAGTATCTCGTCTGTGGTAATGCCTGCCTCCTGATATTCTCTTAATTCTTCGCCGGAGAGTGCCCCGTGCTCATAATTTGTAAGCTTATTAAACGCTCTTTCGTACCAGTATTCGCTAAAGTAGCTATCCTCCAATGCACAGATTTGCTCTACCACGAAAAAGTCCTCATCTGTGGTGAGCCAGAATTCATACACCTGCTTAAGTGACTGAATGGTTGTTCCGCTTTCTAGGATACGATTGATTACATCCAGTCGGTCATCCGTAAAGTCATTCTTGCATGTGAAGCTCACATATTCGGATACATTGTTGTACGCCGCTTTATCGTTGCAATCCATTATACTCTTGAACTCTTTTGCCTTTTTGAGCTTGGTCTTTTTGGCAAGCTTCTTTTCAAGCTTGTCTGCAACGTCCTTTTTACGAGCTTCTTTGTCTTTATTCTTATCTTTATTTTTGTCCTTGTCTTTATCTTTTACTGAATAAATTTCTGCTGCAACCTGTTCTGTATTTTGTTCTGTTTCAATCGGTGCTGTGGTTTCATCTGCCATAGTTGCAGAAGATATGCATAGCAATAAAGCAAGTGTTAAAGTAATTTTTTTAATCATATTCATTCCTCCGAATACATATACTACTGCAAATTATTTTCTAAATCAAGATAATAAATATACCGTAAATCGTCAAGTACCGCAGTATCTGAAACACTGTTGTCCGAGATGTCAAGATGTACCAGCATCTTACATCCGATGAGCGCTGAGATATCTGTCAATAAATTGTTATTAAGCTTTAAATATCTTAATTTAGCTTTATTCCCAAGACCGACTGCAGATGTTATCTTGTTGTGTGCAGCAGACAGGACTTCAAGCTTATTGGCTTTTTTGAGACCCTGCAATCCTTCTACGAGATTGTTGTCAATGTTCAGATAACGCAAATTCTCAGGCATTGTGCTGATGTTTGTTATAACATTGTTACGGGCATCAATGTAGTCCAGATTTGATAGGAAAGAAAGGGGTCTCAGACTTGATATATTATTATCTTTTAATATCAATCCGGTAATGCCGGTACACTGTCCTAATCCTATTATCTTTTCTATGCCTGCATCACTTAAATCAAGTACACCGGTAATTCCTGAAAGTTCAGTCTGAGTTATGATACCGTCATCATCTTCGTCAAGCTCGGGTCTTGCATTTTTGAGTGCATTGTACAAGCTCAGATTCTCCGAATTTTTAATTTCGGTTACCATATCCTCTGTGTATCTTTCGTAACCCTGCACTTCAAAGTGATATGAAGAATTAGATACCACATTTGGCAGTGTTACCGAAATGGATTTATCACTGCTTATTGAAGTAGTCTTATCTATAAGGTCAGTATTTACCGTTTCAAGACGTGCGTCAAGCTGAACATTGTCATTTACCTGTACATTACCGTCTATTTTAACAAGCAGTATGCCTGTGTCAATATTCACACTCATCACCGTCTGAACATTGTCATCATCTCCGGCGGATATATTCAAGCTGTAATCTTTCTGACTTACAAGGCTTGGAAGTTTATAGGATATAGCGTACTCTCCATCTTCGTATGTAACGGTATCGTCTATGATTATAGTGTTATCAGTAGTATTGATAACCTTTATTTTCACTTCCTTACCCTGAATACAGCTTATGGTTCCTGTGAGAGTAGGTATATAGCTTGAAAGGGTTACCGTTATATCGGCTTCTACAAATTTGCTCTTTGAATATACCTCCATGTTGTTTTCATTAGGGTCTGTTATTTCATCTGTGGCATCCGGTGTTTCGGGATTATCCGGCTCCAGCGGTTCATCCGGTTTTACAGGTTCATCAGGCTCTATAGGGGTGTCGCCTATATCTGTACTCGGATAAGTAAAATTAACTACACGCGGTTCCGAAACACTTGTACCGCCGAGCTTTGCAGTATAGCTGCCCTCAGCCGCATCCTCCGGCAGAGAAAAAGCAAATTCAAATGCACCGTTATCACCGCTTGTCACCTGGTCTATATATGCAATTCCACCTGTGGGATTTTGCACGAATAATGTTACTTCTTTATCTGAGCCGGCACCTGTGGTACCGGTTATAGTCACGTTGTTTCCATTTATATTAAGATTAGCACTTATTTCCGAGTTAGTGTCGGGCTGGGTAGGCTCCTCTTGCTCTGCACCTTCGTGCTCAAAGGTAATCTCCGTAGGTGTGGTTGCAGTCACAGTATATGTACCGCTTGCCATATCTTCATTCATAGGGATTATGAGTTTGTAATTGCCATTGGCATCACTTAGGGCTTCGCCCGTATATACCACACTTCCGGACGGATTGGTAAGAGATATATTTACCTGCTTGTCTGCTCCGCCGGTTACTTCACCGGATACTGTCACACTGTCGCTGCCTTTACTCACCTGAGTGGTCAGGGTAGTGATAGCCGCAGTTGCACTAAGCATTGCACAGCATAGGCATAGTATCAAAAATACGATTAACAGCTTTTTCATATGCATCCTCTCATTTCATTTTATTTTTACGTTTATGGGATAATTTATAATTGATCTCGTCATAATCAAGTGGTGGAAGATTGAGTTTGTAAAAGAATTCATTTTTATTCTGGCAAAAAATCATAATGTATCTTACAAGCACCTTAGTACTCATTAAGTTTACTCCGCGTTCAAGCTTATTGTACGAGCTGGGACTAATTCCGAGGCAATCTGCCATAGTCTCCTGAGTTATCTCATACTCAGCTCTCGTTTTCTTTAAACGTTTTCCAAATACTTTCTTTAATTCATAATTTTGACTTACATTCATATTATTCACCCATAATTTGATTTTTGCTTTTTATAGGGTTATGATACCTGTGTTTTCATAACCCTATAAAATGCGTTGATGTTTGTCTTTTTGACTTTACTTCCTTGCCTTGCGGCTCTCGGCAACCTTCATAAGGTCTTTGGGCTCTTCGGGCTGATATGCACCGCCTGCAGATGCCAGACCGGCAGATGCCAGTAATGCTTCCAATGCTGCATCAGCTGTAGTTGATAAAATTACATTTGCTAAACTTTCCATTGTTTTTGCCTCCTTTCATTAACCAAAATCCCTATTATCGCAAGTACAGTAACTGCACTTAAAGAAATAGCTATAATATATGCATCTTGTCTGCTGATAAAATTTAAAATTACCACTCCGCAAAATGAAAAAACAATATATGCTATGATACCATTCCTTCTGTTTCTTTCTATCATTGTATCTGTAAGTTTTTTGTTGGGGTGCTTCACCGGTATAAGAGGAAGCAACACCATCAAAGAAATTATGATTATCAAATAAAACGGATAATCCGATAGTCGTACCATTAGCTCCGATAATATAACAACACTTAAAAAAGTAACAAGCATTGTAAGTCTGCATATGTATGTTTTGGCAGCATGATAGCCTCCGCAATAAACTCTCACCACACAAAAAGTGATTAAAAATTCAAGTCCATACCTTACTTTGAACATCAATCCGGATATAAGTATTACAATCGTAAATGTAACTATATCATTTAAAATCAATTCAAGACCGCATTTATATACTTCTTTTTCATCGGCTTTTATAATATTTCTTTTTATATATAAATCAGCTATGCTTTCAGATAAGTACTTAACCAAGTTTTCACCCCCGTTGTCTTCTTATCCAAAGTATAGCTGATTAATTTACATATGTCCACTATAAAGTCGTAAACGACATAAAAACAGGCATAATCGACATTAATTGTGCTTTTTCAGCAAAATATCACAACAGAACATGCCCATATCATTTACAAAATACTGTATCATACCATCATATTCTTTCACAAGCCTTTTAACATTTTTAGTACCGATTCCATGATGCTTCTTGTCCTTTTTGGTAGTACTCAGATTTATATCGGAATATTCACTGCTAAAGCTGTTTTCCATATAAATTGAAATATACTCATCCTGCTGTTGTACATTTAATGATATTCTCGGCATATCAGAATTTTCGCTCGCTTCTATGGCATTTTCAAATATATTGCCGAAGAGAACTGCAATGTCCGAATTATTTATGTATTTTACTGCATCATTATCTATATTTACATTCACGGATATTTCTTTATTCTCGCATATTGCAAGCTTGGTATTTATTACCGCATTGAAAACCACATTTTCAGTCAAAACACTGTGACCTACGGAATTTAATTTTTCCCTTATTATTTTTTGAGAATAATCTATAATCTGTCTGTAATCTCTATCCTCTGCCAGTGATTGTATAGCAAGAAAATGCTTCTCCATATCATGCTTTACAGAATCCAGATTGTCGCTCCAGGCAATTAAATCCGATGTCATCTTTTCTTTATTTTCCTGCTCCAGCTTAGAAAGCTCATATTCCAGACGTAGGCTTTCATCTTGCTTGATTTTATACATAAAGAAACCTATTATAATATTCATACCTACCATAATTATAGCTATATAAAACATTTGCGGCAATACAGATTCACTTTCAATTGTTGCCTGAGTCATAAAAGTAACACCGCCCCATGTAGCTAAAGGCAACGCTATAAACGGTATCCATTCTTTTTTTGTTAACTTATAATTTGCATTTATACGAACAATAAATTTAAATACTAAAAATTCAAGTACTCTGCATAAGTATACAATAACGATTCTTCTTATTGAAAAATCCGCTATATGACTCTTTGTACTAAATCCTGTAATATATGAAAAAATAAATATAGTTACACTTGCTAAAATAAATATTATTGCAGTGGAATATAAAGCAATAAAAATATGTGTTCCCAAATTACCTTTTAAATAACATTGTGCGTATATTATGAAGGTAATAGTAATAATACCGGTCAAGAATCCATCGTAATCAATAATGTGGTTGATATACGATATTTCTAAAAATGCTGCCATCCACATCAATAAAAAACCGACCTTCGATGCAAACCCACTACGCTTAAAGCCAAAAAATGCTGTCATGAACCAAGTCCAAATAAACATTTGTATCAGGTTTGCAGACAATTCAATAAACTTATCCATTATCTTATACTTCTTTTATAATTTTGAAAAACATTCTTGGAATTTTCGAGTTTTGAACGACCTATTAAAAAGGATTTTCCATTAATCAATACACAATAACGATTATCAATACACTTAATAAATTTACAATTAACCAAGTATTTATTATGTACTCGCACAAATCCATAATCCTCTAACTGCTTTTGAGCATCTGTTAAACTACATCTATAGCTTGCAGATTTTTCACCGTTATTCCAATATATACTAAAATAATGATTGTTGGCTTCTAAATACATTGTTCTTTCTAAATCAATATCGAGAGTATTATTATACTCTAAATTTATAGTACATTCCTTTTTCGCAGTGTTATTCCATTTTGTAATCATATCGGATACGACATATTCCAGCTCATGCAAATGTGTTTTTCTTACAAACCCATATGGATGATATTTAAACGAAGAATATATTAAATTTGATTTACTTGTAACAAATACCACTGTAATATTCTCTTTCATATCAGACAATTTTTCTGCAACTTCATATCCATCTATCCCCGGCATATCTATATCAAGAAAAAGTCCATCTACTACATTATTCTTGCAATATTCCAGTAATTCTTCCCCATTGTAACAAGTACTAATATTCCATTTTCTACCCTTGCTTTGCAATATCTTTTTAATGTACATGGACAACCTGTCTGCAAAAACTTTTTCATCGTCACAAATTACCACATTCATAACAAATCCTCCAATAAAACTTATTTTCCTCTCTAAAGGTCTTACGCAGAAAACACCTCATCAAGGTTTACATAAAACTTTAAAGAGATGTTTTCGCATAAGTCTTTAGGGGAAGTTTGGTAGTAGGTATGATATACCTACTACCAAGTAGTGTACACTACTTGGCCTTACTTCGCAAATTTCTTGAGGTTGTGAGGTACCTCAGGCTGGTAATATCTACCTAAGCATAAAGGTCCCATGGAATTAACAGCCACAAACATTGCTACTGCACATAATGCACTCTGAGCATAAAGCATCCACTTTTTCATTATATATTCACTCCTTTCTGTTGTTTCATTCTTTCAAAAAATATAGCCAAACTCACACTTAACTGCCCCAATAATATAATCCATGCATATTCATAAAGTTGCGTAGCAAGCAATACAAGTGCTGTACAGCTTATAATAATATTAAGTATTCTCCCCGCTTTTTTGTGCTTTTTTAGTTCCTCATTGGAAACCGGCTTGTTTTTATGAGCTGTGGGAGCATACACCATCAATATCGCAAAATTAATAAATTCGCCCAACATAAATAACCATATTAAATCTACGCTAATTATTTTGGCAATGTATATGGAAGATAGATAAACAACATTAGATATAATCATACATCTCATATGTGTTTTTGCGTGATATCCTCCACAACGATGCCTTAGCATAATAAAAACTGTTAAATAAACAGCAGACAACAAAAATTCATTAATTAAAAGCATAATAATAAAAGTAACGCTCCAATCAAGAATTCCTAAAATAATAAGTTGTATGCCATATGCATATACTTCTATTTCTTCCTGATTGATAGCGTTACCTTTACATAATGCTAATGCTAATCTGTTTGAAATTTCCACTACCACCAAGAAATACCCCCTCTTGATGGCATTTTATCACAATTTTTTTATACTGTCCACTAAATCTCGTGAACAACGCCTATATATCGTGAAAAAATATTTTTCTACTTTTTTAAACGATTTTCAACATTAATCGAGCAAGAAAAAATACCATTTTTGTATGACAGATTAACACTGCCGTTACACTTTTCTGCAACTCTTTTCATAGTTATGATACCGTATCCATGCTTTGACTTATCTTTTTTTGTTGTGGATATTTTGTTATCATGTATTTCTACTTCCGGAGATGTATTTTCAACTAATATATTTAACATATTATCTTTTGTTGAAACTGAAATTAATATATACTTTTCATTCACCTTTTCACATGCCTCAATAGCATTATCTATTGCGTTATATAACAAAGAGCCTAAACATACTCTTGGTATAACAAGTTCTTCTGATAAATTAATCTTGATATCATATTTTATTCCTAATGAATTTGCTTTTTTATACTCTTGATTTAATATACTGTCAAGTGTGCTGTTTCCACTCCTTGAAACAGATATATACTGCGAAACATATTCATCTAATTCATAAAAATATTTGTCAGCTTCTTCTCTGTTATCACATTCAATCATTTCTTTAATTATTACCATATGCTTGGATATATTATGATTTAATGAGTACATCTCTTCATCTTTATCATTTCTAATTATACTATTCTCCTCGCTTGCATACAGCATTGCTTCTGCAGTTGAAGCATATAAACTTTTTTCATAATAATCAAAAAAATTAAATATCATTATATTAATATATCCAAGTCCTACAACGGCAATAAATGACGTTACATAGTAATGGTTATGTGATTGAGCGATATAGGTATCCAACAACATCAAAACATATATGCTGAAAATAGGACACAGCAACATTAAAATATTGAATTTCGTTGGTAACTTACGATACTTTTTCTTCGCAAAATATATTATATAAACATCCAATATAAATAGAATTGAGTTTGACATTATCAATCCCAAATAGCGCATTGTGAATCCGTCATCATATTCAATTTCATGCAACGTTGACAACAGCATAGCAGTTATTATTTCAGTAGCGATTAAAGCCAATATATTTACAGCAATAAAGAATAATTTTTTTGAATATTTTGCTTCAAAACAAGTAAATGATACTACTATCCAAATTAATATCGTAAATAATATATTATATACAAATGATAAATAAAGATAAGATCTGCCTATATTAATCAGAATTATAGCACACAACAACAAATTATGAAAGAGCTTTGATTTATCGTTCTTCCCCAATACACTACCAAAATAGAAAAAACACACCAAAATTTCTACAATACAGAATATGATTTCTAAAATATTTTTCATGTTATATCCTCCCGCCTTTATATTCATTAAATCTGTCTTCTAATTTTTTAGAATATTTTTTACCAATACTAAGCCACGTATCACCCCAAACCCTTACACCCTTTTCATCATCAACAACCTCTACATAACGTAAATTAACTATTGTGCTTCTATGAATTCTTACAAAACCATACTTTTCCACCTTTCTTTCAAGATCCTTAAATTTACCATAATGCATACAAGAACCTTTGTTGACGGTATTTACTTTGTATGTATGATTATCCGCTTCAAAATAAACAATATCTCCGACTGAAGCTTTAGATGATGCTTGCTTATAATGAAAATATAAATATACATTATTATTTTCATATTCCTCAATCGCTTCATCGATATCTCTCTTTATAAATATATCCGGTTCACTCTTAAGAATATATCTAAATGCTCTGTATCCTACCGTAGAATATTCATTGTGAGAAGTAACAAATACAATTATAATATCCTTATTTCGCAAGTACAACTTCTCCGCAACTTCAAGACCATTTATACCCGGCATCTCTATATCTAAAAGTACAATATCGATTTTTTCTTTGCATTCCAAAAGCTTGCTTCCGGAATCGAAAGCAAGTATCTCAGCATCAGGATGATTAATCAATTTTGAAATTTTATTGATAAAAATTCTCTCGTCATCACATATAGCAATATGCATATTCTTATGTCCTCCTCTGAAGCTATGAATATTGTTTACACACGATGAATACTAATTATCCATGTCCCAAAAGGCTTGCTTTTAAAGACATATATTAATAAAAGCAAGCACTTTTGGGCTATTGAGAATATTTTACCATTAAATACGCACAATGTCAATTATTGTCGCATTTTTATGCAATTTTGTTTATAGATTAAATGGTCTGCACTTCCTCCCTTCACTGGCGTAGACTAACTCTGCATTATCAAAGTCACTCCAGCCCAACTTTTGTCCGCAACAGTTGCAGTAGCTCATATACTCCCTCTCCAGCGTAAGGTAGCATTTGGGGCATATGGGATAGCTGTCACCGTTTATCCTCACATAAATTCTGGTTACCTTTTTTGGTAATCTGTAAGATATAGCATCTTTAAACAGTTCTCTTTTGGTCATATTCTAAAACTCCTTTATACAAAATGTTTTGCCGACAAAATATAGCATATTTTAGCATAGTTTTTTGTCTTTGTCTATGAGCCGCACTTCAGTATTTACGCAATTTTCCGAGGTTTTTTATATAAAATTAAAAGCAGTAAAAAAGCCAAACGCACTGTATGCATTATGACATTTTTACTGCTTTAGATTAATTTGCACTTTTCACTAATTTACAGCTATTTTATCCTCACATTTTCTCCGCCCAATAGCTCGCACAGCTTACGGATAAGCTCATTGGTAAGGCTCGCTCCACGGGATTTATCGCTCATCAGCTTTTCTCCGGTATCCTCAAAATACAAGCACACGGGAGTCACACCGCTGTGGTCTGCGAGTATGGGAGTTATCTCCTTCATCATGTTCCTGTCCGAAAGTCTCATATACAGCTTCGGCTCCTTTGGCAGAGCCAGGGTATCCATATTTACCGCAGAAATCAGCGAAAGGCTCCTTTGCTCATTGCGTTCCCTTACCTGGGCAGTTATGCACACCGCGCTGCCCTCGGTGAGCAGACTGCGGTATTTATTGTATGTGCTTTCAAAGGCAGTAAGCTCCGCTGTATCATAATAATCCGAAAAGCTCATAGTGCATATAAATACACCACTCTTGGTCTTGGCGGTGGTTGCCTTGGTTATAACTCCGCATATGTTTACTTTCCTGCCGTCGTCTACCTCACCGTCATTTACACTGTACAGCTGCACCTCAGAATACACCGCCGCAAGCATCAGATATTCGCTCATGGGATTACCGCTTAAGTACATACCGGCAAGGTCATTTTCAAAGGCATACCTTTCCGCAGAGGTGAAGTCCTCGTGTTCATTTATATCCAGGGGCTTAAATGATACATCGTCCTCTATTTCACCGAAAAAGCTCACCTGGTCTGCAGATTTGGCAAAGGCATCCTTCTGAGCACAATCAAGCATAATCTCAAAATTCATCAAGAGTACCCGTCTGTTGGCGAAAAGGCTGTCAAAGGCACCACTCTTTATGAGCACTTCTATAGTTCGCTTGTTGGTATCATACGCCGCCATACGGTTGATAAAATCTGCAAAGCTCCTGAACTCTCCGTTCTTCTCTCTCTCGGACACAATATCCGCAGGGAATGTCATTCCCACATTTTTCAGTGCAGACAGTCCGAACCGCACATCCTTACCCTCTACTGCAAAATACCCCCTGCTCTTGTTGATATCCGGAGGCAATACCTTGATGCCGTATCGTGCAAATCCGGTTACATATTTAAATGTCTTGTGTGAATCCCCCAGCAGGCTCACCAACAATGCCACCAGATATTCCGTGGGGTAATTTGCCTTGAGATAAGCTGTCTGATACGCCACCCGTGCATAACAAGCCGCATGAGATTTATTAAAAGCATAGTTGGCGAAGTCTATAAGCACGTCAAACACCTTGTTTGCTGTATTGTCATCAATACCGTTTCGCCTTGTACCGGGTACGATTATATTACCCGCCTCATCGGTAAGTCCGTTTATAAATACCTCCCTTTCACGTGCCATCTGGTCTGCCTTTTTCTTAGCCATGGCTCTGCGTACAAGGTCTGCTCTGCCCATGGAGTAGCCTGCCAGGGTACGAACTATGTTCATAACCTGTTCCTGATATATTATAGTGCCGTATGTGGGCTCCAGTATTGGTTTAAGGCTCGGGTGCAGATAAGTGATACCCTGTGGATTACGCACATTTTTTAGAAACTCGGGTATCTGCTCCATCGGTCCCGGGCGATATATACTGGTAGTGGCTATTATATCCTCTATCTTCGCCGGCTTGAACTTGCGCATAAATGCCTTAAGCCCCGGATTTTCCAACTGAAATACTCCGTCTGTATCACCCTTTTGAATTAGCTCAAAGGTTTTCTTATCCTCATAATCCAGACAGTCAATATCTATTTCTATCCCCTTATTTTCTTTGACCAGTTTTATGGTATTATCTATAATCGTAAGGTTTCTCAGTCCCAGGAAGTCCATTTTCAGCATACCTATACGTTCCAGACTGCCCATAGGATACTGAGTAACTATACCTTTGTCCACGGACTGCACCGGCACATAATTATACAAATCATCATCCGATATCACCACACCTGCCGCATGAGTGGAGGCATGGCGTACCAAGCCCTCCACCTTGAGAGCTATATCTATGAGCCGTTTTACGGACATATCGGTAGTATACATCCTTTTAAGTGAAGAATCCTTATCTACTACATCGGCAAGCTTTATATTAGGTCCGCCGGGGATGGATTTTGCCACTCTGTCCACAGTTGCCGGGTCTGTTCCCAGTACTCTGCCCACGTCACGCACAGCGGCACGTGCAGCCATAGTACCAAAGGTTATGATGCTTGCCACTCTGGCTTCTCCGTATTTTCGGGTTACGTAGTCTTTTACCTCGTCACGGCGTTCATTGCATATATCTATATCTATATCCGGCATGCTTATACGCTCGGGATTGAGAAATCTTTCAAAAAGCAGGTCATACTTTAAGGGGTCCACCTCTGTAATATTTAATGTATAGGCGACTATACTGCCTGCGGCACTTCCTCTGCCGGGGCCTACCGGTATACCGCTGTCCTTGGCAAACTTTATGAAATCCCATACTATAAGGAAGTAATCGGTATACCCCATAGAGTCGATTACACCCAGCTCATAGTCTATCCGCTTTAAGATTTCATCATCTACAGTGTCGTATTTTTTGCGTGCACCCTCCATGCAAAGCTTCTTTAAATAATCATAGTGGCTAAGCTCACTGTCAATCTCTATCCGAGGCAGGTGCAAGGTATCAAAATCCATCTGCAGATTACACCTGTCTGCGATTATCCCGGTATTTTCTACAGCCTCCGGCACATCGGCAAACAGTGCATACATTTCCTCCGGGCTTTTCATATAGAATTCGCTGCCGAAAAATTTCAATCGGTCCGGGTCGTCCATTCTCTTGCCGGTTTGTATACATGTGACTACGTCTTGTATGAGGCTGTCCTCACGGTTTACATAGTGTATATCGTTGGTAGCCGCCAAGGGTAATCCGGTTTCTCTGCTAAGTCGCTTCATTCCTTCACGCACGATTTGCTCCTCAGATATACCGTGGTCCTGTATCTCCAGATAAAAATTACCCTCACCGAAAACCGAAGAATACTCCAGTGCCTTCTTCTTGGCGAGCTCATAATTTCCGGAAACAAGACAAGCACTCACATCGCCTTTAAGGCATCCGCTGAGTGCTATGAGTCCTTCAGAATATTGTCTGAGCAGTTCCATGTCCACTCTGGGTTTATAGTAATACCCCTCTGTAAATGCATATGAAACCAGTGTCATTAAATTTTTATAGCCAATGTGATTTTGGCACAGCAAAACAAGGTGTCCGTACTCAGAGTCGACACCGTAAGTACGTGAATGTCTGCTGCCCGGCGCCGTGTATACCTCACAGCCTATTATAGGGCGTATGCCTCGCTTCAAAGCCTCGTCATAAAACTCTACGGCTCCGTACATAACCCCGTGGTCAGTAATAGCCAGCGAAGTAAAGCCCAGCTCCTTTGCCCTGTCGAGCAGCTCTCCTATACGGGGAGTACCGTCCAGCAGACTGTATTGAGTATGAACATGCAAATGTGTAAAATCTTTCATCAGCACTTTTCCGCTATCTCCTGAATTTTTCTGAGCCTGTGATTGACTCCCGATTTGCCCAGAGGAGGGTCCAGCATCTCGCCGAGCTCCTTCAATGAATGTTCCCTGTACTCAAGTCTGAGTCGGGCTACCTCCTTAAGATTATCGGGCAGGGTGTCAAATTTATTCTTTTCTATAAGCTTATTTATAGCCGCAACCTGCTCCATGGAAGCATCAACCATCTTCTGAAGGTTTGCCGCCTCGCAGTTCATGGTTCTGTTTACATTGTTGCGGATTTCCTTGATTATCTTAGCATTATGAAAATCCATCAGCACCTTGTACGCACCCATGAGAGTGAGTATATCCGCTATTTCTTCACTGTTTTTGAAGTAAATCACCATATTGCCGCTGCGCACTACTATCCTGGGCTTTAAACCCAGAGCTTTCATGACAGTGAATAGGTCATTGTGCAGACCGTAGCTTGATGTGGCAAACTCCATATGATATTTCTTATCCGGGCTCATAACTGCTCCCGAAGTGAGAAATGCCCCACGCAGGAAAGCCTTCATCTTGGCAGGCTTATCTATATACTCTGTATTTACACGGAGTGTTGTAAGGTAGTTGATGTCCGATGGCTTCACTATAAACCCCAGGTTTATGAGCAAAGATACAGCATCTTCATTTTCCGCATACACGTGGTAGAAGATATTATTTTTGTTTGTCTTGTGAATTTTAATCTTGGACACAACCGATGCCGAATCCTTCATAAGTTGAAAAATTCTCCTGGCTACCTTGGGATTTTCCGTAATGGTGAGCACCTTGAACACACCGTTATCCCTGCGTAATCTGCCTCCGAAGGCAACCGCACCCATAAGCTCGCATACAGCCGCCGCGGTAGAGACGTTTCTCACCTTGACAAGCTCATTTTTAGTATCCGAAGAAAATGACATACGCTCACCTCCTTCAAATTAAAATACGGGAAACTCTCCTATAAGCCTTACCTCGGGTTCGAGAGTCACGCCGAATTTATCATAAACCGTATTTTTTATCATCTTCATTAAATTAAATATATCACTGCTTGAAGCATTGTCATAATTTATCACAAATCCACAGTGCTTCTCTGACACCATGGCTCCGCCGAACCTTGCGCCTCTGAGACCTGCATCGTCTATGAGCTTAGCTGCGAAGTATCCCTCAGGTCTTTTGAAGGTACTGCCGGCACTGGGGTACTCCAAGGGCTGTTTTTCTCTGCGCTTGGAGTTTAGTTCATTGGATGTGTGTTTAATCTGCGCCATGTCACCGTATGCAAGCTGAATTACAGATGAAAGTACCACCTTGTCGCCTGTAAATGCACTCCGCCTGTAGCCGAAAGCATGCTCATCACCTGCCATGGTTTTGATATCACCCGTCTCCGACACATATGTGGTCTTAACCACCACATCCTTCATCTCACCGCCGTAGGCTCCGGCATTCATCACCACTGCACCGCCCAGAGAGCCCGGTATACCCGATGCAAACTCAAATCCGGTAAGGGAATTTTTGAGTGCCGCCGAGGCAATACGAGACAAAGACGCTCCCGCCATAGCGGTGATTCTGTCACCTTCTGTTGTGAC
This sequence comes from Clostridia bacterium, assembly GCA_017621495.1. Taxonomy (GTDB): domain Bacteria; phylum Bacillota; class Clostridia; order UMGS1810; family UMGS1810; genus RGIG8748. The sequence continues at coordinate 63,494 of JAGATB010000040.1, forward strand.
ATCTGACATCTTCCTGCCGATACACACTACCGTACCGTCAAATCCGCTATCCGATACAAGTAAATTGGAGCCGTTGCCTATGACGATATACTTCTCATTGTTTTTCTTTAATTCAGCCACAAGCTCCGCTGTTTTTTCAGGGCTCGGCGGTGTTACAAAGAAACGCGCATTTCCTCCCGTCTTAAAGCTTGTGTGGTTTTTCATGGGTTCGTCGGCACATATGTCCTCTGCGGACAGTATGCCCTGTAATAAATTAATAGTGTCTATTTTAAAGCACTCCCCTTGATTATTTACCTAAAAATGCTGCTCCTATGATTCCTGCGTCATTACCCAGCTTTGCAGTAACTATATCTGCAGTTTTCATGAAATCTCCGCCGTAGATTTTGCCCTTGAGAGCTTCTTTGAGCGGATTTATGAGGTTATCGCCCTGTCTGCTGACACCGCCGCCAATTGCTATAGTTGACGGCTGGAAGATATTTGCTATGTTTGCTATACCTTCGGAAAGATTCTCAATATAGTTATCTATTACTTCTTTACCTGCAGGGTCACCGCTTTGCATAGCATCCCAGGGTATCTTACCGTTTGCCTTGCCACCGTTTTCCTCTACGAGTTTTGCCAAGAGAGAGTCGGGATTTGCCTTAGCGGCACGCTCGGTATCTCTGATAAGTGCAGTTGCCGAAGAGTATGCCTCCCAGCAGCCCTTTCTGCCGCAGGAGCACTGCTCGCCGTCCTTGCAGATAACTATGTGTCCCAGCTCACCTGCTGCACCATTGCTTCCGGTATAGAGCTTCTTATTTATAACAACTCCGCCGCCTACGCCTGTGCCCAGTGTAATGGCAACAAAGTCGGAAACATTGTCGTCATTCTGTGCAAAATACTCGCCAAGAGCCGCGCAGTTAGCATCATTGTTTATGTATACGGGTTTGTCTATATATTTCTTTAATTCTTCACACAGAGGTGCATTTTCAAAGTTGATATTGTTGCTGTATGTTACTATGCCGTTTTTGTCATCAATACTGCCGGGGCAGCCCATACCTATGGAAGCCACCTCATCCATATCAATGCCCGAATCGGCTATAACCTTATTTACAAGCTCAGCCATAGATTTAACGATTACTGTATAATCCGCAGCCGCTTCTGTAGGGATGGAGTCTTTATAAATTATATCCCCGTTTTCTGCAACGACACCGGCTTTGATACCGGTACCTCCAATGTCAATACCAATATAATACATATCTGTTCTCTCCTCGTCTATTGATTTTTCTGCATTTCAGTCATAAGTCTTTCATTGAGTGCTTCTGCGGCATTATAGCCCATGCGTTTCTGACGATGGTTGATAGCCGCTACTTCTATAACAACTGCAAGGTTACGTCCGGGCTTCACCGGCAGTGTAATAGAGGGTATCTCTATACCCAAAAGCTCTGTGTATTGAGTAGTGAGACCGAGCCTGTCATACTGCTTCCTCTCCTGCCAGATTTCCAGATTGATTATGAGGTCAATTTTTTCAGTATTTTTAACAGCTCCTATACCGAAGATATTCTTAACGTCTATGATACCCACACCTCTGAGCTCTATAAAATGCCTTATAATATCCGGTGCACTGCCCAGAATTGACTTATCGGAGACTCTCTTTAGCTCCACGGCATCATCCGCTACCAGACGGTGACCTCTCTTAACAAGCTCAACGGCGGTCTCGCTTTTGCCCACACCGCTGTCACCCAAAAGAAGTACTCCTTCACCGTAAACCTCCACCAAAACACCATGGGTAGTCATCCTGGGAGCAAGCTCAATATTAAGAAATGCTATAAGAGCACTCATGAACCTGGAAGTCGCCACACTGCACCTCAAAAGAGGTGTATTGTACTTTTTGGCAAGCTCACGCATCACATCGGGGATATCCATACCTCGTGTTACTATAACGCAGGGAAGCTTCTTCTCAAAAAGTCTCTCAAGTGCCAATGCTCTTTCATCATCTGACATCTGCTTTAGATATGAAGTCTCTACTCTGCCTATAATCTGTATACGGGTATTATCAAAATAATCAAAAAATCCCGCCATCTGCAGACTCGGACGGTTCACCTCATTATTGCGGATGACTACCTCGTCCATGCCCTCTGACTCATAGATAACCTCAAGATTAAACTCCTTGATTATCTCACTGAGTTCTACACTGTATTTACGCTCAGTCATTATATTCACCTACCTACATAATAGATCACTATAATTTTACCACAAAGAAGCAAATAAATCAACAATTAAATATTAGTTAGATTAACTTTGCAGCAGAAAATTATTCACAAAGCGGTTTATAATTTAAAATTCTGATAAATTTTACTTGTGTTTTAAATGTAATGATGATATAATTTTATTATTAAATATTAATATATAAAACCAGAAGGAGTATAAAAATGAGTTACTCGAGAGAAGAGTTTGCCCTCCATATGAAAAACTGGAACAAGCTCTTAAATGAATATAAAATTCCCACCTGGGATGAACTGCCTATTATTGAGCTGTATATGGACCAGGTAATAGCTCTTATGAATACATATCTTAAAGGCTTCTTTACCTCGGATACCGAGGAGACACCTGTCATAACACCGCCTATGATTAATAATTACGTAAAGCTCAAGGCTATGCCCGCACCGGTGAAGAAAAGGTATTCCAAAATTCACATAGCGTATCTTATAATGATAAGCTCTCTGAAACAGGCTATGAGTATACCCACCATTCAGAAGATTCTGCCCCTGTTTGAGGACGAAGACAGTGCCAGGGATTTGTATGAGTCATTTACTAAAAACCAATACAAGGCATTTGCTTACATCACAGAAAAGGTGTGTGCCGTGACAGACCCCATACTGGAATCAGATAACACTGAGCCCGGCAGGATGTATGACCTGGCAATGCAGATAGCCGTGAGTGCCAATGTATTTAAGATGCTCTCCGATGACGTAGCGGCAATAAAACACATGGATGAAATGTGTGAAACCGAAGAAAAATCCAAAGAAAAATAAACATAAAATATTGGGGCTGTAAAAATTATTTTTTACAGCCCGCGATTTTATCTTTAAAACTTGTGATTTATACCGCTTTGCTTCATAATTGCATTTGCGGTATGTCGGGATTTAATTTTTGAATCAACTGTTATGTGGTGACCTGTTATGGGACTAAACCAAATATCATGATCCCCTTTTCCTCGGCGAACAAAAGAGCATTTATTCTGCCGCAATATTTCTCTTACTTTCTTTTCAAATTCTGCCATACTATAATGCTATCCTTTCTTGGCGTCTGGATATAAAGGTCAAGTATGGTTGCGGCGATGTATTTTCGTTTAAATCAAGCAATTCAGGCACTGCAAAACGCACACGCTCCACAAGAGCATCAAAAGAACCTGACTCTAAAACAAGCCCCGGAACATCATCACTTTGAGCAATCCACACATTTGCTTCATTGTCCCATGAAAAATTAATAATGTATTCCATACATACACATCCTTTTGGTATAATAATTAATTTGAATGGCAAAAAATAATTTTAAGAATGCAAAAACCCACGTATCTGCAAAAAATACACGGGTTTTTAGCTTGGAGCTGTTGAGCAGACTTGAACTGCCGACCTCTTCCTTACCAAGGAAGTGCTCTACCTGCTGAGCTACAACAGCATCACAACGCTAAATATTATAACACATTTTTTTCGATTTGTCTATACCTAAATTAAATTTTTTTAAATTTTTCAACAAAAGTATTATTATTTTTTAAAATTCTTATAAAGCTCCCTGCTGTCTTCTTCATCGTCATTAAAGGGCAGCTTATCATTTGCCATAAGGCTTCCGAAGGTGACAGTGCCTTTACCGAATTTGTTTTCCAGTTCGTAGGCTGCCCTCTCCATACGTTCGCGTTTTTCATCCGGTTGCTCATCTGAGAAAAGGCTCATCTGCACCTCGTCATCTTCACCGGAGAGCTTGACTGCTCTCACTGTGAGCGCACGCACATTTTTGGACCACACATACTTCTGCTTAAAAAGTGCAAAAAGCTGCCCGGCAATCTCGTATGCGCTGTGGGTAGCACACTTAAGCGGTGTCTGGAATTCCCTCACCTTAAGCTCCGAGTCCTTTACCGAAACGGCACAAGAGGCGGCAAGCACATTTTGCTTTCTCAGGGAATTTTCCAATGAACGACACAAATGAAACAAAACCCTCCACACTTCTTCATAATTCTCCAAATCGCTTTTCAGAGTAAGTCCGTGACCTATACTCTTTGCAGGCGGTTTATAATCCTGATGCCTTACGGGGGATTCGTCCAGTCCGTTGGCATATTGCCAAAGCATGGTGCCGGCTTTACCGAAATGTGTTTTGAAAAATTCATGGGAAGCTGCGGCTATATCCCCTATGGTATGTATACCAAAGTCCGAGAGCCTTTTGTATGTGGATTTACCCACGCCTATTATGCTGTCGGCAGGCAGATGCCACACCTTTTCCTTGAAATTATCACGGCTTATTTCTGTAACCGCATCCGGCTTTTTAAGGTCACTGCCCAGCTTGGCAAAGACCTTGTTAAAGGACACCCCTACCGAAACCGTAAGCCCTGTCTTTTCCTTGACTTCCCTGCGAATTTTTTCGGCAATGGTTACTCCGTCGCCGAAAAGCAAACGGCTGCCGGTGACGTCCAGCCAGCATTCATCCAGCCCGAAGGGCTCTATGAGGTCTGTGTACTGCATATAAATCTGCCGCACAAGCTTGGAATACTTGGCGTACTCCTCGAAATGCGGGCTGACGATTTCCAGATGTGGGCACTTAGCCTTAGCCTGCCATATGGTCTCGGCAGTCTTTACGCCAAGCTTCTTGGCTGCCTCATTTTTGGCAAGGACTATACCGTGGCGGTTTTCTTCACTTCCGCATACGGCTACGCACTTGTCCTTAAGCTCGGGATGCAGCATGCATTCCACCGAAGCGTAAAAATTATTTAAATCACTGTGCAGTATGACCCTGTCCACGATATCTCACCTCTATAATATATTATGCTACAAATTTATCATAAAAGCAAGAGTTATTTTAAATTTATTGTGCCTTTAAAACTTGACAGTTGAGCCGCCAAGTGATACAATTAGATATAATGTATGAATTAATCAGGAGGTAACAAAAATGAGCGAAGAATGCACACATGACTGCAGCAGCTGCTCAGCAGACTGCTCTTCAAGAGATAAACAGGATTTTCGCGAGGCACTAAACCCCGCAAGCAGTGTCAAAAAGGTAATAGGTGTAGTGAGCGGTAAGGGCGGTGTAGGTAAGTCCATGGTCACATCCATGCTGTCTGTGCTCATGCAGAGGAAGGGTCATAACACAGCTATCCTGGATGCAGACATCACAGGTCCGTCCATACCCAAGGCATTCGGCATAAATACCAAGGCTTACGCAGACAACAGAGGTCTCATACCTGTGCCATCCAAGACAGGCATTGACATAATGAGTATCAACCTCTTGCTGGACAACGAGACCGACCCGGTAGTTTGGAGAGGTCCCGTAATAGGCGGCACAGTCAAACAGTTCTGGACAGATGTAATCTGGGAGGACGTAGACTTTATGTTCGTAGACATGCCTCCGGGTACAGGAGATGTACCGCTGACTGTATTTCAGTCACTGCCCGTGGACGGTATAGTTATAGTTACATCTCCTCAGGAGCTGGTGTCCATGATTGTTACCAAAGCCGTAAACATGGCAAAGCTCATGAATATACCAATAATAGGCATAGTAGAGAATATGTCCTACTTTGAGTGTGACAGCTGCAGCAAACGTCACTATATATACGGTGAAAGCCACATAGACGAGGTTGCCGCTGCAAACGGAATTGACACAATTGCCGCAATACCCATGGACAGAAAGCTCTCCTCTGCAACAGACGCAGGGCTTATAGAGCTGTTTGAAGGTCCATGGCTTGACGAACTGGCTACCAAGATAGAAAATCTTTGATTATTAACGGGGGATTAACCGATGGGTAAGTTTGAGGGCATATTTATAGCAACGGACGTGGACGGTACCTTGGTCAAATCCGATACGACTATTTCGGAAGAAAACATAGAGGCTATACGCTATTTTCAGAGTGAAGGCGGAATTTTCACCATAGCAACGGGGCGATATCCCGATTATGTAAAGGAAAACTACGCAAAGCATATCAGTATTAATGACTATCTGATTTCGCTGAACGGGAATATAATTTATGATATGAACAGCAACTGCAAGGTACGTGTATCCAAAATGGACAAAGCTGATACTCAGGATATAATGGATTATATTATGAATACCTTCTCAGACAAGATAAACTTCATCAATGTCTGCGACGAAGATGAAAGCTATAGATATGAAGGCAGTGTAGAACGCGATACCTGCAAATGTGTGATTGTAGCCAACGACCGCGATGCGGCTCTGGAAATCAGAGATAACTTAAGGAACCGCTGCACCGGCACTCACAACATAGAGAGAAGCTGGCCCACAGGAGTGGAGATATACAGCAAAACGAGCGGCAAAGGTGAAGCAGTAAAGTACATCTGCAGCACCCTGAAGCCCGGTATCAAAAAAATCATATGCGTAGGTGATTATGAAAACGATGTATCCATGCTGAAAGCAGCAGATACAAGCTACGCAGTGATGAATGCCACAGATGAGGCCAAGGCTGCCGCAGACAAAATCTGCCCTGTGGACAACAACAACCATGCCATAGCATGGATAATAAGAGATTTGGAAAACGAGGGTATATAGCCATGACCAAAACAAATGCAATGCGTATGCTGGACAAAGCAAAAATCAAATACGAAGCTCTGGAGTATGCCTATGATGACAACGATTTAAGCGGTGTGACCATAGCCAACTCCGTGGGTCTTGACTGCGCCATGGTATTCAAAACTCTGGTTGCTAAAGGCGATAAGACCGGTCCGGTGGTAATGTGTATACCCGTAGATAAAGAAATAGACCTCAAAAAAGCTGCCTCCGTAACCAAAAACAAAAAGGTGGAAATGATCCACGTAAAGGACCTTTTGGGTCTTACGGGCTACATCAGAGGCGGATGCTCGCCCATAGGCATGAAAAAGAAGTTCCCCACGTTTATAGACAAATCCGCAGAGAACTTCGATAAGATAACCGTAAGCGCAGGCGTAAAAGGCTGTCAGCTGCTCATAAACAGAGCAGAGCTGACAGAGTTTACGCAGGCCACGCTTGCAGAGCTTACAGCGGAATAAAAACTTTATTCCGTTTCTTTTTTTATAAGCTCACATGCCTTCAAAAGCTCAGTCTCTTTAATCATTGACAGAGCTTTTATATTTTTTTCATCTTCCATAGCAATTGCTGTTTTAAACGACTCATTGCCTTCCCTTATCTTAGCATCATAGGCATTTTTTATTTTGGCAAGCTCATCATGATACCTTTCATCAACACCGCTAAGTCCGGATTCTATATAGAAATCCAGTATTATATCATTTTCTCTTTCGGGGAACTTCTCATGAGGTGCAGTAGAGTCAAATACGCCAAATGATAATTCCCTTGAAACAACCATATCAAGGCTGTTTGGGTCAAAACTGCAGTAATACTGCTCTATATCAAATCCCTTTTCCAGCAAAGCCTGCGAGAGCTTTTTAAGAAAGGTGGATTTTCCGGTGCCGGGTCTGCCCTTGATGAAATATCTCCTTGACAAGTCAAAGGTAAGACCATCTATGAAATTTACAGGTCCCTCCGTGGTAGTTGTGCCGAAAAATCTCTTGTATATTTTTGCTTGACCGGATATGCTTTGGGCTTCTGCCAGAGCAGCAATCACACCCTTGGAAAACAAATCAATTCTTTGAAAATCCATATTTTCTATATATATTTTTTCCCAATCGTCGTGTATTCGCTTTGCCTCCCTGTAGGCATGCTCCATTGCCCGGGGCATAGCTAAAGTATCGGTTAAGTGATGGATGTCTCCAAATAAATCATCGAGATTTACCGTCTTTGATGCACCGGAGAAATTTGCAACTACAGCAAGCTTTCGGCTGTTTAATATAACTCCGCTTTTTAAACCCTTGCTTCCGGGCGCTATGATTTCATCATAAGGCTCAGAGATTCCCTTGCAAAAGCAGCCCAAAACAGCATCGGTAATATGTCTGTTGGTGCTCTTTAACTCAATGATATCCTCTACATCAAATACATTATCACCGGTAAAATCCCACACACCATCCGAGGTGTTTGCACATGTATAATACTTCATCAAAAATCAGCTCCTCATGTGTTTATATTATGAGAAAATGAGGAGTTATATGCTTAAAATAAAAATCAGCATATCCGCAAAAAAGTGTTTAGGAGGCTGAATAAATACAGCCTCCCCTAAAGTGTGTAGCAACACTATGTATGCACCTCTTTGCACAGAACAAAAAAGTGCATGACCGAAGCCATGCACGAAAAATACATGACTCCGATTGTTGCGACACAAATTCCACGAACTGTAAGCATGTGAAAATAGAGCATGTATTTTTACCAAAAGTATAAAAATACACACTTACAGTATATACGTGGATAATATTATATTGTGTCGCAAAACTATTATAACATATTTTAATGAGATTATCAAGAATTTTAAAAAATTAAATATAAATTTATGAAAAATTATTATTAAACTAAAAAAGTAAACCGTCCTCGACAAGAAACGGTTTACTAAAACTTAATCTTTTCGGTTAATCGTCTAATACACTAACCCTTATCTGTTTTTACTATAATCTAATTTTTAACTATTCTATCTTAGTTTTTCTGCAAGAGAATGATCCTCTTGAATTAAATATATAAGCTTTTTGGCAGTAGGAGTTGGATTTGACTTTCCGCATTCCCAAGCCTCTACAGTACGGCATGAAACACCAAGCATTGCTGCAAAAGTTTTTTGAGTCATAGACAGTGATGCTCTCACTTCAGAGACATTTACATTAGGTAATGATTGTTTTCGTGCGAAAGTCTCGGCACTCGCTTTGCCCTTTTCATACGCAAGAGCCTCATTAAGACCTGCCATTATTCCGGAAAAGAAATCAACGCCTTTGAAATTTTCTTCAATCTCTTCCGGTGACAATGATGATTTGAATTTTATTTCCGACATGATATCACTCCTTCTTTATTGCTTCAATCAGTAAAGCGATTGATTTTTTTTGCTCTTCTGTTAAATTTTCCTGAACATTTTTAGGATATGCAAAAAGTAAATATAATTTTTCTTTTTCAAACACATCAAGATATATTACTCTGCCTCCGCCACTTTTTCCTCGTCCTTCAAGCTGTATTCTGATTTTACGTGCTCCGCCTGTTCCTTGAATAACATCACCCATTTGAGGATTGGTGAGCAGTATTGATTCAAGTATTTTCAAATCTTCATCATTTAGTCCCATTGCTTTCCAGCAAATAATAAAAGGTTTTGTAAAAATAAATTCTCTTGTCATTATTTCACTTCTTTTGCTTAGTTTTGTACGGTATTATCGTACCTTAATAATAGTATATACTATTTTATCGTATTTGTCAATCAAGATTTTAAATATTTTCTCTTTGTTTTTCCATTACGCACAAAACACTTAGACTTTAATTTTCCCGTTTAATACTGCTTCCTCAAGCTTTGAACCCTTGTAGCTTAGTTTTAGCGAGAAAAAAGGCTCACCTTTTTTGAGTAAATCAAGAAACACCCTGTCGCCCTCCCACAGGTTCAGCGACAAGACCTCATCCTCTTCTATCCAGCAAAGCTCACCCTCATCGCAGGGTATTACGCACTCGCTATCCGTTTCGGCGGTAAAAAGGTGCATATACTCCCCTTCCCACTCGTCGGATACAAATGTTACAATGCCCCGGTAACTCCAATGGGCAAGTTCTATCCCCGTCTCCTCTCTGACCTCTCGAAGCATACATTCCTCCGGGCTTTCATTCTCCAAAAACTTGCCCCCGATTCCTATCCATTTGCCCTCATTGGGGTCTTGTTTCTTTTTGGTTCTGTGGAGCATGAGAATTTTATTTCCGGATTTTATATAGCATAGGGTTGTGTTGAGCATTTTGATACCTCGCAAGAAAATTAAACTTGACATATTTAATAAAATATGCTAATATAAGTATAGCAAGAGGGAACGACATCAGTTGTTTCCGCTTATAAACCGTCAATTTTTAAACGACCGTCACTTTTGCAGAAGTGGCGGTCACTTCTTTATGTAAAGAACAATAATCATTACTAATAAAGTAAAAGAAATTATTTCTTCCACATCAACACCCCCTTTCATAGAGGTGTCGGAAACAACCGCCGCCGTTTCTCTTGCTACGAATGGTATTATAGCACAAAAGGCAGATTATGTCAATTTTTTATGTTTATAACTTCACTTATTCTTTTCTGATTTTCATAAGAAGGTAAACTATAACCCAACTCCCAAAATCTAACCGTTTTTTTGTTGACTCCCATTAAAAGTCCAAATTGCTCTTGCGATAAGTGATTATCTGCTCGGAATTTTTTTATATCATCGCCATTTACACTGATATTAGACTTGGGTTTTGGTAAAAAACATTCTACGAAAAACGCTTTATCATTCTCTAATTTCTCAAAAAATTCTTTGAACTCGTTTGTATATATTTTTAGTTTATCTCCAAATTTTTCTGTGTCAAAAACACATATTTCACCATATCTTGCTTGATATAGTGCTAAATAACGCACATTCTGCAATTTCAAATCCGTAGACATATTATTAGCCATTGAACAGTTCAGAATATTCATAAAAAAATACGATACTAATTGTGCAGTATGTTTCCAAGAATAACCTTTGTTTACAATAGTTTTAAAATCATACAAAGTATTATCAATAATTATATCAGCATCAGCACCGCCAATTAAATTGCTATATTTACCAAAATGTGGATTAAAAATAACAGAACTATGACATGAAATGTTTTGTGCGATAAAATTATCCTCAAAAACAGAATGTAAGCAAATTAAATCTTCTATAATTTCTGATTCAGATACTAATATGCTTTCTACTCCTTCCTGCGGTATTAACCCTCCACTTCTAAATACTAATTCCAATTTAGCCAAATATACTAGATAATCGGCAATATATAGAGAGTCTACTTTTTTTCTTATGAATTTTTTTATTTCATCAATTGCCTCGCAATATTTCCTATCAAATCTTTTGAAGACCTTACTAGGTATTTTGCGTGATAATATCTGTAGTCCACTCTGTGCAACCAAATCTTGACTTACTACGCTTGAATATTTATCTGGGTTTGTTTGCGCTATTGTTAATCTGGCTATGTAGTCAAAAGCCGTACCGGAAATTGAGGATTTTACGCTTGTTAATCCCTTGTTTGGCGCTAAATAAATATAATCCTTTGAAAACGGAGTTTTACCTGAAAGCGTATAAAAATCACTTCTTGTTGGTATAATTGCGCGAATAAATTCTTGAAATGCTGGCGAATTATTTATAAATTGTGTTAATGACATACGATAACTCCTTCACAGATTTATTTTATTATAAAATCTTTACAAAGAAACTATATCATAAATACTTAATCTTGCATAGCTAACGAATTGTAAATTTTTTGTTAATTTAATAAAACAGTTAGCCCCATCATATTGATTTTACTCAAAATGATGGGGCTAATTATTTTTATTGAATATTAAGCTTTAAAGGACTATTAAAACCCTTATTTATTCATTGCTTCCTGAACAGCAACAGCAACTGCAACAGTCATACCAACCATTGGGTTGTTACC
>JAGATB010000007.1 GCA_017621495.1 Clostridia bacterium
TCTCTCATGAGAGAATTAAAATGATTGAACATTGGATAAATAATTATCCAAGAAGATTGTTTAATGGTTTATCTTCGAACATGTTAATTCAGCAACAAAATGTCGCTTAATATTTGTGGACATTTTATATTGCAATTTATACACAGGTACTTTAATAAAATAAAATATTGACAAAATCTCTCTTATGCGATAAAATTTAAGTAATAATTTGTCGAAAAAAGGAGATTTTGTCAATGTCTATTATTAAAGAATTCAAAGAATTTGCTTTCAAGGGCAATGTACTTGATATGGCAGTCGGTGTTGTTATAGGTTCTGCTTTCGGTAAAATAGTTACCTCCGTAGTCAATGACCTTATAATGCCCATATGCTCACTTATGCTCAATGACATCAAGTTTACTGACTTCAAGATTGCCTTAAAGGGCGACAGCGCCATAATGATTGGGAACTTCATACAGTCATTCGTAGATTTTATCATCATAGCAGCTTCAATATTCCTTTTCATCAAGGTCATAAACAGATTTAAGAAAAAGGAAGAAATCAAGGAGGAAATAGCAGAAGAACCCAAGCCCACCACTGAGGATCTGCTCTCGGAAATCCGCGACTTGCTTAAAGAAAATAAGGAAAACTAAGCGATATATTAAATTCATTTCTGAAAGCGGTTGACAAATACATATTTGTAATATCTAACATAATCGGAAAAAGGCAAGACCTCAAACGGTTACGCCAATTAAAAAGCAAATTATAAAATAACTGCCTGACTTTTAGCGGAGTTGCGCAGTTATTTTACTTTTATAGTAAATTCTATAAAAAAACGGTAAGTATAATTTACAAATATTTCCTTACTTATCTATTGATTTTTTTCAAGATGGAATATATAATATATGTATAAATACCAAAAAGGGGTAAACCAATGAAAATTATAATGGCATTAGCTAGTCTTGATATAGGCGGAGCCGAAACTCATGTAGTCGAACTCTCCAAAGAAATAAAACGCAGAGGGCATGATGTAGTCATGATTTCCGGCGGAGGAGTTTATCAGAAGGAGATTGAGGAGTTTGGTATCAAGCACTACACTGTACCACTGAAATCAAGAAACTATAAAAATATCATAAAAGCCTGCGGTATGATTAAAAAGATTATCAAAGCCGAAAAGCCGGACCTGGTACATTCTCATGCCAGGATACCGAGCTTCATTATAGGTCTCATTCACAAAAGTATGCGTAAATCCTTCGTGTACGTTACCACGGTTCACGGAGCATTTGACACCTCTTTTGTGGTTCGCACCCTTACCTGCTGGGGAGAGAAAACCCTGGCTGTGAGCGACGACCTTAAGAATTACCTTATGAAATACTATGACGTACCCCCAAGGGATATATATATCAGCATCAACGGTATAGACTCCGGCAAATTCAATAAAAACATCTCCGGCGATACTGCCGCAAAGGAGCTTTCACTCACTACAGGAGCTCCGAGAATAGTATATGTGAGCCGTCTGGAGGAGGACGTATGCGCCCCTGCATATGCTGTTATGGACAAAATGGATAAAATCGCCGCAGCAGTACCGGGAGTGGAATTTATAATAGTAGGCGGAGGCGGTGCTTACGAAAATGTCAAAACAAAAGCCGATAAGGTAAACCGTGACCTGGGCAGAAGAGCCGTAATCCTTGCCGGTCAGAGGACAGACGTTAACATTGTACTTGCCGCAGCAGACGTGTGCGTAGGAGTAAGCCGTGCTATATTGGAACCCATGGCTATGGAGAAGCTGTGCGTTATAGCCGGTCAGGAGGGTTATATAGGAATCCTTGACGAAAACAACCTGGGCGAAGCTGTAGACTGTAACTTCACCTGCCGAAAGTGTGCCCCGCTTGATGCGGATATCCTTGCAGATGATATAATCAAGCTCTTTCATATGGATGAAGATGAAGCTCATGCCACTAGATTATTTGGCAAAAATGTGGTGGACAGCCGCTACAGCATAACGAAAATGGCTGACGACAACATGAATATGTATAACCACGCCATAAAAGACCATATACCTAATACCGTGATGGTGGGATATTACGGCTACGGCAACCGAGGTGATGATGCGCTGCTTGCGGCAATCATCGCAGATATGGAGAATACGTCAGAGAGCTTCTCACCAATTGTGCTCTCACGCAATCCCAAGAAAACAAGCGAGTATTACGGGGTCAAAAGTATAAACAGGTTCAATCTGTTTGCCGTAAGACGTGCCATGAAAAATGCCAAGGTATTCATAGCCGGCGGAGGCAGTCTGATTCAGGATGTTACCAGTACACGTTCGCTCATGTATTACCTGTATTGTCTCAAAGCCGCCAAAAAACACGGCCTCAAGGTGATGCTCTATGCCAACGGTATAGGCCCTGTAAACAAAGCCGAAAACCGCATTAAAGCAGCAGAGGTGCTAAGCACCTTGGACATTATTACTTTAAGAGATGCTGACAGTGCCCGGGTACTCAAAGACCTCAATGTAAACGGACCTGAAATTACCATTACCGGCGATGCCGCCTTCGGTTTGGAGGAGTATGACGATACAGGAGCCGGAGAAATCCTTGCCGAATACGGTGTTACAGATAAGTTTTTTGCAGTTTCCGTGAGAAGCATAAATGCAGAGAATTCAGACTTTATAAAGGGATTTGCACAGATGACGGATTATATAGCCGATAAATATGCGCTTACTCTGGTATTTGTGCCCATGCAGTTTACCAAAGACAAGAAAATCAGCATGGACATCATATCTCATATGAGAAGCAAAGCATGCTTTATTGATGAAAACATAGACGCCGCCAAAATAATGGGATTGGTACGCCGTTCAGAAGCCGTAATAGCTGTAAGACTCCATATGCTTGTATTCGGAGCGGTTATGGGTGTACCCGTACTGGGCATAAACTATGACCCCAAAGTAAAGAGCAACATACTCGCTCTGGGTCTCGGTGAGTGCATAGAGCCCACCGAGATTATAAATGCAGGCTTCAAAGATGCAATCGACAGCTTTATGGCTAAACGCAGCCACATCAAAGAAGCCATACCCGGAAAGATTGCAGCATACCGCGCCAAAGCAAAGGAAAATGCCCATATAGCCGCAAAGCTTTTTAATGACAATTAATTGTGAGGAAGTAAAATGAAATCAGAAACCTTTAAGACTCTGGAGTTTCATAAAATCCTGGATATGCTCAAGGTTTACGCCGTAATGGACGTTACCCGCTCCAGGATAGAGACTCCCTACGTATCCGACAATATAAAAAAAGTAAACATAATGCAGGATGAAACGGCAGACGCAGTTACCCTCATCACCAAAAAAGGCAGTCCCCCGATTATGTGTACCTCAGATGTACGCCCGGGACTAAAGCGTGCCAAGATGGGCGGTATACTGTCTATATCCGAAATCCTCACCGTGGGCAAGGTGCTTGAGAGTGCGCGCCGTCTGAAGCTCTACCCCGATGATATCAACGATACCTCCCTGCAGGAGCACTTTGATGCACTGTACATCAACAAGGATTTGGAGAAAAGGATATCACAGAGTATAATAGATGATGAAACCATAGCAGATGATGCTTCAAGCGAGCTTGCAGATATCCGCAGAAAGATCAAGCTGGCAAACAACAAGGTGCGTGATACGCTCAAAAGCATCATATCCTCTCCTGCCTATGCCAAATGCCTGCAGGAGCAGATTATCACAATGCGTGACGACCGCTACGTAGTACCTGTAAAATCCGAGCATAAAGGCGACATCAAGGGTATAGTACATGACACCTCCGCTACCGGGGCTACACTGTTTATAGAGCCTATGAGTGTAGTGGAGGCTAACAACGAAATCCGTGAGCTGGCAGACCGTGAACGTGATGAGATTGTGCGGATATTAAGCGAGTTTTCTGCTCATATTGCCAATGAACATGAGCTTATAGAGATGACATTTTCCGTAATAGGCGAGCTGGACTATATATTTGCCAGAGCTCACTTTGCCTTAAGATATGACTGCTACAGACCTATACTCAATGACTACGGACTTATAAAGCTCTCCAAGGCACGTCACCCTCTCATTGACCCCAAGAAGGTGGTGCCGGTAGATATTATACTTGGCGGTGACTTTGATACCTTAGTGGTTACAGGGCCCAACACAGGCGGTAAGACGGTGGTACTAAAGACCGCCGGCATCATCACCCTTATGGCTCAGGCAGGTCTGCATATACCTGCAAGGGAGGGCTCGGTAGTCTCTGTATTTAAAAACATCTTCGCAGATATCGGAGATGAACAAAGCATAGAGCAGTCGCTGAGTACCTTTTCATCTCACATGGTAAACATAGTGGATATACTCGCCAATGTAGATGAGCGCTCTCTGTGTCTTTTTGACGAGCTGGGCGCAGGCACAGACCCCATAGAGGGTGCATCACTGGCAGTAAGCATACTGGAGAGAGTTCGCTCCATGGGTGCCAAGACCATGGCTACCACACACTACAGTGAGCTTAAGACCTATGCCCTGGGTACTGACAGAGTAGAGAATGCCTCCTGCGAATTTGACGTAGATACTCTGGCACCCACGTACCGTCTGCTCATCGGCATACCCGGTAAGAGTAATGCATTTGCCATATCAAAGAGACTGGGTCTGGATGACAGCATCATAGAGCAAGCCAAAACCTATATAGCCGGAGAGAATATCAAGTTTGAAGATATCTTAAGTGAGCTTGAAAAAAGCCGCCGTGAAGCTATAGATGACAAAGAGCGTGCCGAAGCATATAAATCCGAAGCTCAAAGGCTCAAAGAGGACACCGCAGCCAAAAACAAAAAGCTGCAGGAAAAGACAGATAAGATTATAGAGCGCGCCCGTGCTGAAGCTAAAGAAATACTGGAGCAGGCAAAACGTGATTCCGAGGAACTCATGGCAGATATCCGGAGAACACGTCAGATAAAGGACAACAAAAAAGCTCAGCAGGAAATAGACAAGGTGCGTGCAAGTCTCAATAAGAAAATATCAGACAACAGTGCCAAGCTGACTCAAATGCAGTTCAAGCCCAAGGATGAGTATAAAGCCCCCAAAACCGTAAAAACAGGTGATGGTGTAGAGATAGTGACCTTAAAACAGCAGGGTGTGGTATGTTCACTGCCGGACAGCAGCGGTAACCTCATGGTAAAGGTAGGTATAATGAAAATCAAGACCAACCTTAAGGATTTGAAGCTGCTGAATGTGCAGAAACCACAAAAGAAAAAGACTGCAGGAGGCGCTAACCTCGGCAAGACCATGAATCTGTCTCCCGAGATAGACGTCCGCGGTGAGACAGTGGACTCAGCAGAGCTGATTATAGATAAATTTCTTGACGATGCGGTGCTATCATCAGTAGGGGTAGTACGCATAATCCACGGCAAAGGAACAGGACAGCTGCGCAAGGGTATACACACCTTCCTTAAGAGCCGCCCATATGTAAAGAGCTACCGGCTTGGAGTATTCGGAGAAGGTGACAGCGGAGTAACGGTAGTTGAACTTAAATAGTCATAAACTAATCACCCGATGAATATTAATTCATTGGGTGATTTTATGCTTAATTATATTTGGTCAGGTATGATTGTAATATCCCTGGCGGTGTCATTTTTTAACGGTACCACAGCAGATGTATGTACCGCACTGGGCAAAGGTGCCTCCGAGGGTGTGATGCTCGCACTCTCCATAGCAGGTATCATGGCACTGTGGACCGGTATCATGAAAATCGCAGAAAAAAGCGGCTTGGTAAATCTTATAGCTAAGCTCTTTAGACCACTTATAGGATTTCTGTTTCCGGAAGCCAAAAAGGACCCTGCAGTAGGCGGAGCTATAGCCATGAATATGACAGCAAACTTCTTCGGCATGGGCAATGCAGCTACACCACTGGGATTAAATGCCATGAAACGACTGGCGGGATACTCCAAAAGAGATATAGCGTCAAATTCCATGTGTATGCTGGCAGTGGTGAACTCTGCCTCCATACAGCTTATACCATCTACTCTCATAGCCGTGCGTGCCGCCTGCGGCAGTGCCTCGCCATCCGAGATAACGGTGCCCATATGGATAGTATCTGTGCTTACATTTATGTCAGGAGTTATTCTTTGTAAGATAGTGGGGAAAAGGCTATGAATTTATCGGAAATGATTATTCCCATCTTGGTGGGATTTGTGATTTTATTCGGACTGTTAAAAAGATGTGAGGTTTATCCGGCTTTCACCACAGGAGCAGAGGACGGACTCAAAACCGCAGTAAAAATAGTACCTCAGCTTGTGGGTCTGATGGTTGCCATTAAGGTATTCAATGCATCGGGAGCTATGGATTTCATAGTTAATATTTTGAGCCCTGTTGCAAAGCTGATACATTTCCCGTCAGAGGCTCTGCCATTTGCACTGCTGAGACCTGTGTCAGGCTCGGGGTCTCTTGCCATGGCTACGGATATATTCAAACGTTTCGGGCCGGATTCATTTGCAGGCAGAGTAGTATCTGTGATGATGGGCTCCACCGAAACTACATTTTATACCGTGGCTGTGTATTTCGGTGCAGTAGGAGTAAGAGATGTGCGCCACACGTTGATGTGTGCATTATTTGCAGATTTTGTGAGCATGGTGCTCAGTGTAGTGGTGTGTACAATATTTTTTTAGTAAGGCTCCCTCTGATAAGGCGGTGTTTTTAAAATTGAAATTCCTTATTTATATCACCAATTCTTGACACCACACCCCTTTTTATGGTATACTTAACACATATTTTGTGTAACAGGAAGGATGTTTGGAAATGGGACTTACACTTACAGAAAAAATTCTTAAAAGCCACATTGTAGACGGCGAATTTACAAAGGGCTCTGAAATCGGTATAAGGATAGACCAGACCCTCACTCAGGATGCCACGGGAACTATGGCATATCTGGAGTTTGAGGCTATGGGTGTGCCGAGAGTTAAAACTGAGCGTTCCGTGGCATATATAGACCACAATACACTTCAATCCGGATTTGAAAATGCTGATGACCACAGATTCATAGGCTCCGTAGCCAAGAAGCACGGTATATATTTTTCCAGACCCGGTAACGGTATCTGCCATCAGGTACACCTGGAGAGATTCGGTATCCCCGGCAAGACTCTCATAGGCTCCGACAGTCACACCCCCACAGGAGGCGGTCTGGGTATGATAGCAATCGGTGCCGGCGGACTTGACGTAGCAGTGGCTATGGGCGGTGGTGCTTACTACATTACCTATCCCAAGATTGTTAAGGTTAATTTAACAGGTAAGCTTTCCCCCTGGGTAGCTGCCAAAGACGTAATACTGGAAATCTTAAAACGCATGTCCGTTAAAGGCGGCGTAGGCAAGGTTATAGAATACTGCGGCGAAGGTGTCAAGAGCCTTTCCGTACCTGAAAGAGCTACCATTACAAACATGGGTGCAGAGCTGGGTGCTACCACCTCTATATTCCCCTCGGATGAAATCACCAAGGAATTTTTAAAAGCTCAAAAGAGAGAGGACGTATGGATACCCCTCGCAGCAGACGAAGACGCAGTATATGACGAAGAAATAAACATAGATTTAAGTGCACTTGAGCCTGCGGCTGCGTGCCCTCACTCACCTGACAACATCAAGAGTATCTCCGAAATCGGCAGCATGAAGATAGACCAGGTATGCATAGGCTCATGTACCAACAGCTCCCTTCTGGATATGCTCAAGGTAGCCCACATACTTAAGGGCAAGACAGTTCACCCGGATGTATCTCTCTCCATAGCCCCGGGCTCCAAGCAGGTGCTCAACATGCTTGCCAAAAACGGTGCCCTCTCCATAATGATAGAGGCCGGTGCCAGAATTCTGGAGAGTGCATGCGGACCCTGCATAGGTATGGGACAAGCCCCCAACTCCGGCGGTATATCATTAAGAACATTCAACAGAAACTTCCTGGGCAGAAGCGGTACCAAGGATGGACAGATATATCTGGTATCTCCCGAAGTAGCTGCGGCATCTGCAATTGCCGGTGTACTTACAGACCCCAGAACCCTGGGCGACATGCCGGAATTCAAGCTCCCCGAGGAATTTGATATAAACGACAACATGATAGTAACTCCTGCAGATGAAAAGGATATGGACTCTGTGGAAATCCTCCGCGGACCAAATATAAAGCCCTTCCCTCAGACGAGCCCGCTTGAAGACGTAATTGACTGCAAGTGCTCTCTTAAGGTTGGCGACAACATAACCACAGACCACATCATGCCTGCAGGTGCTAAGATACTTCCTCTGCGTTCAAACATACCTGCAATCTCCAAGCATTGCTTCACTGTATGTGACGAAGCCTTCCCGGGCAGAGCAGAGGCACTGGGCAAGAGTATAATAGTAGGCGGTGCAAACTACGGTCAGGGCTCCTCCAGAGAGCATGCGGCACTGGCTCCGCTCCACCTGGGAGTTAAGATTGTTATAACCAAATCATTTGCCAGAATTCACCGCTCCAACCTCATAAACGCAGGTATACTGCCCTTCACATTCGTAAACGAAAACGACTACGACAAGATAAATGAAGGCGACGAGCTCATCTGCGAAAACTTAAAGGAAGCAATCCGCGAGGGTGGCGATATAATCGTAAGAAACAAGACCACAGGCGAGTATATTCCCTGTAGCTGCGAGCTCTCTGAGCGTGCTAAGGATATAATCCTTGCAGGAGGATTGCTCAGCTATACAAAGATGAATGGGTGAATGATATGAATATGGATTTATACTTCAATATCGAAAACGAAAAACCCCTGGACAACCTTGCAGTAAACGGCGGTATGTGCGGTATATTTCGCACGATAGGCTGTGTGGGTGACTCTCTCTCATCGGGAGAGTTTGAGTCCTTTAGCGAGGAAGGTATAGTAGGCTGGCACGACTTCTATGAATATTCATGGGGTCAATTCATGGCAAGAGACATAGGCACCAAGGTGTATAACTTTTCCAGAGGCGGTATGACCGCCAAGGCATTTATGGAAAGCTTCGGTGCACAATGCGGTGCATGGGATAACCCCTGTCAGGCATACATACTTGCGCTTGGTGTAAATGATATAAGTGCAGTTATAAGAGGCGACATAGAGCTTGGAACCTCTGAAGACATAGGCAATCCTCCCAATGACTCCTTTGCCGGTGCGTATACAAATATTATACTTACCCTCAAAAGGCATCAGCCCAAGGCTAAATTCTTTTTAATGACATTACCCCAAAGCAACAACGACGAGGTAAGAAGCAAATTGGAGGATCGCCATGCAGAAATCATGTATGAAATAGCAGAAAAATATCAAAACTGCTATGTGCTTGACTTCAGAAAGTACGCACCCGTATATGACGAAAAATTCAAGGAAGCATTCTACCTGGCAGGTCACTTAAACCCCATGGGCTACAGACTTACTGCCACCATGGTGGAATCATATATTGACTACATCATAAGGCACAATCCGGAGGACTTTAAGCAAGTTGGCTTTGTGGGAACTCCGTACTATAACTGTAATGAAAAATGGTAAGAAAGGATTGATAAAAATGGCAAAAATTCAGATGAAAACGCCCCTCGTAGAGATGGACGGCGACGAGATGACCAGGATTATCTGGCAGATGATAAAGGATATACTCCTCATACCCTATGTAGATTTAAAGACCGAATACTACGACTTGGGACTCGTAGAAAGAAACAATACCAATGACCAAGTAACCGTAGACAGTGCCGAAGCTACCAAGAAATACGGCGTAGCTGTAAAATGCGCTACTATCACACCCAATGCGGCAAGAATGACAGAATACGACCTTAAAGAAATGTGGAAATCCCCCAACGGCACCATAAGAGCAATCCTTGACGGTACAGTGTTCAGAACACCCATCATAGTAAAGGGCATCACTCCCTACATACCCACATGGACCAAGCCTATCACAATTGCCCGTCACGCTTACGGCGACGTGTACAAAAACTCCGAGCTCAAGGTAAAGCAAGGCACCAAGTGTGAACTGGTGGCAACTGATGCAAGCGGCAATGAGGTAAGAGAGCTCATATATGACTTTGCTGACTCCGACGGCATAATCCAGGGTATGCACAACAAGGACAAATCCATTGCAAGCTTTGCCAGAAGCTGCTTTAACTTTGCCCTTGACACCAACCAGGATATATGGTTCGCTACAAAGGATACAATTTCCAAGAAATATGACCACACATTTAAGGATATTTTCCAGGAAATTTACGATACTGAATATAAAGAGAAGTTTGAGAAAGCCGGCATCGAATACTTCTACACACTGATTGACGATGCAGTAGCAAGAGTGGTTCGCTCCGAAGGCGGCTACATCTGGGCTTGCAAGAACTACGACGGCGACGTAATGAGCGACATGGTAGCCACAGCATACGGAAGCCTTGCTATGATGACCAGTGTACTGGTATCACCCGACGGTGTATATGAATATGAGGCTGCTCACGGTACCGTACAGCGCCACTACTACAAACACTTAAAGGGCGAAGAAACCTCCACCAACAGTGTGGCTACACTCTTTGCATGGACAGGCGCACTGCGTAAGAGAGGCGAACTGGACGAAACTCCCGAGCTCTGCAAATTTGCCGACAATCTGGAGAAGGCTACTATTCAGACAATCGAAGAAGGCGTAATGACCGGTGACCTCTATGCTCTCTCCAAGCTTGAAAACAAGCAGAAGGTGAACACCGAGGACTTCCTGCGTGCGGTTGACGAAAGGCTTAAGAAATTGATGTAATATCATTGTAGGGCACATCCTAAAGGCTGTGCCCTACAATTGAACCACTGTTTACTTAATAGAAAGGATGTATAACCATGGCAGTAAAGCTCAACGAAAACAAAGAAATCGTAGCAAAAATCAAAGAAGGACTTAAGATGAAGGGCGGCTACTGCCCCTGCAGAATTGAGAAAACAGAAGAGTACAAATGCATGTGCAAGGAATTCAAGGAGCAGATAGCAGACCCCGACTTTGAGGGCTACTGCCACTGCATGCTGTATTATAAATCAAAAGATTAAACTTAATGGCTGTCTGAAAAATCATGACAGCCATTATGTTATTCATCAATTTTCAATTTATTCTTTATGTAGCTTACCACTCTATCAGCAGAACACCTGAGAGCAAATGAAAATTCCTCTTCTACCAAACGTTCTGCGGACTTGAGTATATTCTCATCAGTGGAGGACAGTCTCTTACCTGCCGCCAGCTTCTCTTGCTTTTTCATATATATGCAGCCTACCAACAAGAGTAAATCACGGCTGTTTCCTCCGGACAATATGCCGTTAAAGGTCTCCAGACGTAAGTTTTTGGCATCAATCCACTCTATCTCCTTGCCCATGGCAGACTCCAGCAGAGAATCAATCTCATCCTTGGTCATCACAGGGCGCATCTTGGATACGAGCTCCTCTTTAGCCAAAGGCACATATACGGTAGAGTTACCGTTTGACTTGGGTCTCAAGACATAGTACTCCCCTTTTTCACCTGCGAAATCCATCGTCCTGATGTCCTCTATAAAGCAGACACCGTTTTTACCATACACTACGAAATCGTCCTTACAAAATCTGTTATCCATAATAATTTCCCTTTCAACACAACACGGCATATGAAAGCTCGATTGCAGTCAGTAATATGTTACATATATATTGTAACATATTTTGAAGAAAATTTCAAAGGATAATTTTATACAAAATTTAATATATATGTATAAATTTTGCACAACATTAAGATTTTATGACATAAAATGAGGGATATAATTGATTATTACATCCCTCAAAGACATTCATTTATTGTATTTTTGCCTCTTTCTTAGCCTTACGCTTAAGCGCCTTGTCATCAAAAATTGTGTATACCACAGGTATCACAAAAAGTGTCAGGACTGTACCTATAGTGAGGCCTCCTGTAAGCGATACCGCCAAAGGCTGCATCATAGCCGCACCGCTTGAGCCTATAGCAAGCGCCATGGGCAGAAAGCCCAGCACAGATGTGAGCGTGGTCATAAGCACGGGACGCATCCTTGTGATGCCGGCGTGAACCACAAGCTCCGTCCTGCTCATATCCGGATTTTCCTTTTTGGCTGTATTTATAAAGTCTATAAGCACTATGGCGTTATTAACTATGATACCCATAAGCATGAGTATACCTATACAGCTCACTACAGAAAGCGGCATACCTGCTATCACATGACCCATTACAACACCAATCATTGCAAGCGGCAGTGTAAAGAGGATTATAAGCGGCTGTATGAGGCTCTCAAACTGAGCCGCCATTACCATATACATCAGCAGTATACCCAGTGCTATAGCCAATAGCAGCGAGAGCATAGCATCTATCATTATCTCAAATTCACCACCGGTATTTCTGCTGATACCGTCCGGTATGGGGACATCCTTCATAGCCTCGTCAAAAGCCTTATTGGCACTTGCCATATCTGTATCGAAGAGTGTAGCAGAAAGTGTGATTACTCTCTTCTGGTCTACTCTGGTGAGGGTGGTGTAGCCTTCCTTCTCCACGATGTCT
Source organism: Clostridia bacterium (assembly GCA_017621495.1). GTDB lineage: Bacteria > Bacillota > Clostridia > UMGS1810 > UMGS1810 > RGIG8748. Next base: position 12,497 of record JAGATB010000007.1, read on the forward strand.
GCCACGTCGGAGAGAGCTATCCACTGACCTGTCATGGTACGGATTCTCATGCTTCTCAGGGCATTTACATCCTCTACATAGCTATCGGGATATACAATATCTATATCATACTCCAGACCGTCTTCGTTGTATCTGCCGGCAGTGGTGCCCTCCAGCACATTATTAACCGTGTTGGCTACCACAGCTGTGCTCAGACCGTATCTCGCCGCCTTATCGGAGTCTATAATCATCTGTATCTCCGGCTTGGTATCTGCTATAGAGGTGGAGGTCTCCACTACTCCGTCTACCTTTGCCAGCACCTCCTGAGCCTTGAGCACATATTCCTCAAGCTCTCTGTCATTATTGCCCGTGAATTCAAACTGCAATCCGCCGGAGCCCATACTCATGGATGATGAGCTTGAAACCGTAATTTCTGCACCTACTATATTTCCCAGTGAATCGCGGATTTGCTGTGCTGCTTCATCAGTGGTATCCTTGCGGTCATCTTTCAAAGTCACTGTAATACTCGATGCATTTGACGATGACTGTCCCAAAGATGCCATACCGCCGGAGCCCACATTAGCAAATATCTTTTCTACATTTTTATTCTCACCAATTATCTTTTCTATTTCCAGAGTTATATCATTGGTATCCTCCAGTGTAGAGCCTACGGGAAGCTCTGCGCTTACAGTGAGAGTACCTTCATCAGTAGCATTCATGAGGGTCATGCCTATCATACCCAGTACCACGAGACTTACTACGAACACTATCATCACCGATGCCATAAATGACTTCCTGTGAGATAAAGTCCACCTTAATCCTTTATCATACTTAACATATACTTTATCCATAAATCTTGCAAATGGATTGAGTATGAAGCCCAGCTTCTTATTCGGCTTATCCTCCTTAATCTTGGCTGTAAGCATGGGCACCAGAAGATATGTAACTATGAGCGCCGCCGCCTGTGAGAATATAATAGCAAATGCCAACTGCTTAAACATGACAGCCATCATATTGTCTATAAAGAGGATGGGCACGTATACTATACATGTGGTAAGTACCGAAGCTACAACTGCACCCAGAACCTCGGAACCGCCCTTTATGGCTGAGGTCTCGGCATCTTCTCCCAAATCCTTACGTCTGCGGAAGATGTTTTCAAGAACTACTACTGAGTTATCCACCAGCATACCTACACCCAAAGCCAGACCGCCCAGAGATACTACGTTTAGCGTCATACCGGAGAAATACATGCCTATAAAGGTGGTTACTACCGATACCGGCATTGCTACGCCTATAACCAGTGAGTTTCTGAAATTTGCCAAAAACAGCAGCAGTATCAGTATGGCAAGTACAGCACCCGTAACGGCGTTGCTTGCAACACTTGATACAGATTCCTTGATATAGGACGCCTGCTCCATGGTCATGTCATATTTAAACTTGGGATTCTGCGCTTCAAGCTGATTCAAAGCTGCGTATACTGCGTCCACCACCTCTACCGTGTTGGCATCAGACTCTGCAGTAACTGAAATAGCCAGAGATTCCTCATCATTTAATCTGGAAACGGTGCTTATATCTGAATATGTATCCTTAACCTTTGCTATATCCTTAAGGTAGATTACCTGACCTGTAGGCGTGGTAAGAGGAACTGCATCTATATCCTCTACTTTATCAAATTTACCCACTGCTCTTAGTGTGAATTCCTTGCTGCCGCTTTTGATACTTCCGGCAGGGAGGTTGCTGTTTTGAGCTGCTATGGCGCTTACTGCGTCATTCATGCTCACCCCGTATCCGAAAAGCTTCTCCGGGTCAACCTCTACCTCTATAATTCTGTCCTGTGCACCGGTTACATTTACTGATGCCACTCCATCAACTGCCTCAAGCTTATTTTGTACATTGTCCTCTACGAACTTTTTGGTCTGTATCAGATCCATGCCCTCATAGCTGACACTCATCATAGCCACAGGCATCATGGAGGTATCAAGCTTCATTACCATGGGGTCTTCAGTACCTTCGGGCAGAAACGCACTCACGAGATCTACTTTATCCTTCAAATCCTGCACAGCCTTATCCATATTGGTACTGCTTGAGAACTCTACCATAACCATGCTGGAGCCCTCTGAGGACTGAGATGTGATACCCTTGGCACCGGACACGGAGCTTACAGCTCCCTCTATGGTCTTGGTTACCAAATTTTCTACTTCCTGAGAGCCTACATTGGGGTACTGTGTGTACACCAGAGCCATGGATAGCTCCATCTCCGGCATAAGCTCCATGGGAAGCATGCTCACCGAATACAATCCGATTACCACGAAAATAAGCACTATCATGGTAACCGCAACGGGTCTTTTAACCGATAACTTACTTATGTTCATTATTTAAAGCCTTCCTTTCCGAATAAGTTATTTCACAATCTTGATTTTGTTATTCTTCTCAGAAAGAAAGTCCTTTCCGTCTGTTATTACTTTATCTCCGGCATTAATACCGCTTATAACCTGTGCTTTCTTGCCGTCGGTTATGCCGATTTCCACGTCTTTTTTGACTGCTGTGTCACCTTCTGCCACATATACATGATATTTATCATTCTTTAATGTAAGTGCGTTGAAATCAACCGTAAGCACATCCTCTACGGTCTCCGTGGTAAGTGATACATCTGCCAGCATACCTACCTTGATTTTGCCGTCTTTATTGTTTATGGTTACCTTAACAGGGAACATACCCGTAGCATCATTCTTTGCCTCACCTACTGCGGATACCAGACCCTTGATGTCTTCAAGCTTTGCAGATTTAATGTCTATATTTGCCTCGGCACCCTCGGTAATTGAACCGATTACGGATTCAGTAACATTGATTTCTATATCCACAGAGTCGGAATTTTTGATATTAAATGCCTCTACACCGGGAGAAGCCATCTGACCTATACTTACAGTCTTGGAGGCTATATAGCCGGAGATAGGTGCGGTAATGGTGCAGTTGGCAAGGTTGGAGGCTGCTATATCCAAGGCTGCCTTTGCCTGGCTTACAGCCGCCTGTGCCTGATTAACTCCTGCGCCTGCACTTGCCTCGGTCTGAGGTGCTACCACACTTTCGTTAATCTGTGCATTTGTCTTAGCGGTATCCAATGCTACCTTGGCATTGTCCATCTGAGTTTTGGCAGTGTCCAGAGCCACCTGACTTATGGCACCTATATCAAAAAGTGCCTTCTGGCGGTTGTAATTATCCAGAGCTGTGTCATATGCAGACTGAGCCTGTGACACCTGCTGGTTCATATTCACCTTGGACTGCTCCAGGCTGCCGCCGCTCACCTGATTGTATGATGCCTGAGCGTTATTTTTGGCAGCAAGTGCACTGTTGTATGCGGCTGATGCCTGATTATACGCCAGGGAATACTGTGTAGAATCAAGTGTCATAAGCACCTGACCTGCCTTTACATAATCGCCTATTTCCACATTTATACTCTTTACATTGGCGGAAACCTTGGAGGAAACACTGGAGGATGAAGTAGCCTTGACCTCACCGGTGTACTCTATGAGCTTTGCCACATTGCCCTTTTTGGCTTCGCTTACCGTTACATTTACAGCTGTGGTTTCGGGTGCTTTTTCTTCCTTTTTGCCGCAGCCTGCAAAGCTGAGAGCCAGTGTGCATGCTGTAATTACCGAGATTATTTTTTTATTCATTGTTGATATCTGTCCTTTCATTTAAATTTATTGTTGCGGTAAACCAATTGTTATATCATATTTGTATTTTTCCACAGACATTCTGTAGTCAAGCTTTTTCTGTGCATAATCAACCTGAGCCTCATACAGAGCGTTTATCTTGTCGGTTAGTTCAAGGTTGGTTATCATACCAAGCTCATACTGAAGCTTTGATGCATCATATTCCTTGAGCTTCATTTCATATGTACGGCGTGCTATGTCCATAGCCGAGTGGTTTGTGAGTATGGTATTGTATGCTGAGTGGATTGACAGCTCAACGAGGTCTCTTGCCTTGTCATAGCCGTACTGAGCATCTATGTAGCTTGAATATGCAGTGTTATAAGCGGCAGAGCTCGATGTAAATGCACCGGATATATCAAAGTTAAGATACGCCAGCTCCATACCCTCTTTGGCATTGGTGAGGTCATATCTTGTCTCCAGAGCAGCAGCCGCATCCGCCTCCACGTCTGACTCAAACTCCTCACTCTCTATCTCATCGGTGAGTATAACCTCACTGTCTTTATCTATATTGAGAATATTTTTTAAGTTCAATAATGCGATTTCTCTGTTAAGCTCATAAGCCTCAAGCATACTCTTGGCACCGTCAACTGATATATCTGCATTGTCATATACCATTTGTGCCACAAGTCCCAGTTCATACTGAGCATCAACCACAGCTTTGTTATCCAGTGCAAGGCCGTATGAATTCTTAGCAGCATTCACAAGCTTATCCATGAGCACAACATTGTAGTATGCATTAGTTGTATTGTACGCTATGGATGCCTTTATCTGCTCTGCCTCAAGAATACTCATTCTGTGCTCCATTTCGGCTTGTGCTACACCGAACCCCTCCTTTACAAGAAGAGTCTGCATAGTTGTAACAGACATTTTGTTATAGTCGCTTGCAGCTTTAAGTGACTTTTTCATAGCTGATTTATCAAGGTATGCACTTTTTATATTTATCTCCTTGGCTGTTTGCTCATATTCATTGGCTATAATCTGAGGATTATCTGTCATAGCAAGCTCAATTGCATCATGGAGGCTCAAGGTGTACACCTTAGGCTCATCGACAGCTTCTTCGGTCTGCGATGTCACATTCGTTTCATCAGTCAAAGCTTCATCAGCATATGTAACACTCCATGCTGATATACTGACTATCAATGCTACTAATAATGAAGTAAATCTTTTCATTGTCATCATTTCCTTTCTGTTATACTTCTTTGTTTTCTAAAAAGCTCTTACATTCGCTGTCCAATACGGATTGCAAATCTCTGTGAAAGTTAATTGCAAAATTTATCTCCTCCGTGCTGAACCTCTGCATAACCTTATCCATCAGGCAGTATACTCTCTCCTCGTTTTCCTTGAAAAGCTCCTTGCCTTTTTCAGAAATAATCACAAAGGTATTCCTGCGGCAGTTTTCATCAGTAACACGGCTTATAAGGCCGCGCTCTTCAAGCTTTCTGAGGCTCCTCGATACAGAGGGCACCGCCACTGCAAGATTTGATGCAAGCTCGTTTACAGTGATATGCTTGCCGTCATGCTCGGATTCATAAGCCAGAAACGACCCTACGAGCATAAATTCTCCTACTGACAAATCGTTAAACAGGACCGATAACGGAAGCTTTTTCGGATAGAGCACATGACGTATGACTTCTTTACGGATTTGCTCTTTATTCACTTTATCATCTCCTATGTATAATAGTTAACCATGTTAACTGTTGTCAAGTTTAACACTTATTTATGCATATGTCAAGAGAGAAAAATTTAACATTTTGTAAACAGGCAAAAAATTTCCGCAAAAGTGCACAACCATGCACCTTTGCGGATTGTTAACGTTATGTTAATTTTTAGAATTCAAGGTGTTTTTCAATGTAAGGAATAACCTCTTCCATCTTGAGTGTAATCTGCTCCATGGTGTCACGGTCTCTTACGGTTACGTTGCCTGTCTCTTCGGATTCGAAATCATATGTGATGCACCAGGGTGTACCGATTTCATCCTGACGGCGGTATCTCTTGCCTATGCTGCCGGATTCATCAAATTCGCAGGGGAACTTCTTGGAGAGCTGCTCAAAGAGCTCCAATGCCTTGTCAGAGAGCTTCTTGGAGAGAGGAAGCACTGCCGCCTTAACGGGAGCCAATGCGGGGTGCAAGTGCATTACTACACGTGTATCGTTATCCCCTACCTGCTCTTCATCATAAGCTTCCACCAAAAATGCAAGTGCCACACGGTCTGCACCCAGTGAAGGCTCTACGCAGTAAGGAATGTATTTTTCATTGGTAACAGGGTCTATGTACTCCAGACTTTGACCACTGTGCTCGTGATGCTGCTTTAAGTCGTAATCCGTTCTGTCTGCTATACCCCAGAGTTCACCCCATCCAAATGGAAATACGAACTCTATATCCGAGGTAGCCTTGGAATAGAACGAAAGCTCCTCGGGAGAGTGGTCTCTGAATCTTAAGTTCTCCTTCTTCATACCTAGGCTTAAGAGGAAGTCCATACAATACTGCTTCCAGTATTCGTACCACTCCAAGTCTGTACCGGGCTTACAGAAGAATTCAAGCTCCATCTGTTCAAATTCTCTGGTTCTGAAGGTGAAGTTGCCGGGAGTAATCTCATTACGGAAGGACTTACCTATCTGACCTATACCGAAGGGAATCTTCTTCCTGGAGGTTCTCTGTACATTCTTAAAGTTTACGAATATACCCTGAGCGGTCTCCGGACGAAGGTATACTGTAGAGGAGGAGTCCTCTGTTACACCCTGGAAGGTCTTGAACATCAGGTTAAACTCGCGTATATCAGTGAAGTTAGCCTTGCCGCAGTTGGGGCAGGTTATGCCGTTGTCCTTGATGTAGCTTTCCATCTCGTCCTTGCTCCAGCCGTCTACCACTACGTCGTTGCCGCTTTCGTGAGCGAAGTCCTCTATAAGCTTGTCTGCTCTGTGACGAGCCTTGCACTCTTTACAATCCATAAGAGGGTCTGAAAAAGAACCCACATGACCGGAAGCTACCCATGTTTCCGGATTCATAAGGATAGCACAGTCCAGACCTACATTCAAATTGGTATCCTGGATGAATTTCTTCCACCAAGCTTTCTTTACATTATTCTTAAATTCCACACCCAAGGGGCCGTAATCCCATGTGTTTGCAAGACCGCCGTATATCTCACTTCCTGCATATACATAACCTCTGCCTTTGCAAAGGGCTACAATCTTTTCCATAGTTTTTTCTGAATTAAGCATGTGAAAACCTTCCTTCTATTTACATATATACTATAGTTTATTTTATAAATCGCATTTTGTCAAGTGAAATAACGCAATTTTAACGTAGATATCGCTTTTTTCATGTTTTTTATCTGTATTTTTGATAAAAATAAAAATTTTTTTAAAATAATACTTGATTTTTCCTTAAGTATATACTATAATATTATAGTAAATTTTTTCGAGGTGTAGCGAAGTTTGGTCATCGCACTTGGTTTGGGACCAAGGGACCGGGGGTTCGAATCCCTTCACCTCGACCAACAAAAAACATCACTTCATGTGGTGTTTTTTTGTTGCGTTAAAATTAAGGGATTCGAACCCCGAGGGGGCATTTGCCGTTAAGCAAAATAGCCCGGTGGGCTGTTTTGTAGGCAAATGGTGCGCAGTCGGGTACTGAAATGCTTGCATTTCGGTCGACAAGCAGGGCAGATTGCTTGCAATCTGTTTTCCCTTCACCTCGACCAACAAAAAAACATCACTTCATGTGGTGTTTTTTTTGTTGCGTTAAAATTAAGGGATTCGAACCCCGAGCTTACTTCACCTTAGGCAAACTCCAGCGAAATTTTGTTGCAGCCATTCGTATAGCAATTACAGAAAGCATCGCCATAGCAGATGCTATAGATACACTATCTATATACTGTCTCAAAATATAATAAAACCAGCTGCCCCAAACCGATGCCAACGCATAAATGTGTTTTTTAAACACATAGGGTGTAGTATCGATCATTATATCACGCATAATACCTCCCCCTACGCCGGTAATCATACCCACAATCACCACGATAAGAGCATTGTGACCTGCAGATAATCCTACTTGTGCACCCGTTACAGAAAACGCCGCCAATCCTACTGCATCAAAGAAATTATTCACATAGTCAATCTTTGACTTGAGGATACTGAACTTATCTTTATTAATATAAGCTATTATAAATACACCAAGGGCTGATATCACTGCAATTAAAAACATGAGATAATTTGAAAATACAGTCGGGGGAGTGATTCCCAAAAGAATATCTCTAAGTATTCCGCCTCCGAAAGCTGTAATACAACCAACAAAAACCACACCAAAAATATCGAGACCGGCACTGCATGCAATCAAAGCGCCCGATATAGAGAAAGCCATAGTTCCGATTATTTCCAAAATCTTAATAAATTCTGTCAATTTAATACACTCCTGTCAAAGACATATTTATACTCAACACATAAACAAAAATGTCAACTTCGTGAAATTGTCATTTTCGTAAATATTATTAAAGCTTCATTTCTTCCTTTACCTGTTCAAAACATTCTGCAATATATAAAATATCCTCTTTATTTAGAGCAGCAGACATCTGGGTTCTTATTCTTGCTTTTCCTTTAGGTACAACGGGATACGAAAAAGCTACTACATAAACGCCCTTTTCCATCATACGTTCAGCCACCTCTGCAGCCTTGTGTTCATCATAAAGCATAATCGGAATAATAGGCGTACCGCCATCCAACACATCCAAACCGATTTCTTTAATTTTTTCTGCAAAGAGCTTAGTGTTACTAAACAGCTTTTCCCTCATTGAGAGGTCTTTTTCTATAATTTCCAGCACTTTCAATGACCCGGCAGCAACCGCAGGTGCCAATGTGTTTGAAAAAAGATAAGGTCTGGATCGCTGTCGAAGTAAATCAATAATTTCCTTTCGGCCTGATACAAATCCTCCGGAAGCCCCTCCGAGTGCTTTACCAAAGGTTCCGGTTATAATGTCGATTCTGTCGGATACGCCACAGTACTCAGGTGTACCTCTGCCGGTATCGCCCATAAATCCGGTTGCATGGCTGTCATCAACCATAACAAGAGCATCAAACTCGTCCGCAAGAGCACAGATGTTTTTTAAGTCGGCAACTATACCGTCCATTGAGAACACTCCGTCAGTTGCAATGAGCTTTATGCGGCAATCTTTCGCTTCCTCCAGCTTTGTGCGCAGGTCGTTCATATCATTATTTCTATAACGAAATCTCTGTGCTTTGCAAAGTCTGATACCGTCTATGATACTTGCGTGATTGAGCTCATCACTGATTATGGCATCATCGGGACCGAGCAGCGTCTCAAATAGTCCCCCGTTTGCATCAAAACATGAAGAATATAGAATTGTATCTTCGGTACCGAGGAATCCGGTAAGCTTTGCTTCCAAATCCTTATGAAGCTTCTGCGTTCCGCAGATGAACCTAACCGAAGACAATCCGTAGCCGTATTCATCATAGCTGTTTTTAGCAGTCTTAATAACATCAGGGTTATTGGCCAGACCAAGATAATTATTCGCACACATATTTATAACCTCTCTGTCGCCTTTGAGGCGTACCCTGGAACCCTGCGGAGAAGTTATTACCTTTTCATTTTTTGTAAGACCCTCTTTTTCTATACTTTCGCAGACTTCTTTAAAATATTTCAATGCTGTTTTCATACCGTTTCCTCCTCAATTAAGCGAATTCCAGTCAAGGATAACCTTGCCGCATTTACCGCTGTTCATTGCTTCAAATCCTTTTTCAAATTCAGTGATATCCATACGATGAGTTATTATGCCGGAGATATCCAGCCCACCCTGAAGCATGGCGGACATTTTATACCAGGTCTCATGCATCTCTCTGCCGTATATACCTTTGATAATCAGACCATTAAATATAATCTTGGACCAATCTACCCTGCTGTCACTTTTTAAAAGTCCAAGCAAGGCTATTTTTCCACCGTGTACCATGTGGTCTATCATCGTATTAAGGGCTGATTCACTTCCCGACATTTCAAGTCCTACATCGAAACCCTCCTTTATAGATAGCTGCTCCATTATATTTAAAAGATTTTCCTTTTGAGTATTTACCGTGTATTGTATCCCGAGCTTTTTGGCAAGCTCAAGTCTATCATCATTTATATCAGTGATAACAACACGCCTTGCACCCACATGCTTACACACTGCCGCCGCCATGATTCCTATAGGACCGGCACCTGTAATGAGGACATCTTCGCCAGTAAGCTCAAAAGAAAGTGCTGTGTGTACAGCATTGCCAAAGGGATCAAAAATTGAATACATTTCCTCAGAAATATCTTTTTCACATTTACGTACATTCTCCTGCGGGATAACCAGATACTGTGCAAATGCACCATCTCGATTTACGCCCACACCAACTGTATCTTTACATAAATGCCCGTTCCCGGCAAGGCAATTACGACATCTGCCGCAAACAATATGCCCCTCTCCCGATACAATGTCACCAATCTCCATATTCTTTACATTGCTTCCGATTTCAACTATTTCACCCACATATTCGTGACCTATAATACGTGGAGTCTGTATCGTATTTTGTGACCATTCATCCCAATTATATATGTGAAGGTCTGTTCCGCAAATGGCAGTTTTGTGTACTTTGATTTTCACATCATTAACTCCCGTCTGCGGCTCCGGTACGTCCTCAAACCATAATCCCTTTTCAGGATATTTCTTTACAAGTGCTTTCATAAATACCTTCCTTTCAATTATATTTTTTTAAGCGATGCTTCCATTAATTCAATAAATGTCCCGGCTGTGTCAGATAATTTACGTTCTTCGTTAAGCAGATATCCTATAATATAGAATTCATCGCTTTCAAACGGAATGCTTATAATATCTCCTTTATTAAGCGCCGACGGCATTATTCCCGTACCTACGGTATAGGCATCTGTAAGCATTAAAACATTCATCAATGTAGCTCTGTCACTTATCTCAATATGCTTATCAATATACGAAACATTGCATAACTCTTCTGTGAAAAATGAAGTGTTATGCTCGCCCTGTTCATAAGACACATACGGGAACTCCTTAAGGTCCGAAGTTGAGAGCCTATCATAGTTTGAAAGCGGATGTGCCTTCCTGAAAAAGACGTGGGGATTAACCTTAATTACAGATGTAAAACTCAGGCTTTTTTTGCCAAGATAACGTTTCATTACATCCAAATCACTGTCTTTTATCGCAATTATGCCTATATCACTGCGTGCTGTTTCCACATCATGAATGACATTATAAGTTTCTATTTCTCTTATGGAAAATCTATAGCTTTCGCTTTTTACGGATTTTAGAAAATTACCGAATATATCAGCTACAAAATCATAATGCTGAGTAGCAATATACAGTTTATCCTTGATGCTCTTTGTCTTATATCTTTCAGCGACATAATCGCTGCTTTCACAAATCTGCGTTGCATATTTTACAAATTCAGCACCCTCATCGGTAAGATATACGCCTTTTCCCGAACGCTCAAATATTCTTATTTTCAATTCCTGCTCCAAAGAATTTATACTTATTGACAGTGACGACTGAGCTACAAAAAGTTGCTTAGCCGCTTCATTGAATGAACACGTTTTGGCAACAGCTAATACATATTTGCATTGTTGTATAGTCATGAATACTTCACCCCATGTATCAATACTTTATTTATATTATACATCTGTTTAAGCCTGTTGTCTAATATATAAATCCTATTAACTGCGTTAGGAAAAATCGATAAGCTATGGCAATCTGCCAAGTTAGTTTTGCATTGCTGAATTTCAAAAGGATTCATATATTTACTCAATAAAATAAGTGTTTTTTAAGCCCAATAAAAAATTTTTAAATTTTTTTCAAAAAAAGCTTGACATTTGCCAAAAAATGAGGTATACTATCATAGTCGCTGATGAGTGACATACAGTGTACGGGAGCTTAGCTCAGCTGGGAGAGCATCTGCCTTACAAGCAGAGGGTCACAGGTTCGAGCCCTGTAGCTCCCACCACTTAAAATTTAATATGCTGGTGTAGCTCAATTGGCAGAGCAGCTGATTTGTAATCAGCAGGTTGCGGGTTCAAGTCCCATCACCAGCTCCAGGGGAGGTTCCCGAGTGGCCAAAGGGGGCAGACTGTAAATCTGTTAGCTACGCTTTCGATGGTTCGAATCCATCTCTCCCCACCACAAAAAAGAGTCGTTCGTAAGAATGGCTCTTTTTTGTGGTATTTGAAAAGATGGGTTCGAAGTTTATGCCCGCAGGGGTAAATCCATCTCTCCCCACCAAAAATCCGTACACGCAAGTGTGCGGATTTTTACTTATTCACTATTACCTCTTCACTCTTCACTAAAAACGTAAGCGTCAAATGATACACACTCAAACCACATTTTAATCTTTTGAACCCGGTTTTGTGTACGGATTTTTGAAGTAATAAGGCATAGTGAAAAAGGAAGAAGTTAAGGTTGCTTTGCTTACGCAAAGCTTCACTTCATAATTTTGCAAAGCAAATTGGCTTCATCTATAAAAAGAGAGCGCTATGACAACCGGTTTTTCACAACTCCCTCTTGACATTCTTTTCTCCATGTGCTATACTGATACAAACTGATACCAACAACTATCATGGGGTGTATTATGGATATTAAAATTTTTACTAAGATGCTCAAGGATAAGCATTTTACCGATTATCAAAAAATGAATTATAAATACAAGGAAGATTTTAAAGCATTTTTGGAGACTTTGGAAGACTTATATTATAGACCGGTACCTCTCTCGGACTTTCAAGGCAACAGTATAGTTTTTGTTGAAAATCATGCTGCGGTCAATCAAAGTGCAATAAAGCTGCTGTTGCAGTCGCAAAATTACAATTACGGTGTAAAGGCTGCCGAGGATGAAATAGTTGCAACATCCGCTATAGAAAGCATCGATTTCAGCCGAGACAGTGTACGTAAAATTTTGAAAGGCATGGCGCCTGTTGACCGGCAGGAAAGCAGAATTTTCGGTATTAAACACGGTCTTGAATTTATAGCAGATACCTCTAATATAATTACCGAAGAGAACCTGCATAAGCTCTATATGATGACCGTAGACAATTTCCTTTACGATGATGATAAGCTCGTGTCCGGAAGTCTCTATCGGCACGATAGTGTCTACGTTGTCAGCGACCGCATAGAGCACTCCGGTCTTGATTATAAAAAAATACCGGATTATATGAAATCGCTCATAAGCTTTATCAACGCAGACGACGACATTAACGACCTTACCAAAGCTGTGATTATACATTTTTATATTGCTTATATACACCCGTATTTTGACGGTAACGGAAGAATGGCTCGGCTTGTGCATCTGTGGTTCCTGATTCAAAAAGGTTATCAATCGGCACTGTTTATTCCCTTTTCAAGCCAAATTGCCAAAAGCCGTAAACTTTATTATGATGCTTATACGGCTGTTGAGGCTAACAGAAAATACAGTGGCAGAATTGATGTTACTCCGTTTATTTTGTATTTCATAGAAAATGTATATAACAAAATGAGCGAAGGCTCCGCCTCGGTTGAAACATTAAATTTCTACCGGGATGCACTCAAAAAAGGTATCGTAACAGAAAAAGAAACAAAGCTTTGGAAATTCGTTTTGTCTTACTACGGCACAGAGGAGTTTTCTACAAAGCAACTGGAAAAAGACTTTGGCGATGCTGCCTACGCAACAATACGGGGTTTTGTTTTAAAATTTGAGGAATTAGGTCTGATTTCTTCGGTTAAATACAGCAAAAGAGTTAAATATAAAGTTATTAAGTAATCATTGAAAAATATTTTTATAAAACATATAATTTATTTGAGAAAAATTGAGTATATCTCACCAATGTAGCGAGCGACGACCTGGGATGCGACCTCGTTTTGTCATAGAAATCGTAGATTTCGTTGACATAAACAGGTCCGTCTCCAAGGGCGTTCGAGCGTATCAAACCTGCGTTAGAGCGTTTCGTCCTATAGCTAATTTGCGCAGGGCGGATGTTTTCCTCTATCTTAGTAAATAATCACAACTTATATTTGACAATCCCCTCAATAACATATATAATATTAGTATACAAAAAGGAAATAAGAGGTAAAAATTATGCTTGAAACAATCGTATCAAACATAAGCAATGCTCTCTACAGCTACATACTCATTATTATACTTGTAGCGGGCAGCTTATATTTTTCCATTCGTACCAAATTTGTGCAGTTTCGTCTGTTTGGCGAGCAGCTGAGGGCCGTTACCGAGAAGCCGGGAGAGAAAGGCGGAGTATCGTCATTCCAGGCACTCATGGTATCTACTGCTTCCAGAGTGGGTACCGGCAATATCATAGGTGTATCTACCGCCATATGTATAGGCGGCTTCGGCTCCGTATTCTGGATGTGGATTATAGCGCTGCTGGGCAGTGCATCTGCATTTGCAGAGAGCACACTGGCTCAGATATATAAGAAACGAGGCCCCGATGAGAGCTACGGCGGACCTGCGTACTACATAGAAGCAGCATTAAAAAGCAGACCCCTGGCGCTGGTATTCTCGGTATTTCTCATACTCACCTACGGATTTGGCTTCAATATGCTGGCATCCTACAACCTGCAGTCCACATTTGAGCCCTACCCCTTCTACAATGCCGAGACATCACCATGGATAATCGGTGCCATACTGGCGCTGATTGTAGGTTACTGCCTTATAGGCGGCGGCAAACGCATTATCAAGGTCACCAGTCTGCTGGTACCTGTGATGGGTATAGCATACATCCTTGTAGCGGTGCTTGTAGTGCTTATTAATTACAAGCTGCTTCCCGATATTTTCAGCCGTATATTCGAGGAGGCATTTGACCTTAGTGCAATATTCGGAGGTTTCTCCGGTTCATGTGTGATGTACGGCATCAAGAGGGGCTTATTCAGCAATGAAGCCGGTGTGGGCTCTGCGCCCAACGCCTCTGCTTCTGCGGATGTCAAGCACCCCGCCAAGCAGGGTCTGGTACAGGTGCTGTCAGTATTTATAGACACCATCCTCGTGTGCACGGCTACTGCATTTCTGTGCATGTGCTCCGGTATAGAGCCGACTGCAGAAATATCCGGTGCACCCTATGTGCAGGCATCCCTACTCAAAACCCTCGGTGAGTTCGGCCCTGTATTCATCACTGTTGCTATGATTTTGTTTGCATTTACCACCCTTTTGGGCAATCTCTACTACGTAGATAAATGCCTTTTCTATATGATAGGTCACGTACCCGGCAAAAAGACACAGCTTGCATCCCATATAATTGCATCTCTTGTTATATTCATAGGCGCAGGCTTAAGTGCTGACCTTCTGTGGAATATCGCTGACATCACCATGGGCGGTATGACCATCATCAACATGCCTGTAATTATTATACTGAGTAAATACGTAGTCCGCACCCTCAAAGACTACGACAAACAGCGCAAAGAAGGCAAAGAACCTATATTCCATGCAAAGGATATAGGTCTGCCTCATGATGTGGATTATTGGAAATAAATTTTACAGGAAGCGAAACTCATGCAAATACAAAAGAACACTTTTTTAAAAGGAATAATAGACGGTATACCCATATGCCTGGGGTACCTTTCGGTATCATTTGCATTTGGTATATTCTCGGTAGAGAGCGGGCTTAGTATATTGGAAGCTGTGCTCATATCCATGACCAATGTAACCTCCGCAGGTCAGCTGGCGGCAGTGCCCATTATAACCGGCGGAGGGGCATTTCTTGAGCTGGCGGCAACCCAGCTTGTAATTAATCTTCGCTATGCGCTTATGTCTGTGTCATTATCCCAAAAGCTTCACCCCAATGTGCGGCTATTTGACAGGTTTATAATCTCATTTGTAAACACAGACGAGGTATTCGCAGTGGCATCCTCCAACACCGGAGAAGTAAAACGCAATTACCTCTACGGACTTATACTCACCCCTTACCTGGGCTGGGCATCCGGTACTCTACTGGGGGCAGTAGCCGGCAATATACTCCCGGCTATAGTAATCTCATCACTGGGTGTTGCCATATATGCCATGTTTGTGGCGATAGTGGTGCCGGAAGCTAAGAAACGTTCCTGTACGGCTATGTGCGTGGTATTCGCCATAGCACTTAGCTGTGTTTTTAAGTACACTCCCCTGCTATGCCACATACCCCAAGGCTTTGTGATAATAATTTGTGCAGTGGCGGCAAGTGCACTTTTTGCGGCAGTAATGCCCATACCACAGCCGGAAAGCGAGGATATATAGCATGACACCAAACTTCTTTCTATATCTTCTTACGGCGGCGGGTGTTACATACCTCATACGTATGCTGCCTCTGGTGCTTGTAAAAAAGAAAATTCAAAACCGCTTCCTGCTGTCATTCCTGTACTACATACCATACGCAGTACTGTCGGTAATGACCATACCTGCCATATTCTACGCTACCGAACACACACTCACAGCTGTGGCAGGCTTTGCGGTGGCTTTGCTGCTGGCATACAGACAAAAAAGCCTGGTAACAGTAGCGGCATTTTCCTGTGCGGCGGTATTGATATGCGAACTTTTGTTATAATAATTGCAATTAACCATAATCACGGCACATCCTAAAGGCTGTGCCCTACAATTCCCGATAAAATCAGTTATAATACAGAGGAAATTCAAAATGACAGAAACAGACTTATACTATCAAAAAATGACCCAAACACCCGTGGCAAAGCTTGTGATAACTCTGGGCATACCCACCACCATCTCCATGCTGATTACCAATATATACAACATGGCAGACACATACTTCGTGGGTACCCTGGGCGAAAGTCCCCAGGCGGCTACGGGCATACTCTTTACCCTGCAAGCCATCATTCAGGCGATAGCCTTTATGATAGGGCAGGGCTCCGGTACCATGGTATCAAAGGGTCTGGCAGATAAAAATCAATCCGAAGCCTCGGAGTACGTATCCACGGGATTTTTCACCGGAGGTGCACTGGGGCTTGCTCTATGCGTATTCGGGCTCATATTTTTAAAGCATTTCATGCAGCTATTGGGCAGCACACGGACCATACTGCCATATGCCTGTGATTACGGTATGTGGGTGCTCATAGCCTGTCCGTTTATGGTGTGCTCCCTGGTACTGAACAACTGCCTCAGATATGAAGGCAAAGCCTTCTACTCCATGATAGGTCTCACCACCGGCGGTATACTAAACATCTTCGGTGACTGGTTGCTGGTACCAAGATATGGTGTATTCGGAGCAGGACTGTCTACAGCGGTATCCCAGATAATAAGCTTCGGTATACTTATGTATTTTCACAACAAGCTGGCTCAAGGACACATATCCGTAAAGCTCATAAGCAAAAAATCCAGAGTGTATCTGAATATAATAAGAGTAGGTATCCCCGCTATGATACGTCAGGGGCTTACCTCCATATCTCACGGACTTCTCAACAACCTCACCAAACCCTTCGGCGATGCGGCAATAGCAGCTATGAGTGTGGTGAATCGTTTCTCGTCATTTGTTATGTGTGTAGGACTGGGTATAGGTCAGGGCTTCCAGCCTGTGGCTTCATTTAACTATCAGGCTAAGAGATACTCCCGTGTCAAAAAAGGTCTCGTAGTCACCATGACTGTGGGATTCGTCATGGTGAGCCTGCTTGCCGTACCGGGATTTATATTTGCAGACAAGGTAGTGTATGCATTTCAAAAAAGTCAAAAAGTAGTGGATATAGGCGCCTACGCACTCAGGTGGGCTACGGTGGGGGTTATGTTTCTGCCGCTGTCTGTACCGGTAAATATGCTGTATCAGAGCATACGCAAGGCAGCTCTGTCGTCATTTCTGTCACTGATGCGCTCGGGGCTGGCTTTCATACCCACACTTATTATAACCACACATTATATGGGAATTACCGGAATACAAATCTCCCAGCCGATTGCAGATATGCTCACGGGGCTTATAAGCATACCGTTTAGCATGTATTTCCTCTTTAAAACAAAGGATGAATAATCAATTACCTATTCATAAAAAGGAACTGTAAAAAAGTCAAAATCGCACTTCATCCGGTGGCATTGTAGGGAATGGCGCTTGCCGACATTCCGAAATTGACTTTTTTACAGTTCCTTTTCTAAATTTATTCTATAATACAATCATAACATTCTGTAAGTGTAACGGGATTACTTAGCAGACCCTTTGGTTTAAAGGTGTCTGTTTTTATAACCTTATTATTCCTAAAAACAATCTTTTCGGCACAATTCGCCCACAGCAAAGGTATATCGAACGTCTGAAAAAGGTTGTCTTCTATGCAAATATTTTTATGCACTGCGCCTTGGGGATGCTTCACCTCAGGTGCAATATCAATAACCGCCTGACCCCACCTTGAATTGGCATTTAAATCAATGAACTTGTTATTACGTATGGTAACGTCCTTTACGCATCCGGACTCAAACCAAAAATTGCAGTCACCGGAAATACGAATTGCCGCACCGGATCTTTCAAAACAGTTATTCTCTATTAATACCTTACCTCGTGTCGTAATCAATAATCCGCGTGCACGGTTTTTACCAAAATAGCAGTCTCTTACCGTCAAATCCGGCGTATGAGATACATTTTCCAGATAATCACCGATTTTCACCGAGGGTTTATTATTCATGACCAGTTTAATCAGATTATCACTGCACATTTGAGAGGATATTATCTCATTGCCTCCGTAGGATAGCAAGGTTTGGCAATCTATGTATTCCACCTTGTCTCCACGCTCAAATATCAGCATGCCCAACGCCTGATAGTGTCTGAGCTTTACATACACAATATTACCCTCCACATTGGAAACCTGAGCATATATTCCGTGACAATTCAAAAAATCATCCATTTGTTTTTCAATATGGCACTTCTCCACCAATATATTACCGCTGCATTCAACAAAATGCACTCCGTCAGCATATGCACTGACGAAACGTTTATCCGATGGTACAATCTTTAATTTGTGTATATGTATATCTTGAGAAAGCTGTGCCAGAATTCCCATTCCCAAACAGTGATGTATAGTTACCCCATCAATTTTTATATTATTGCTTTTGTTTATAAAAATCCCGGGAGCAAAACGTTCTCCCAATCTGAAAAACATGTAATTACCTTTACGGGGAACAACGTCAAACTTATGTTTGATACGCAGGATACCTTCCGATATTTCATCCGCAGAGCTATGGGTGAAGTAGTCACGGTCATTGGTTCCGTATTCTATACATTCCAACTCGGAGTTAAATTCAAGTGCGTTATTATACATGAATTCATATTCTCCATCGATACTAAACAGCGGTATATCCTCACGCATTCTGTAGGGGGTGTTTTCCCACAATTTAATATCACAAAACCTCTCCGAAGCATCGACAACTGTGGAATGAACATATGCAGTGACAGGGAAATTAACAGAGAAATTACGCAGTTCAACATTTGCGGAGTGATCTACAGATATTGGCAGCATGATTCCATGAAACACAAAATCCGAACCATTGCCGTCAATGACTATCTTATCAACATCCTCTATTTGAATTCCTACATGTTTAACTCCGTCGTTATCATGGTTAGAGATGCAGCTAAACCTTTCTATGCCTTGATTCTGATAAAAATGGTATTCTCCCTTTTCAAAAACAATCTCTCTTTCACCCTGTTCTATTGCCTGCAGGACAGCTGATGTAACATTTGAGCATGTACGCTTTATTAACATGTTGCCTCCTCAAAACTAATAATATATTAATCAATCGAACGAATAGCACCTGCAATGAATGCAGCCTGAAGCTTGCGAACCTCATAATTGAAATGTGCATAATCAAGATACTTCTCTCCGGTCAGATTTTCAACAAAGTTATATAAGTCAATAACCGGTGAATCATATTTTTTTGCTGTTTTAACAGCCACCTCATTATATAAACAAACGTCCGAGTTATATCTCTTTACTCCGGCAGGAATAATCTCAACATTATGAGCTTTCTCCAGAACAGGCGTGGTAGTTATAAACACGCACTTGATACCATGGGACTGCATAATCTTATAAACAGAATTTATGTTTTCTTCATACTTATCTACAGTCACCTGGTAGTTTTCCTCGGGTACTACACGCTTTATATCATGCAGTCCACAGTTAAACACAAGCAAATCAAAATCTAACAAATCCTTTTTTTCCAGTTCCTTAATATAATCTAACACTCTTGAACTGTCTCCACCATTGCCGCCAACAGGCTTATCAATATCCTGCAGGGCTTCCTTCTCTCCCGGTCTTGATTGTATGTCATATTCATCTGCAAGGTAGCCTTTTAAATTAGGACCGTAATGTAGGTTTATGCTGTCTCCCAATAAAAGCATCTTTTTCATAGTCAAATCTCCTCAGTGTTAATACTACGGCAACAAAACCACTGCCAAATCGGCATATGGTTTTGTTGCACAGAACATCTATTTTGTCATCAATACTATTAGTACTCTCCCTTGAGAACCTTAGAAACAACAGAATCCAACTCCTTGATACCATCGTTGAATCCTACCAGTCCGTTTCTCATCTGAGTAATAATCTCGTCAGCCTTTGGTCTCCATTCTTCGTAAGTACCGTTTTCATATATTGTTGTTCCGTGTTTTTCCAATCCGGAATAGAAAGCCGACAAGTTCTCAGGTCCGTTATACTCCATCTGCTCCATATATTCGATAGCAGTCTTTTTCACCTGAATACCATCCAGACCGGATTCTGTCATGATTTTTTGCGCTTCATCGCTCATGTAATATTTTATCCAGGTCCAAGCGGCTTCTTGTTCTTCTTCTGTAGCGGTAGAGCTTACTACCCAAAGATTGGGCACATATACACAAGGTCTCTTGCCGTCAACACCATAGGGCATTATCTGTGCATTGTATCTGAAGCCCTCGGGAGCATTGTTTTCAATAACAGGTATCATGGAATGAAGTGCTATATACATACCTATCTTACCTGTATAGAATGCTGCCGTACCTCCCTGTGCAGCACTCCACTCTGCATCGGGTGCAATACCGTCTTTAACACAGTCAACATATTTCTTTAATCCGGATACTGTCTTTTTATCCTTAAACATAGATTTGGTTCTGGTTTCATCAAGAGGAGCTCCGCCCTCTGCCAAAACAAAGGGAAGCCATCCGGTAGAAATGTTTGTACCAAGCATCAGACCGTACTGGTCGACTTCTCCATCCGAATCCAAATCCTTTGTCAATTTCTTCGCCATTTTGATCATATCATCAAATGTCCATGATTCATCAGGATACTCAAGACCGGCTTCATCAAAAATCTCTTCGTTATAATATATAGCCAGAGTATTTAAACCGTGAGGTATACCCCACAAATGACCTTCTGCATCCTGACCGGCATATAGAGCTGAGCTGTAGTCATCTGCATTTAAATCCGATTTTACTCTATCTGCCAAATCAACCGCCATGCCATTGGCTCCCATATATGCTACATGACCCGAATCCATTATAAATACTGTGGGCGCAGTCTTGGAAGCTGACTGAAGCTTAACCTTTTTCTTAAATTCACTCCAGGGGGTTTCATCAATTTCCAGTTCAATTTCCGGATGAGCCTTTTGGAAGTTATCAACAACCTCTTTTGCAGTGATATCATATCCGCTGGGCAGACCCAGTCTCAGGGTTACCTTATCACTATCCTTTTTATCATTACATCCTGCAAAAATTGAAGCACACATCACAACAATCAATATAATGCTAAATATTCTTTTCATATAAAATCCTCCATTTATAAATCACACATAATTTAACCCTTAACGGCAGCCGATACCATACCCTGCACAAATTGCTTTTGAGCAAAGAAGTAAAGCACTACTGCAGGCAGCATAGCAAGTACCGAAGCTGCAATGAGTATCTCTGTATTATTTGTTTCGAACGTACCCTTAAGATACAGAAGCCCTACCGAGATGGTGTATTTCGACTTTGTAGTCAGGTATATAAGCGGTTGAAACATGTTGTTCCAACTGTTTAAAAATGTCTGTATGGTCACGGTTGCTATAATCGGCTTGGACATCGGCATATACACCTGCATAAATATCCTGGGTGGCGAAGCACCGTCCACCAATGCTGCAGAATATATATCCGTAGGTATGCTCAAAAAGTGCTGTCGGAATAAAAATGTCATCATAGCCGACCCGAAAAACGACGGCACAATCAGCGGTATGTATGTATCAAGAGCGCCCACATTCTGCCACATGATATAGTGAACAATCGCTGTGATATTTCCCGGAAGCATCATCGTGCACAAAACAGTGAAAAACAAAACCTGCGACCCCTTGAATTGATAACGTGCAAATCCAAATCCTATGAAAGAGTTGGATGCAACAGCACCTATAATATTCAGTACAGCTATGAAAAGGCTGTTCAAAAAGTATCTGAACATATTTGCCTTTGCAAATGCTTCAGAATAATTGCTGAAATAGAACGGTGCCTTAAAAAACCTCGGCGGAGTAATATATGCAAGTCCCGGTCCCTGAAGCGATACCGATAATGCCCATATAAACGGAAATACCATAATGACGGTTCCTAAAATGAGTAAACATGTAACAAGTATGTTTGGTACGTTGTTTAAGATTTTATTTTTGTTCCTTTTAAGCATAGTGTACATACCTCTTTTCCATGCGTTTCTGAATCCATGTCAACACCGCCATTACTATAAACGAAACCCAGGCAATTGACGAGCCGATACCCAATTTATTATATACAAATGCATTTTCATAAATTAATGTTCCTACAACCTTAATATTGGCACCGGTATTGGCACTTTGAGCCATGATATAGAACTGGTCAAACACCTGCAATGAGTTAATGACACCTATAACCAGCAGGAAGAATAATGTAGGGCTGAGCAGCGGTACGGTTATGGAAAAGAACTTCCTTACAGGTCCTGCACCGTCCACTTCTGCTGCCTCCATAACCTCTGTGCTGATATTCTGGAGTCCTCCCAAAACATAGAGGATGATATACCCTAAGCCCTTCCATGCATTCATCAGTGCTACGCCTACAACAAACTCAAACCAGTTGCTTGAAAATGTGTATTTAAACGGCCCTATACCCAGGAAAGACAGCAGGTAGTTAAGCACACCGTAGGATGGGTTATATATGTACGACCATACAAAGCTTATAGCTACCATGGGCGTAAGCACCGGCAGGAAGTACAACGTCCTGAAAATCCCGGTTCCCTTCATCTTGCGGTTCAATGCTACAGCAAGAATACAGCCTAAAAACAATTGCAAAAATTCATTTATAAATCCATACACAAAGACATTTCTGAAGGATGTCCATAAGCTCACATCCGTCAAGACATTTATGTAATTTCTGAAACCTACCCATTTAGGTGGGTTAAAGAGGTTGTATTCCGTAAATGACAGATATCCGGAAAACAGTACCGATGATAACGTGAATATGCTGAAGCCGATTATGTACGGTGCTATAAAAAACCAACCCCAAAGCTGATGCTTCTTTGTCATAATCCCTTACCTCCTTAGTAGATAATAATCAATTTAACGGTAGAACTCTGCGCATATATAAATGCCTTATCTCCCGACTGTATGCTTTCTTTTGAGATTTTCTCCATAACATTCCTCTCATGGTTGTATCTCATGATAAGTGTACTGCTTAAAATCGGATACGCTCTCATCCACATTTCTAAGCCATCTGTGCTTGGTACCAATACTCTTATACCACCGTCAAGAAGCTTATCAATCTCAACAAAGCTGCATGTCCTCATAGAGTACACATTATCCTTGGTAATGGTAAGAAGACTTGATTCCTTGAGAGACTGAGTACCCTGACGGTACATCAAATTCACTGTTGAGATTTTTGAATTTGAGTCTCTGGAGTATTCTATTATATCGCCTGTCTTAATTTCGTGCGGTAAGATATAATTTACACCAAGCTGTGTCTTGTAATCGGTCAAGGATAAATCGACTATGGCAGAGCTGTCTATTACCACATGCAAATCCTCATCCACCGTTATCATCTCTTCTGTACGTCCGCCGCGGTGGATATATATCTTTGATGCATTGTCCCCCTCTGAATCCAATACAGACGAGGTTTTTAATACTACTCCAATCAAACGATTATCCTGTACAAATATGCTGTCTTCATATTTTATAACTGCTGCCCCTATTTTGTGATTTACGTCGATATCATAAAGCTTTACATTTCTGTACGTATCATCTGTCTGTAATCTGTTTAATTGTATCACAAAAAACTTTTCTTCCAGGGATATATCCTCCGGTATTACAAAGAAAGGCGTATCGCTTTTTATAAAATATCTTGAAGCCAGCATATTCATATTGCCCTTACGGCAGATAACGCTGGAGTATTGATCATCGAGTGTAAACACACTCTGTCTTTCTTCATCTGTAGAGTATCCGCTTCCGTTTTGTGCATATGATAAGGAACGTATTTTACCCTCGGAGTCTAATTCAAATGTTATAAGCTGAGGTACTACCTTTCCTGCGCTTACCAATTTGCGGTTACTTAAAATATCTGACGAAGTAGCCGAAGCTTCATTGAGCTTTAGCTTATTTGCTACATCGTAAACATAGAATTTGCTGTCCTGAGCAAATATCTTCACCTGCAGACTGCCGCTTAATCCGGATGTCTGATTAATACCTACAAGATATGCATAATTTCTCACTGTACCACCGGTATATGTAACTGCAGCTACCTTGCCTAAAGCATCAAAATAATATGTACCGGATTTACCAAACTCTATGATGCCTCTGTTTAAGGGGTCATCATTTATGCTTAAATCTATAGTATATGCTGTATCATCTATTGTTATCTCATCATCACTCACAGACGTACATGTGCCGCTGAGCTTGTCGGTTGATACCTTCATTATATATACCTTACCGTCGTTGCTTCTCGCAGTGGAAATTATAGTGTCCTCTTTGAGTTCGGCAGGGTCTACTGCATTGCCATCTATATCTGTAAGCTCATAACGCAGTCCCGAATCGGCAGATAAATCAATACCCGCATACTCACTCAGTGATGTTTTAAAATAGATTGTCTCGTCAAGCTCTATATAGCTTTTGACAATCAGATTTACATAATCATCTGCAAATATGATATCATAATATCCGTTACCGTCGGTGTCAAGCAGTCTTATATAATCAGCAGAGGTAATATCGGCAGGTGCCCACGATACCTTTGCTGCACCATTATATATTAAATCAGCGCCTTCATAAAGCCTTGCAGTTTTCTTACTGCCGGATGCATTGAAGTAAGAAATCTCATCATATGCAATTTCATTCACATCATCACCGGTAAGACACAGCTCGGAGGATTTGACATCCTGCTCTCTGTAGGCTATTATAGTATCTCTTCCTGACACATTGCGTACATAACACACGAGATACTTACCGATTTCCTTATATAAGCTGTCCGATGAAGTATTGTACACCTTTTCGTCAATCATTACTTCGTCTGTGTCCAGAGTACTCTCTGCAGTAAGGCTTGTAAGGTAGTTCTCGGTCAATCTGCCGTAGATAACATCTATATCCCAATATGTGGATAGTATGGTCTTGCCTTTTACTGTCTCATAAGAGATACTGTCACCCTTTACAGACACAGTATCCATCATATCGATTTCCAACGTTTCAACAAGCATCAGGCAAAATTCGCCCAAGGTAATGATATCATCTCCCGATACCTGTATGCCCTGATTGATTTTGAGGCTGTTTGCAGCGATATGATATCCATAGGGCCATCCGCCTTTGCACTCGGCGTATTCAGCATAACCCGCCATAGTAACCAGGGTTTTTACCGCTTCATTGTATGTAATGGCTTTAAACGGTTGAAATGTTCCGTCAAAATAACCATTCATAATTCCCATAGAATAAGCAGCATATATATACGCCGACTTATCATCCTCGGATACATCCGCAAAGACCTTCTGTTCATTTTCCGGGGCATTTATCTGCATACATTTGGCTGCAGCCTCTGCCAAATCCCTTCTCTGTACGACGTAGTCCGGGTCGTATTCACCAAGTGTAAGAATACCTAAATCTTTGACAAGATTTATACTCTCGGTATACATATCACCTGTATCAGGCTCTGCAGCCATGACTACGGGATTCACCTGAATGCAAAATATCATAAAAAACAATGTAAATATAGCCGTAAGCCTTTTCACTGTGAAATCACCGCCTCTCCGACAGTACTGCCGTAAACATGCGGCATTATGTTCGTATTGCTGTCAAGCAGGATTGCTTTGACAATATAATTTGCCGGATTTGCCGCTACCTCCGGCAGAATTTCCAATTCCACATTCTTGCTTACAATATTGCCTGCGGCACCTGTAGCATTCCATCTGGTCATCACAGAGGAAACCATACGTTTTTCATCCTTGGTATATATTCCTGCAAAAACATACGGACGCTGCAGACCTCCAAGGTGTTTCTCGGCAAAAATCTCTACATTGATGGCGGTAGCTTCGGGTGAAATCTTCGTAAGGTCATCTATGGGTATGTCATTGGCATCCTTTAATTGGACATCTGTCAGCTTCCAGTCATATAAGTTTATATCACATTCACTTTGACTGATATTGCCCAGATTATCAAATGCCTTTACCATAACATTATGAGTGCTGAGAGGCAAAAGTCCCTGTGCACTGTATGAATTATTTTCATCGGCTTCTACAGGCTCTTCATCTACAAAGTACTGATATCCGGCTACGGCGTTGTTGTCCGTAGCGGTAGGAAATGTTACAGAAAAGGAAGATAAGCTGTCTCTGTCTACCACGAAAGCATCTATAAATGACGGCTTCTGCAAATCTGTATACTGCTCTATGTCTGTATACGCAGTCTCTTCATTTAATACAAACTCAAGGTCATTGGTTACGAATACGGCAGCACAGCACGTAGACGGATAACCCACGCCTACGCCAATTGTATGCAGACCCGGTGTTAGGTAATATGCTTTCTTGGTGCATGACCACGAAAAGCCGTTTCTCACTGTAGAACCGAAGCTATTCTCATCTTTAACACCGTCAACTGAGATTAATGCGTGTCTTTGGCCAAAATTTGCATCATCAAAGTCACACACCATAGCCCATACCACATAGTCTCCCTCTTGTGTCACATATATGCTTGTCTCAGCAGCGGGACCGGTTTTGGAAGACTTCAGATACTTACCGGGGAGGGCATTGGCATATTTGTCTGCATCGCTCTGCAGGGTCCACAGCTCCGGCAAGGTAAAGTTCTCGGTTCTCAGCAGATAGTAGCTGTACTCACCCTCTGCACATACAGAAATCATGCTGAAAATTGAAAGGATAATTGTTGCCGCTATGCATAAACCTAAAATTCGTTTTTTTAGTCTCATATCTCACCAATCCTTTCCAATACTTCATAAATAATCTTTGCAGTCTGGGCACGTGTAGCATAACCGCCGGGATTGAAGCATCCATCGCCTATGCCGTTTACAATTCCTGATCTGAACATAGCCTCTACCGCCTGCACTGCATATTCCGAGATATCCTGCGCATCTGCAATGTAAACCGACATATCTGCAACCTCTATCTCTGCATTTTTAAGAAGCATTGCTCTGTAAATAATTGCACATACCTGTTCTCTGGTTATAGGCTGACCGGTACCGAATTTCTCATAATCCACACCGTTGATAATTCCGGCTGCATACGCCTTCATTACAGGCTTATAAAACCAATCATCTTCTCTGACATCTGCAAAGGTATTCTCCGTGCTATAATCCGGCACATCCAATGCACCAATCAGGAGCTTTACAAATTCCTCTCTGGTGATTAAACCGTCGGGGTCAAATGTATCACTGCTGCGTCCGTCTACTATACCCTTTTGTGCCAGATACTCTATCTGATTTACCGCCCACGGAACAGATGATAAATCTTTGAATTTACGTACCTGTACAGGCACAGAGGTCTCACCTGTCACCTTATCTTCAGCTTTCTCCGGCTGTACAGATATAGATACAGAAGGACTCTTCTTTGATGGCTTAGAGGGTTTTGTATCAGAGGGTGAGGAATTGGGTGTGAGGTCATCTACCTCATCATCAAATCTCTCGGCAGCATCCTCTAAGTCATCAAAATCATCATCGTTTTTGGAGTCTATCATATTCTTTATAAGCTGAATCTGATTCTTCTGCGACAGCTTGCCATAGCCGCTTAAATTAAACTCGGCGTAGTCCAAATCATTGCAAGCCTCAGCATAATCAATGAGCTTTTCTCTGTCTGAGGTATCAAGTCCGTTTAACAAAGCAGTATAGACTGATTTCTCATATACCTCATGAAAATCCTCTGCAGTGAGGTCTATATCAGCGGAGCAAACCGCATCATATACATATCCCCTTAGTTCATCATTCTTGATATCTGCAAAAATGCCTTCCAAATCAATACCAAGCACCTTTTCATTTAAAGCCAAAAGCTCTGAGGCATCCTGCGCAGATGATTCATTAAAGAGCTGAATGGCAACAGCCGTCTCAAATATCTCTCTGAAATTCTGCACACCGGTATAATTCTGCTTTTGTGAGAGCATAAAATTATATACTTTATCCGCATCGGTAAGTGTGGATATATTGCCCTCCATATCCAGCTGCAGTAAATCATTTTTTCTACCTATGAGGTCTGTCAAATCATCTATGGTGCTGCATTGTTTTATCTCATCAAGTATGATACCTGTATCAAATGCATTTACAAATACGATTTTATCGTCAACCAACACAGCGTCATGTCCTGCAAATCCTATGACTACATCATAATCACCTGTATCATCCGTATCGGGGTCCAAAGTACATACAAATTTAAAGTTGCCGTCGCTGTCTGTCTGAGCAAAGTTAAAATAAACCATTTCAGATTCACAGCTTATCATGGCGGTAACCATATGACCTTCACCATACATTGACGAACCGCCGACTGTAATTATATTTTCATTAATACATGCATAATAATCATCACTAACTTGTGCAAAGGAGGATATTGAGGGGATTAATAATAATGCCAGTAATATTGCAAATAATCTTTTAGATAAATTCAATGTGATATCTCCTTTCATTGAGTGGGGCCTTTTACAGCCCCACATCCTGTACAATATCTTACTGTGCCGTTATTTCCGCATGGTGTGTCAGCGGTTTCAATTCAGAAGTACCGTCTGTACCGTCCCATACGAAGGCTTTAACAATTGTATTTGCCATATCGGCTACCGCAATCGCATCGGTATCAAAACGGATAAATCCGTTTGCTACGGTAACATTTGCACTCTTGCATGCTAAGAGCTTATTGGTTATCTTATCATAGGAAGCTATGATTGCAGTTACAGTCTCCTCTGTGTCTCCGTTGTAAGCGTATGCCCATGCGTTGACATTACTGCCCGATACGATGAACTCAGGCTCACAAATGCTAAGACCGGTCTGCTTATTAACGAACTTAACAGCACTTATATATGCTATATTATCATCACCGGCAGCCACAGTCAACTTTTCGCCGGATACCGAGCTGTCAAAACGGTATGTATCTCCTGCTTTATACCATCCCTCGGTCTGAGGAGTGTAGTCTACGCTGTACACATCATCTGCATCTGCTACACTTATGCTTATCTGTGCGGAGAGTCCATCAAGAGTCTCTGCATCTACCGGTACGAAGTACACATAGGCATCGTATTCACCTGAGAGTGAATCAGGAACAGCAAACTCTACAGAATCAGCAATCAATACAGCCGCTCCGTTACCGTTGTAACCATGCACACCCGGTACGCTATCGGGATCAGAATTCCATTCTGCATCAGCCCATGCTATGGCTGTGCCTGTCTTAACAACTGCGAAATTATATTTATCCTCACCTACGGTAATCTCTATATTATTCACACCGTCATCAAGCGCTATATTAGTTTCAGCTTCAGAGCTTAATACCACTTCGTTTGCTTTAACTTCATCTTCCGTAATAATAGCATGCATAATTCTGGCATCTGTGCTCTCTGTATAGAAAACCTTGTCATTTATATCATTAAGCTCTGTATATACACCATCTACAGTTATACCGTCGGAGAGCTTAATGAACTTAACAGTATCCAAAAGGAATCTCTTACCGGATACCGTACCGAAATCCAGTCTCTGCTCTGCATCATTGAAATAATACGAGCCCAAATCTACCCATTTACCCTCAGATGATGTCCAGTCAACGGTGCCTTTGAATGTACCGTTTGCAGCTGTAACAGTGTAGGGCATGTCCTCTCCGCCGTAGTAAACGGACGGAGTGGCATTGCTTCTTGCGGTGAAGCTAAATCCGGGAACCCATGCCAGCAATTTGTAATATCCTGCCGGCAAAGTATCTCTGAAGCTGAAATAATTCTTAGCAGCTGCAGCACTCGCATCGCTCATATAACCGGTCTTGTGACCTGTATTCCACGGGTCGAGAGAAACAGGAGCTATCTCAAAGCTGTATCCGTTTTCGCTGATCTCTACCAATCTTCTGGTTACACTGTTTTCATCTGTCTGGGCATATATACTAAAGGTGTATGTCTGTGCAGCATCCTGATTTGTTAATTTAATTTCCAGGGTCATATCGTTGCCGCCCTCTGCCAGTACAAGGCTCTTAGCAGTATTAACGGTGAGTGTCTCTCCGTTTAATGTAATATATTCGTACTTGTTGTTGTTACCTATAACACTTATGGATACATCTGTACCTGCCACAGGCTGTACATAGTCTCCCTGTGCTATTACAGTCTTTGTAATTGATGCACTTTCCTCTCCGGCAGTGATTGCTATACCGGCAAAATCCTCCGCTGCCATAGCAGCACCTGCGGGTACAAGCTGCATACCGTTAATACACAGCTGTTTATCTGTCAATGCTTCCTGAGGATTCATAACAGCTACTGCTTCATTACCGCTGCCGTCAAAGTAATATGTACCTGCAAACACCTTGGTCATCCATTTTTTGTGATATTTACCGGGCATTACAAGCTTACGCTCTATTATACCTGCATGGTCTACTATAACCTCTGCATACTCTCCCATAATATTGGGGATAAATGACGGATATAAATACAGATTGTAGTAGCCTGCAGTCATAATATCTGTGCCCAGTGTCCAATGCGCAAAGTTACCCAGACTACCAAGCTTGGCATTACCTGTCCAAGAAGTGTCCACAACTCCCCATCCACTTGTTACATTTGAATTATTCGGAGACATAGAACCAACAGAATTAGGAGAACCACTGTTTCTTATCCAGAAATTACCGCTTTTATTACTGCTGCTTACGGAGGTGGGAACCTTGAGGTTTACGGAGCTGTTCTTCTCCACTACAAATGATATATCATATCTCTCCTTGTTAGTTCCATCCTCGGACTCTACATAAATGATCCTGCTGTATTCACCGCCGTACTCTATATATTGCTGTAGTGTAACAAATGCTTTGCCGTCGGTGCTTATTTGAGTCATCTTATCATTATAGATTTTAGCATTGGGGTCTTCTGCTTCCAGTGTATAATAAAGCTTCCTTCTGGTACCGCCGCCGGATACTGTGGTCTCTGCACCGTACTCCT
The DNA here is from genome assembly GCA_017621495.1 of Clostridia bacterium. Taxonomy (GTDB): domain Bacteria; phylum Bacillota; class Clostridia; order UMGS1810; family UMGS1810; genus RGIG8748. Next base: position 43,707 of record JAGATB010000007.1, read on the forward strand.
TAGGTACAGACATCACTATACGATTAGAATCTACGGTAGCTTCTTCGCACAGAATCTTTGTAATTTTAGTATCATCGACACTCGCTGCCGCAGTAGTGTTTACGTTGGTGTAAACATGGGTAAGCTTAGCACTGGATTTCCTGTCTACAGGCACAAACTTAACCGCACTTGCATATGCGTAAGAATTCCACAAATCATTTCTGAGCTCTACATACTCTGCTCCGTCAACACCGGAAAAATAGTGAGTACCCAATTTTACCCAACCGTTGGTTGAGACGCTTGCTGTAGCCTGGTTTACATAGTATGTGGTCTGAGTGTTTCTGGGTGCCTGCAGAGTTACACCGTTATTGGAGTCAACACGGGTATTAACTGTGTATCTGGTGTGGTAACCAGGCTGAGCTTTCTGATTATTAGTTCCACCATTTCTGAATAAATCAGTTCCGTTATTTATTACATTATAAACATATACATCATATGTACCTGCCGGAGCACTGCTGCCCTTGGCAAAATACCACCTTGCATATGTATCGGGGTGATACACTGCGGTGACACCCCTACCGTTGTATCCGGTTAATTTACTGTCTACCAGTCTGCCGTTTGTAGTCCACGAAGCCTCAATAACAGCGGATGCCGTAAATCTGGTTTCATCCGTAAGTGATGAAGTATTGTTAAGTACTATTATAGTACCCTCGGGGTCTGTATCTGCCGCAAGCACTGCTCCTGCAGGAAAAGCAGAGAGCACGAATGCAAATACTAACAAAATCGACAATAATTTTTTCTTCATTATATATTCCTCCTCGTTTTATAAAACTGCCTTATGGGCAATGTTTTCAAAATTAATAAGTATATCCAACCTTAAAATTATCCAGACAGAAAGCTGAGCCATATCCCTGAAAAGAAAATTCATGATTACTTATGTAGAAGAAATCCTCACTGATTTTCATACGGGTTATAAGCTTGGCACCATCTGCTGTTATGGTAAGTAAATGATTATCGGTATCCACTTCAAGCTTTATATTGTGCCATGTATTTCGGCTGAGATTACACAGAGTTGCATATCCGCCGTCGGTGTTCCTGATTTTGAGCTTATTGTCTGCAGAGATTTGCAGGCCTATGCCGTCGGAGCCGTAATCATCATACATGCTGTATACATAGTTGCCGGGTTCATCCACCTTTATATCAAACTCCACCGATACACTGCCCGATAAAGACATACTGCGTTTAAAGAGACTTCCCTCAAAGAGCATAGGATTGTTGCGCAGCTTTACCGCACTGTCATCACCGTGTGTAACCGGCTGTGAATTGATATTTGTCATTTCATATTCATCAGAAATATCGTCTGTATCAAAGTTATCATCTATTACAGGTACATAGCCTATATATGACAATCTGTCCTTGGTGAGCTTCCTCGCCAGAGGTGCATAATACTTTTCATAGTAATTATCTTCATTACCGTATGTCTTCCAATTCTCCTCCAGGGCATTTTTCACCGGCAGATAGTATTTGGTCCAGTTTTCCTCACCATCGTCCATTCGTGGCATACCACCGTTTATTACGGTTATAAGCCCCACATCCGTGAGATTTATTTTCTGCAGATTGCCGTTGCTGTCATAGTAAGCCCATGCATCACCCTTTGATATACCTACACAGTTTGCCAGTCCGTACTGCGGCCAGGTCATATTCGCCAGTGGCGATGCAAATCCATCTACCTTTACTGACTCACCCTTTAAGGTAGCGGTATAGTATGCATCCATATTCGGCAGGAAAAATGCACTTGATGATAATGGTGCACCACCGTTACCGGGCTGTCCTGTCTGATGAACAATCAGAATTCCGTCCGGGAAAAGCTCCCTTAGCATCCTGGATTCTTCATATGCCACAACCCATGCTCCCTCTCCGGGAGTTCCATCCGAGTAAACTCCGTCTACCCCGTATCTGTCACGTAAACGTCTGACTTCATTTATATATCTGTCCGGTGACGAACGGTCAAAATAGAAATGCATAGTGGTATAGGTTATAGCCTTGGCATCGTTATTATGTGCTGCTTTTATGGCTTCTTTGGTAATGCCTTCGGTTACATCATGCTTATAATACGGACTGTATTGCATACCTGCAGTAGTATTGTGACAAAAATCCCAAAGCATCAATATATCCAGATCCAATTCCTCTACATATCTGGTCATATTATCCAGATGGGTCTGTGCCGGAAATATATTTCTGTATGAGGAATTAAAAGCCGCCTCCCAATCATACTCCCTGGGCGGAAATGTGCCTATACACAGACGCTCACCGGGAGATATGGTCCACTTAAACTGCCATCCGGGCTTTTCGCTTGAAATAAACCAATTTCTCTTGGCATTTCTATCCTCTTTTATCTCATTATCAAACTTTATATTTACAAAATCCAGATTTTCCGTTATAGGCTCCGAACGGCAAATTCTGCCGGTACCCTCCGGGATATCCGGAGTCACATTAAATCCACCATAGTCATCAAATGCTATAAGGTGTCCGCATCCATATCTGTTCCAATGACCGCCTATCTCCGAGGTGCATATCAGATTAATATCAGATTGATGCGGTGTCAAAAACAAGCTGCCGTCCATCTGTACACCAAAGGTCACAAGACTGTTGGACAATACTGCTTCTGTTTCTGTATGACTTCTTACCTTGAGATCTTTAAAACTCAGGTCGGATTTCCATGTAGATACCTTTCTTTCCATATTGATTTTTTGTTCGGCAGTTATTGTATTATTTACCAAATCAAAGGTATATCCGGCACCTGTGGTATCCACTCTGATTTCATCTGAGGTTGTGGTTACACCTTCAATAGCCATGTCCAGACTTCCTGCACTGCCTCTGAAGGTAACACCCTCTCCCTCCTTATACGGAATCAATTCCTTTTCGGGAAGCTCATATACCTGATAGTCTGCAATCAGTATGTTGCTTTCGGGCATTCCCTCCACAAAACCGGTTGTTACTAAGTTTGCCTGACAGTATTTGGCATTTTCCAAAATCCAGGGGCTCATGACGAACTCTATTCTGGTCCAGCCTTCTGTATCACCGGGTACGCCGCAACGGCGATTTAAAGCATACTTACCGTTTTCATCAGTAAACAGCAGATTAAGATTAAACTCACGTGTTCTGTTGGTATACCTGCTGAAATCAGACCATATAAGTACCGATGCCATGTAGTTACGATTGGGTTTGACTTCAAATCTGCCGCTTCGGCAGTATTTATCACCCGCACCGGTTGGTAGACATACACGATAGTAGCCTCTGCCGGCGATTTCGTTGTATTCCATAGCTATGGAGCTTAAATCAAACTGTGTACCCGGAGTTCCGAAATCATAATTCTCGAGTTCAATTCTGGTACCGCCCCGTGAGTCTACCTCATACAGTTCGTCCGGTATGGGCTCTATGGGTCTGTTTTTAAATGATTCAATCGGGGTCAAATTTGCCACATGCTCCTCGTATGTCGTAACCTTGGCTGCTGTTTGCATATCATTGGCTGATGCGCTTAGTCCAAATATGCAAAACGCATACAAGACTACAAGCATACGAGAGCATGCCAGTATGGATTTTTTCTTCATAAGCTCTCTCCTCTCTATATTTACTCTTTAAAATCCCTGAAGCAATTCTAAATTACTGAAATATGCTGTAGTAGTTCCTGTGTCACTTGACGCTAATACCAAAGCCTGCGGTACACCGGATTTATAGTAGAAATGCATATCTTCGGCAATGGTTACGTCGTCCTTCATAATCATAAATGTTTTCCTGCCGCAATCAATTATGATTGTTATGTTATGCCAGGTATCCGCTTCATATGATTCAAGTATATCATACGAGCCGGTATTATCCGTAGCTCTTATAATGCCGTTACCCATCAGCAGCTTCATACAGGAGTTGCCATTTGCATCATTAAAGCATATCTGAGCACTCCCCGAAGCGTCTGTCCTCACATCGATATCTAGACGAAGTCTTCCGGATTGCTTGCCTATATTCTTCACTGCCGCTCCCTTGGAGTTTAGCCCACCTCCATCATCTACACAGAGAGCATTAACTCCGTCAACCGGCTCAATTGATACAGATGACATGCTGCCGCTGTCTACACTCCACGAGGATAGATGTGATGACTTCGTAAAATCATAATCCGCCAACAGCTTGGTGCCTTTTTCTTCTTCAATTTCACTTCCGTAGTAATCATCTTCTCTAATCAGCTTGTGAACAAAAGGCAAATAATGCTCATTATAATAGTCGCTGCGATTTTGGTGAACCAAATAATTTATACGAAGCTTTTGAAGCAGGGTATCATATAATGATGCATATTTAACCTCACTTCCTTCATCACGGGATTCTACACGTGCCCTGCCGTTATATAATAAGGAAATTAAATTTTGCTTATACTCAGGCATCACTTCATCATTTTCCATCCAAGCATTGCCCTTTAATAGGCCTATGGCATTGGATACATTATAGCCGGGGGCTATTTCCCTTGCGTATGACCAGTCAATGCCCTCTCCGGGGATATCTTCTCCCCTTAAAGTGATAGTGAAGTATGAGTCAATGGCGGGTATAAACATATCATGGAGCCCTGCAGGCGGACCGCCGTTCCCATGTTTGCCTGTCTGATGCACTATAATCGGTCCATCCGGGAAGAGCTCTCTTAACCTTCTGGCACCTTCATATGCTGCCAGCCACTCTATATCCGGGGTACCATCGGTATACACACCGTCTATACCATATGTATCTCTGTGACGTTTGACCTCATTTATGTATTCATCAATATCACGATTGTACCAGAAGTACATACTCATATACGGTGCAACCTTAATTCCATTGTTATGTGCTTCGGCAATATCAGTCTTATACTTGCTCTCATACCCGGAGGCAACTTCATAAATATTGCCGTATGACATACCCCATGATTTTTTGGTATAGTCCCAGAACACACCCACATCAACTCCATACAGCTCAGCATCCTGTGCAAACCGTGCAGTATTACCGTTTTTATAATAATTGATATAAGTACTTTCAAAAGAATCTTGCCAGTCATACTCCCTTGCAGGGAATATACTCACTCCCAAAAGCTCTCCCGAGCTGATTTGATAATCTATATACCACCCTGCCTGTGAAAATGTAACGAAATCCGGATTATTATATACATTATCAAAGTCTACATCATCACTTACAGTATATCTGCAAAGTCTGCCGGTACCCAATGGAATATACGGGTTTATGGTAAATCCACCCAGGTCATCCTTTGATACCACATGACCCTGATACGACCGGTTCCAATCGCCTTTAAAAACTGACTCGCAGTTTATCTGAAGGTCTGTATCACCGTGATTTGAAATCAGCATCATAGAATCCATCTGTACACCAAATGTCACACCGCCTTCACCGGTGGTAAGGACTGCCTCGTTATCGCTTTTGCTCAGAAGGCTGAGATTTTGCAGTGACTTGTTTAGTGTCAGCGACACTAAATTACGCTCGGTATTGATATGCTGAGAAATCAATACTGTGTCATCTGATTTATTAAAGACGAATTTGACAGCCGTTGTCTTAACGGTGATGGTTTCATCTCCTGTGGTGACATCGGAAACTTTCATATTATATTTACCGCTGCTACCGCCGAATATCATACCCTCACCCGGTGACAATGGTGTGATTTCTTCCGCAGGCAGCTCTATGATATGTAAATCGGATATATAAAAACTATTTGCATTATCCGGTATGCTGAATCCGTACAGTGCTATATTGATGAGACCACTGTTACAAACGGCACCGGTTGTAAATGTCTTTTCTATACGCTGCCAGCCATCTGTTTTTGCGGGAGTTCCAATACGGTTTGAGTGTGAGAGATTGCCGTCTTTATCATAGCTTTTCAGTATAATATCCACTTCACAGTTGTCTCTGGAATAATCAGAATATATCAAAGCAGTCAATATATAGTTCCTGTTGGGCTTTAAGCTCATGCTGCCCTGAGACAGAACATTTCTTCCTGTTTTGGGAGTGAGCATATAACATCCGGTTGTACCATCCAAGCTGTGAAACGTAGTATAAGCAGTGGTTTCCTTCGAGTTAAACTTAGCACCGGTTTTGGTAAGGTCAAAATTCGGTATCGCAATCTCCGTACCCCGCTCGGCACCATATTCCAGTAATGCCGAATCTATCTCGGGAGGAGACGAGGCAGCATATACCGTTAAACAAAGAAGCATAGTGCAGAGCAATACAGTGATGATAATGAGGAACCTTTTCATTGATTAACACTCCTTTTGTATAAGTCTTGTCCTTGTGTAATATCATAATAACATGATTGCCCTTTGCTTTCCATACAGTATTTGCTCAACTTTTTTCAATATCTGCTCAAACAATAGACAAATATTTCAATTTAATGTATTATTAAACTGTGATAATATAACTTTATAAGGAGGGGCTTATGCGATATATAAAAACCGAATTACATGATTTCTTTCCTGTTTCACATATTATCAGTATCTTTTACAGAGGTATCCCCAAAGAATGTGTATGTGAGAAATGTGCAACACAAAACCCACATTGGGAGGTGCTGTATATTGACAGGGGTAATGTACAATTGGAAATAAACCGTGAAATTGTCTGCTTATCCGCCGGACAAGGGATTCTTTATGCCCCCGGAAGTGCTCACAGGCTGATTTCATCAAACAATGAATTCATTAATATATTTACGGTATCTTTTGATTCTGCAAAAAAATCAGAACCGTTGCTGGAAAACAAAATATATACATTTGACCCATTTGAAAAAAATCTAATCTCTAAATTGGTAATCGTAGGTAATCGATATTTTGAAAGATGGTCATCAAAGCCCGACGGTATTAAAGGCATGCGACCCAAGGCAGACGCTCCCGACTATGTAATTCCTTTTGTAAAATCATCTATAGAATATTTACTTACGCTGCTGTATCAAAAAAAGAATAATACCGGTGAAATAATTCACACAAAGCATTATACAACACCGCTGATAAACCAGGCAATAGAGTATATGTATCAGAACATTGAGAAAAAATTAACGATAACAGATATAGCCGAACATGTCAAAATGAGCAGTTCACGGTTCAGAACTTTATTCAAAGAAGCTACCAATCAAAGTGTAATTGACTATTTCAATGATATAAAAATTGAAAGAGCTAAAATTTTAATACGAAAAAACCTATATTCGATATCGGAAATTGCCATAAAACTGGGCTACACCTCCGAAAGCTATTTTTCGAGGCATTTCAAGCAAAAAACTTCTATGACTCCCTCCGAATACGGGCATCTGGTTAATCATGACTATGATGCCATAAACAGAAATATAAACAGTAACAGCGAAAACTGATTTTCGCTGTTACTTAATACATCCCTATATATTCCTTGGGTGTGAAGCCCGTCTTTTTCTTAAAAATTCTGCTGAAGTAGTTAGCATCCTCGAAGCCCACCTGCTCTGCAATCTCGCCCACGTTGTAATCACCTGTAAGGAGCAAGTCCTTGGCTTTGAGTATGCGCTTATCGATACGGTAATCTGTGGGGCTCATGCCCAGCGTCTGCACAAATAATCTGCGAAAGTGCGTCTCGCTCAAGCCGCACATGTCTGCAAGCTCTCTTACACTTATATCCCGGTCAAAGTTTGCATCAATATACTTTTTTGCCGATGATATCTTGCTGTAATGGGTGTTCTTGCGGTATTTTTTTGCCATATCGTTAAGGTACAGGTACATCATCTCATATAGCAGAGACTTTGCCATCACACGGTAGCCGTTCCCTTTAATCTGCCATACAGACAATAGTCTCTCTATCATAGGTGCAAGGCGTGCAGTGTCTTCGGATATAGGAAACGAGCTGTATACGCCATTCATGATTCCCGCAAATACACTTTGGTCACAGCATCCATGACTTCTCATAGCAAAGTTGGCAGTTATGTGTATAAATGGCTCTGCAGACGGATTTTTAATAGTGTATGAGCAGTTGGGACTTAAAAAAATCATCTGCCCTTCTTTCAATGTGCAGGTACTGTCTGTAAATTCAGAATAATTAGAATTAAACCGATTTTGCCACATATACTATATCCGAGGTGATATTTTATGTGGAAGAAAATCAAACCTTACATCATATCCATAGCAATTGCCCTGGCTGTAGGCGGTCTGTCTGCCTTGCTTACCCGAGGCAACATGGATATATACGCAGAGATACAAAAGCCTGCCTTGGCTCCTCCCGGATGGCTATTTCCTGTAGTGTGGAGCATATTGTATGTACTTATGGGTATAAGCTCGGCAATGATTTATGTAAAGAGCGGCTTACCCTCTGCTGATAATCAAAACGGGCTTGCGGTATACGCACTAAGCCTTGTGGTGAATTTCTTCTGAAGTATAATTTTCTTTAATCTAAGGGCATTTTGGGTATCATTTATATGGCTTATTCTGCTGTGGATTTTGATACTTGCCACCATATTACGTTACAGAAAAACAAGCAAAACAGCGGCATATCTGCAGATACCCTATCTAATCTGGGTGACATTTGCAGGGTATCTCAATTATATGATAGCTGTACTTAATTAATACGCGGGATGTAAAACAAATAGATTTCGGAATGTCGGCAAGCGCCATTCCCTACAATATTTCAGTATAATCTGTTTTGACAGATATCGTTTGTAGGGTTCGGCGATTTCCGACGAACCGTAATTTCAAGTTTTTACAATCCGGCTTTTATTTTATTTCCGCACAAAATTACCTTATTTTTCTTGACGTTTTTAAAGATATCTGTTAAAATATATTTATATAATTTTAAGGATGTGACTATATGCAACAACAGAAAAAGGGCGGTTTTACAAGCTCGCTCGGATTTATACTTTCTGCCGCAGGTAGTGCGGTAGGTCTCGGTAATATATGGAGATTTCCTTATCTTGCCGCAAAGGGAGGCGGAGGTCTCTTCATATTGGTATACATTGTGCTTACTCTCACCTTTGGATTTACTCTGCTTACTACCGACCTTGCCATAGGCAGGAAAACCGGAAAAAGCTCACTGCAGGCATTCGGAGCTGTACACCCCAAGTGGAAATTTATAGGCCCGCTTACGTTCATAGTACCATGTATTATACTTACATATTATTGTGCAATTGGTGGCTGGGTGCTTAAGTATATAACCGTATACCTTACGGGCGCAAGCTCTGCCGCTGCGGCTCCGGATTACTTTACTTCATTTATAACATCTCATATATCGCCGATTGTCATGATGCTCATATATTTGGCATTAACCGCATTCATCGTGTATAACGGCGTAGAGAAAGGTGTAGAAAAGTTCTCCAAGATTGTAATGCCCGGACTGATTATAATGATTATAGGCATAGCAATATTCTCAATGACGCTCTCACACGATGGCAGAACTGCCATGGACGGACTCAAGATATATCTGGTGCCGGATTTCAGCGGACTTACACTAAATAAATTTATGACAATTCTTCTCGATGCTACAGGTCAGCTTTTTTACTCGTTGAGCATAGCCATGGGTATAATGGTAACATACGGTTCATACGTAGACAAGAAGGATAACCTGGGTCAATCCATAACCAGAATTGAAATATTTGACACCGGTGTCGCTTTCCTTGCAGGTCTTATGATAATCCCTGCGGTATACATATTCTCCGGCAGAGAAGGTCTCTCGGCAAACGGTCCCGGACTTATGTTTGTGGCACTTCCGCAGATTTTCGATAAGATGGGATATATTGGTATTGTGGTAGGAGTAGTATTCTTTGTAATGGTAGCCTTCGCCGCACTTACATCTTCTGTATCTATCATGGAGACTATAGTAGCCAGCATTATGGAAAAAACCGGAAAGACCAGAAAGCAGATAAGTCTCTTTGTTGCCATAGCTGCTACAATCGGCGCTATAGTAATCTGCCTGGGATATAACCTGTTCTACTTTGAACTCACACTGCCCAACGGTACAGTAGGACAGCTACTGGATATAGCAGACTACGTAAGCAACAGCTTACTTATGCCTCTCGTAGCACTCTTCACAAGTATACTCATAGGATGGGTTGTGAAGCCCAAATGGGTTATAGATGAACTCGAATCCTCGGGACATACATTTAAAAGGAAAACCCTCTACACGGTTATTATCAAATATATAGCACCGGTAGTAATGGCAATCCTCTTCCTGCAGGCAATCGGAGTATTTTGATTGAAATATTAATAGTCAAAAAGTAGGCTGTAAATAAAGTCATGACTTTATTTACAGCCCCTTTCATTTAATCCGTATAATCATCAGCATATTAAGAAAAAATATTACAAATAAAGGTTATCCGGAGGTAAAGCCATGTGCACAGCAATCACATACCAAACCAAAGATTTCTACTTTGGCAGAACACTTGATTATGACTTTTCGTATTCTGAAGAGGTCACGGTAACTCCCCGAAACTACCCGTTTGAATTTCGCCATGCTGATGCGTGCTCTGCCGATTATGCTATAATAGGCATGGCGCATGTGGCGGATAGCTATCCATTGTACTATGATGCCGTAAATGAAAAGGGACTGGCTATGGCAGGGCTCAACTTCGTAGGAAATGCATTTTACAGGGACTGTATATCCGGTAAAGACAACGTAGCTCAGTTTGAATTCATACCGTGGATTCTCAGGCAGTGCTCCTCCGTGAAAGATGCACGGGCATTACTTGAAAATATCAACATAACCTCTACATCATTTGGTCATAACCTACCGGTAGCTCAGCTTCACTGGATTATAGCCGACCGATACGATGCTATTACCGTAGAATCTGTAAAGGAGGGTATAAGCATATATGACAATCCTCCGGGAGTGCTTACCAATAATCCCCCATTTGGCATGCAATTATTTGCTCTAAACGACTATATGCAGCTTACCGCAGGCGACCCTCAAAATACATTTTCACAAAAAATATCCCTCTGCCGCTACAGCAGAGGGATGGGTGCTATGGGACTGCCGGGAGATTTGTCATCCCGGTCACGTTTTATAAGAGCTGCATTTATTAAACTGAACTCCGTCTCCGGTGAGTCGGAAACAGAGAGTGTAAGTCAGTTTTTTCATATTCTGGGCAGTGTAAGCCAGCCGAGAGGATGCTGTATAGCCGAAAACGGCAACCTTGAAATCACCTTATATACCTCCTGCTGTAATGCAAGCAAAGGCATATACTACTACACCACCTATGACAACCACCAAATCAACGCGGTGGATATGCACAGGGAAAACCTTGACAGCAACACACTCATACGTTACCAGCTTATACTTAATGAGCAAATCAAATATCAAAATTAGTCTATTATATTGCCGTCTGCATCGAAGAGAGGGAGCTTCTCCAGATAAATGATATCTTCTCTGTCTGCAGCTTCGCCCTCTGCCAGGATTGCCATCTTGCCTACTATCTCTGCGCCGCACTTCTCAGCGAGTAATTCCAGGCATTTGAGAGATTCTCCTGTGCTTATCACATCATCAACTATAAGTACCTTTTTACCCTTTAATGCCTCTGCGCTGTCGTCACCAAGGTTGAGCACCTGAGGATGGTCCGTGGTTATGGATTTAACCTCTGCGCTTATTACATTCTCCATATAAACCTTGGTACCCTTGCGGGCTATCACGTAGTTATCATCTCCGGACTGTCTTGCCATCTCATATATCAGCGGTATACTCTTGCACTCTGCTGTGAGCATCACATCATACTCCGGTGCTTTCTTCAAGAGCTCCGCTGCCGCCGCCTTGGTAATCTCCACATCACCGAAGAGTATAAAGGCAGCTATATACAGGTTATCTGCCACCTTGCACAGAGGCAAATCTCTTTTAAGTCCTGCTATGTTCATGGTATATGATTTATTCATCTTACATATCTCCTTTGTATTTAGAATACAATATAATTTTATTACTTTTCAATCAAAATTGCAAGTATTTTTTTTAAAACATTAACCACGATGTGCTGCTGTCTGTCAGTAAGGTATCAATTCCGTACAGAAACAGTACTTCGTCAATCTCCTTCTCCTTAACAAGCCCTAAAACCGAATTTCTGTAATAACGCATATCCAGCATATAAATATTACGATAATTATGGCTTATAAAGGGTGCAAAGCACTGAGCATATGAATCTCTGATTATGAGCAGGTTTCCTTTTTTGACACCGGGGTTTTCTATCTTAACATAGCTGTGGTTACCGTCCAGGAACACAGGATATTTATCTTTCTTAGTAAGGTGTGTCTTGAAAAACACTGTATCCCACTTGGTTTTAGTATCTTCATCATGAGTTACACAGACCTTTTCACCGCTGTCCCAGAGTTCTATATTATCCGCCTCGGTCATCCAGTAACCGCTCGATGAATACGTAGTACCGTAAAATCCACCGTGAATCTCCTTGGTATAGGTACTTTCTATCGGATAATTAATCTCTGCGAAATCGCAGTATGCTTTGTACAGCTCGTAGGTACCCGATGAGGTGAGATGGTGGTCTGTCCTGTAGTAAACCTGTTTACCTGCATTGTACGCCTCTATAAGCGGCACTCTGGCATCAAAGAACTTAACCGAAGGAGTAAGACTGCTCGCCTTCTCAAAGAGCTTGTCGTCATTGTATTGACCGTGAAAAGCGGGAAGCCTGTCCTCCATTATATAACCTGCCGAGGGTACTATAATCATAGAGCACGGTACGCCTATCTTGTCGGCAAACTTCTCAAAGTTATTCATATTCTTAACGAAATGTCCGTTCGAGTCATTTTTCGGTGCATTAATAAGATAATCTCCATCAGACCTATATATATCGCCAAGAGCATTTCTACCCATCAAATGCGAAAAATATGTATCTACCCCCACGAAAAAATCTCTGCCGGAAATGTGGTCGCTTATATATGTTTCCAGCTGTTTCTGATAACTGCCGCTCATAACCGCTTCAAGGCTGAACTTGGGAAACTCAGCAAGCATCCTCTTTTCGTTTTCCGAGTATGTTTTATGAGTGCCAAAGAATGTCACAAGTGATAATACTGTAATCGTACCCATAAACAATATGGGCAGAATCCACTTCCTTATACGTATGTTATTCATCACAATACCTCAAAATCTAAAATATAAAAACGGATTATAGCTTTCTGTAATAAGGCTTGACATACAGAGTACGAATCCTCCGGCACACAGAGCTATCTCCCATAAGGTAAGCTTGCGTTTAAGCTTTATAGTACCCCATACCGCAGTCATGAGCGGTGTGGATGCTGTTATACCCACTATGAAGGTAAATGCCCACGGCACCAGCGACAGAGCATTTCCCGTAACAGGAGTAAACATCACCTTAAGGTATGCGAATGCGCTGCCGAATGTGGGCGAAGCGAAGAATATCCACCCTACCACCACGATAAGCAGTGTGTATATATGGCATACAGCCTTGGGCAGCCTTGACAGAAATTTGCCGTAAAGCATCTTTTCTGCCAGAAGCAGGACTCCGTAGTACAGACCCCACGCCACAAAATTCCAGCCTGCACCGTGCCACAGACCCGTAAGAGCCCATACCACCAAGAGATTAAATGCCTGCCTGCCCTTTGACCTGCGATTGCCTCCCAGAGGGATATATACATAGTCCTTAAACCATGTACTTAAGGATATGTGCCATCTGCGCCAAAACTCGGTAATGGTACGTGATATATACGGATAGCTGAAGTTAATACAAAAGTCAAATCCCAGCATCTTGCCAAGGCCTCGTGCCATATCGGAATACCCTGCAAAATCAAAGTAAATCTGCAGCGTATATGCAAACGCACCTATCCATGCACCTACGGTACCGTAAGCAGCAGTATCTGCAAAGATTTGTTCCCACAGCATGCCAAATTTATTGGCAAGCAGTACCTTCTTGGCGAGACCTATTATAAACAGCTTGATACCATTGGAAAACATCTCCACTGATACATGACGTTCCTTGAGCTTGCGCTCCACGTCACTGTAACGTACTATAGGACCCGCTATAAGCTGAGGAAACAGCGATATATATGCCGCGAAATCTACAAAGCTTTTGGAGCTGCGGCACTCTCTGCGGTATACATCTATAACATACGATACCGCCTGGAAAGTATAAAATGATATACCTATAGGCAGTACAATATTCGCTCCGGGCAAGCTCCTAAGCGCAGGTATGATTCTCAAAGTATCCAATATAAGCGAAGTATACTTAAAGAAACACAGAGCGCCTATATTGATAACTATATCCGCCACCAATACCGCCTTGCGCAGCTTCAGCGAAGAGCATCTGTCCAACAGAAGTGCCGCAATGTAGTTGACAAGTATTGACGCGAGCATCAAAAGTACATATACAGGCTCACCGTATGCGTAAAAAAATAAGTTAGCTATCAGCAAGAAGAAGTTCCTGTATCTGCCGGGCAGTAAAAAATTAACTATTATTACCACCGGCAAAAAAATCAATAAAAAAACAAGACTTGAAAATACCATATGTAATTCTCCAATACCTTGACACAGACTCATAAAGTCACCACACACCAAGGACGCAGCTAATCAAAGCTCCGTCCCGTGGTTGATGCGACTTTATACGTAGTCCCAATTATTTTATATATTTTTCGTAAACCGATTTAATCTGCTCACAATCCGGTGAGAGAAACAGCGCCACATAATTGCCGTTTTTCTCCACCTTGCACTTCTGTGCAAGTGCATAATTCTCAGGGTCGTAGCCTTTGGACTGCTCCACAAATGACTCAAGCTTCACCTTGAGCAAAGACTCCAGTGCAGATGCACAGGATGCGTCCTTGCCCTTTACCATGATTACTTCATGAGGAAATGTACCCTCCATGAGTACAAACCCGGCAGCCTCGGCTATATGAGCTGTATCAAATCCGTATATAGAGCTCATAGCCTCCGCATCCATCTCGACAGCTCCGCTTGCCCCGATTGATGCCATAATGATGCTTTTGATTTCCGTAAGAGTTTTGCCCGGTGTAGTTTTATCAGATACCGGCTCGTCTGCTTTATCACTCTTTTCTTCAACTGATGGTGTCTGAGTGTCCGGTTTAGCATCCGCATCGTCCTTATCGATTTTGGCAGGCTCTTTGGTCTCTTCATTTCTGCTTATGCTTTCGGGAGCTTTCTTGGGCTCCTCTTTATCAGAGCATCCGCTTAATGCAAATGCAAGAGCCAATATCATAATTAAAGATAATCTTTTCATTTCTAATCCTCTTCTCTACAGCTTCATCATATTTTAGGTGCATGAGTTCTCAGGTAGTTTGCCCACACCTTATCTGCTTCAAAATTAAAGTGTATGCCCATGGTCTGTGGGTCACTGCAATAGCTGCTTTTCAAAAAAGTGTCCTTGCCGGCTACACATTCGGCTACATTGATATAATACCAGCCGTTTTTCTGAGCAAGCTCCAACAGTTTGGAATTGTAGGTATATATTACGTCATTATTGAGCTTATTTGTGGTAATAGGGCTCGTCTTAGTCATGGGAGTCACAGACTGAAGTATTATCTGTGCGTCGGGAGACTTAGCTGAAATTCTGCTTATGAGAGTAGTCATATCGGCTATACAAGCGTCCACCCCTGCACGCAGGCTGTTAATGCCCAGCATTATATATACTTTTTTGCCGCCTGCAGCTGCTACGGCATCCTCTACCTTAAGCTTTTGACCCTTGTACACAGGGTGCTTGGAATCGGGGGTCACATCCCACAGAGCATTCTGAGGGCTCAGGCTTCCTGCACACAGGAAGGTAGCCTTACCCAGTGCCTTGCTGGAAGCACAATAATACTGCAGCGACATGGATACCGAATCGCCCACGAACACCGCATCATCGAAATACGACAGGTCTACGGCATCACCCTCACCCACATATGCCTCAAAATTAAACAGCTTCTCTGTAAGATACGAATCATACAAGGGTGTGTAGGCACCATCCGTAGTATCTACGAAGGGCTCACCCTCCGGACAGGGATTTAGTGCAATATCGAGCAGTGAATTAAGTATCACAGCAAGCTCTGCACGTATTACGGGAGCATGGGGATGCAGGTAAGAGTTACCATTGCCCTTTACCACTCCGGCAAGCTTTGCGGAAATCACATAAGAACGTGCATATCCGCTGACAGCCAGAGAATCTGCAAACTGCCCTTCATCGCCCTTTATGGCGGGCTTGATACCTGCGTATGTAAGAAACCTCATAGCCATAACGCACATCTGCTCTCTGGAGCACTGAGCCTCGGGGCGGAAGGTATTGTCCTGATAGCCGGATATTATTTTGTTTTCATATGCCCATGCCACAGCATCATAATATTCATCTTCCTCCACATCTGCAAAGGGTACACTCTCTGCCTTGTCGGCTTTAATACCCAATGAATTATTAAGCTTGTACATATAGAGGGCTATATCTTTTCTGGAAGCAGGTGCCTCTCCGTAAAATTTATCACCGGGGTCTATAACATCATGATTAAAGAGATTAGCCACGCTGTTGTAGTACCACTCCCCGGATGAGATATCTGTAAAGAACCCCGCCTTCTCTTCATCACACTTTGTAAAGTTAACGGGTACCGCCAGTGCGAAGAGTATACACACTGCGATAATTATCCGTATGTTTTTTTTCATCATTTATCACCAAAATCTTATTATATTCGCAACTATATTATTATATCACTACGCTCCCGCTCTGTCAATGAAATAAGTGATATCTTTCGCAGAAAATTTTACAAAATTTTTACGGATTTTTTAAAGGCTTTTAAGTGCAAATAATACAAACAAGTAATTTTCTTTATTTTTAAAAATATTCATGTAAAAATACACGAATAATTTTTAAAAACATATTGATTTCAACACGAATCCGTGGTATACTAAATGTAAACCAAGATAGGATGGTGAAAGTAATGAAAAGAAAAATAATGGAATTTTTAAAATTCTGGAAGGATAATCCTCACAGAAAACCGCTTATTCTGCAAGGAGCAAGGCAGGTTGGAAAGACCTATTCTCTTTTGGAATTTGGTCGTACCTGCTACGAAAATGTTGCATACTTTAATTTTGAAAGCAACCCCAAGCTCAGCTCTGTTTTCGATGGCGACATAAGTCCGGATTATCTTATTCCCATACTCTCACACATTTCAGGGCAGACTATTATTAAGGAAAAAACCCTCGTTATATTTGACGAAGTGCAGAGGTGCGAACGTGCTCTGACATCACTTAAATATTTTTGCGAAGAAGCACCCGAATACCACATAGCGGTTGCAGGAAGTCTTTTGGGCGTGGCAGTAAACAGAGCGGAATTCTCTTTTCCGGTGGGCAAGGTTGATATAAAGACCATGTATCCAATGGATATGGAGGAATTTATGCTGGCTCTCGATAAGGAGGATTTGGTATTGCGTATCAAAGAGTGCTTTGCATCAAATACGCCCATGCCGGAAATACTCCACGAAGAAGCCATGAATTTGTACAGGCAATATCTTGTGGTGGGCGGAATGCCCGAATGCGTAATGAAATATGCCCAGACCAAGGACTATATCCTTATTCGCCATACTCAAAATATGATTCTTGAGGGATATCTTGATGATATGAGTAAGTACAATAATAAAAATGAGATAAAGAAAACAAGACTTACCTATGATAATATCACAGTTCAGCTTTCGAAGAAAAATACAAGATTTCAATACAAGCTTATCAAAAAGGGTGCAAGAGCAGCCGAGTTTGAAAATGCTGTTGAGTGGCTTTCATTATCGGGCATAGTATCACAGATTTATAAAGTTGAACAGATTAAGAAGCCATTGGAGAACTACCGGGATATCGACTCATTCAAGATTTATGTGTCCGATGTGGGGCTTTTGTGTGCAAAAAAAGATTTGCTTGCACAGGATGTGCTCTATATGTCCGATGAGCTTGATGACTTCAAAGGCGGTATGGCAGAAAACTATGTTAATTCACAGCTTACTTTTAACGGCCACAAAACTTACTATTGGATGACCGAACGAGGTGCAGAGATTGATTTTATTATTCAGCTTGACGGAGATATTATACCTGTTGAAGTTAAAAGCGCCGATAACACCAAAGCTAAAAGCCTTAATTTATATATGCAGACAAATGAACCCAAATATGCAATTAAACTCTCTGCCAAAAACTTCGGATTTGAAACCGGCAAGAAAACCGTTCCGCTGTATGCAGCATTTTGTATATAATAAAAAGTAACAGCAAATAGTGAACCATGTTTATTCACTGTTTGCTGTTACTTTTTACGAAAATATAAACTTTATTTTATTCCAACAACCAATCAATTACATTTATCTGCTTTATGCCCTCGTAATTTGCTCCGTTTCCAATGTCATCAAAAGTTTTTGCTCAAACGAGAAAAAACTTTTAAAATTTTAGATTTTTTTCTTGTATCGGAATAAAATTCAGACGTATATTCTAATAGCGACCATTCCACAAAGAACAGTCGCCATTTTTATAAATTATACTTTTTTTGGAATATGTAACTACCCTCAAAATTTGCTTTTTACTTTACTGAATTGCGTTAATAGGTGTAATATATCCCTTCGATACAGCAAATATTTTTTCTGTATATCCTTGAACAGTTGCAATCATAATTGAGAATATAGTTTCAATATCACTCATTCCTATAGCTGAATCAAATATATACTGTGCTATTTGGAAAGAAATATTATCTTTCAGATTCCAATTAAATGAGCCGTTCATAAGTTGGCTGTTTATTAAACATAGGGTTTCCGCAATCACATGCTTATATTCCGGCGATACTTCAATCGGCAAAGTACATTCAAATTTAAGTATATCCTTTTCAGCATCAATAAACACTACTGTATGCAAAAAGAATCCTTTTAAATTTCCGCGAAAAACTATCACGTTTTTAACTTCTTTATGAGGGACTATATCATATTTTATCTCCCTATTTTCCAACATTTCGCAAATTGCATTAAAGGTTTTATCGTATTTATTTTCAATATCGATATCTAAACCAAGTTCAGATTTTCTTTCAAAATTAAACATTTCCTTATCTCCCTTTAGATAAATTATACTTACTAATTTAAAATTTCTACTACCTGTGTTTCACCATACCAATTAACTGCACAATCAAGGCTTTCTGCAATTGCTCTTACAGGAACTAAAGTTCTGCCTGAAATCACAACGGCAGGAGAGTCTAAAACAACTATGTTGTCATTTTTTAATAGATAATCTTTTCCAATAGTAATTTTAATAGTTGTACTTTTTGTAACGCCTATAGCGGTTTGTGTTGTTCCGTCCCAATCAACCTTTGCTCCAAGAGCTTCAAAAATCACTCTAATTGGCACCATTGTTCTGCTGTTAATAAGCATTGGCTCAACATCAAATTCAAGTTGTTTTCCGTTTAGAATAACTGTTATTCCGTTCGGTTGAGAATAAGTTGGAGTTTCAGCGTTAGTTACACTTTCGTCAAATTCTTTGTTATATGACTGAGAAACATCATCATATTTTCCCGATGATATATCTTGTGTTCCGCTTTCATCGTAGTCCTCATCATAAGAGGTATGAATGTCATCACTTGCTCCTATTGTTATTTCATCCTGTTTTTCAGTTTCATCGTAGCTTTCATCGTAACCATAATCTACGTTTGCTGACTCTGAATATTCTTCGGCAAATGCTGTTGCTGTAAACAACATCATTGTCGCTAAAATTATACTTAATATTTTTTTCATTTGGTTTTACCTCATTATTGTAAATTTATTCTATTTCCGGCTGCATAGCCACTAACGCCGTTGTATTCAACATAGTACCAACCATTACTTGCTTTATCGGGATATACTGTGCATCTTGCTCCTTGTGGCATACCTCCAACAATTTGATAATTGGTGGATGGGCCTGTGCGAATACTTAAATCTGTCCAACTTGACGGAATATTTACAATTCCTGTTCTTGTATTTGCGTTTGATGAATTGTTAAGATTTATTTGATTTCCTGAAGCATATCCCCAAATGCCGTTGTAATTTACATAATACCAACCATTGCTTGTTTTGTTTGGATAAACAGTACATTTTGCTCCGTTGTTCATACTTCCAACGATTTGATAATTAGTGGAGGGTCCGCTTCTAATACTGAGATTTTCCCAACTTGAAGGAATAGCAACAGTACCCGTAACACCATTTCCGTTTGGAGAATTATCAACATATACATCTTTTGCTTTTACCGTAAAATTCTTTGTTGCTTCAACAGTTCTTCCTGAAGCATCTACAGCAACAACTCTCATTGTATAATTACCTGCTGAAAGGTTATTAAATATAAGGTCTGCATTAAGGTGTGCAGGTTTTATATCCATATAAGTTGAATTAGGTGTATCTTTTGAAGATAATACAGTTTGTCCATTTGAGTTTATAACATAACCTCTTACTACAGAAATATTGTAGTTTGATGTGATTGAGCCACGCAAGCCGTAACTGCTACCAACATCTAATGTAACAGGATAATTTTTTAGGTTGATAGCTAATGTAGAGTTACTACTGCTTGTGTTTGATATAACTGAAAAGGCTTTAGACACTTCAACAGTTCTGCCTGAATTATCTGTTGCAACAACTTTCATAGTATAATTTCCTGCACCAAGATTATTGAAAACGAGGTCATCATTGAGGTTTGCACATCTTATATCCATAGAGGTCGAATTAGGTGTATCTTTAGATGACAATACAGTTTGACCACTTGAATTTATAACATAACCTTTTACAAGTGCGATATTATAGTTTGAAGTTATTGAGCCACGCAAACCAAAACCACTTCCTGCATTTAGTGTAACAGGGTATTTATCAAGGTTAATTGATAATGTTGACTCTGCTTTAACAGTTTGTCCGACAACAGTAAAGTTCTTTGTTACAGTAATGCCATTTCCTGAAGCATCTACGGCATATACTTCCAAAGTATAATTTCCTGTTCCCAATGTTTCAAAGACTAAATTATTATTTAATTTTTTATCTCTAACATCAACTGACTTTGTATTTGGACTATCTTCTGTAGATTGAATTACATTGCCGTTTTGTTTAATATATCCGTATATCTTTTTAATTTTGTAGTTTGAAGATATAGTTCCTCTTAAACCAAAATTATTGCCTTGTGTGTGTTGAACAGGATATTTGGTGAGATTGATTTTTAATGTTGAAGCTGCGTTGGTTTGTTGAGTGGTCGCTTTCACAGCTCCACAATAACACTGACCGTTATTGTAATTATAGTTATGAGAATGTTCCTTCTCGATAATCGCAGCACTTTCTTTTCTTTCAACATTTGATTCATTGTTTATTGTAACTTTGTAATTATCAGTTAAAGTTTGCGAATAAATATAACCTGTCCAATTAACTTTGCCATCGTTGTCTTGATAATCAACGGCATACCACTCATTTCCATAAGCGTTTTTTACAGTACCAATGACAGGGAATTCTTTCAGAACTTTATTTTTTGTATTTATTTTCTCGGCATCTTCATAAGGTTTTTTATAAAGAGTTATTTTGTAATTCTTGTTCGAGCTTTTAATGGTAGCCGTGCCATTAATAATGTCAAGTTCAGAAAACCAATCAAATTCTGTTTGACAGGTTTCACAAGCACCTAAAAGAGTTTTACCATCCTTTTTAATGGTTTTAAAAGTTTCACAGTCATAAGGAGCAGAATGTAAATACTCTGGTTTGGGCATAACAATTTTTTTACATTTTCCGTTCAATCTGCTTAATATCTTGTCCCACGAATATTTGCTCACACGAATACGAGATTGATTATTTTGGTTTCTCTCCCAATTTCCATCATAAATTGTTATGCTGTCTTTATCATAGGCGAAAACAATTATAGTATGCCCATCGCCTTGAATGTAAGCTCCGGGCAAAACTCCATTTTTCTTAAAACCTTCATATGATAAATCATAGGTTTTGACAATGTGTGCATCGTTTAAGGAATATACCCCGAAGATATAAGCAAACACATATTTTGCATAACCTAAACAAGTATGACTTCCTCCGTCAGTTTTAGTGCCGTATTTGATTTGTGCGTTAATGTCATATTTCCATTCTTTTGATTGAGAAAAAGTACCTACATCGTTTGAAGTATCTAAATTCAAATGCCATAAGTCTATGAGTTCTTGAAATTTGGTTTGGACTTTCTTATTTTTCACTACACCATCAACAGTTCCTGCCACTTGTTTTGCTTCTGCTTCTGATAAATCTACATAGTTTTTAGCAGCGAACACATTTGATGAGGTTAAAGAAAGAATAAATGTAATTAGTAAAACTATAGATATGTTTTTTTTCATTTGTTTTCCTCCTGTTATTGCTCAACAAATATCCATTTTTGTGCTTCATAAGCTGTATTTAGTGAAAAGAGCTTCACATTTGTACCATTTTCTGTCCAAGCATTATCAACATCAAGGTATAAGCCACTATTTTTTTCTATAATATAAAAGCAGTTATCACTTGTTTCTACCAAGCTCCATTGTTGAGATAAAGAGTTGTTGATTTCTTGCTGACAAACATTTGTGTTCTCGACAGTTCCATTATTCTCAGCTGTCAAAGCCATACCTGAGTTTTTGTTTATAATCAGGTAATACCCATTACTCTGTTGCTTTAGTTCAAATTTCTGAGAAGCACTTGATGAATTTTCTTGTAATTCCAAATTACCTCCGTTATTTTTACTTGCGTTTTCAATGTTCAAAACATAGTTTTTATCAAGTTTCGTTGCTATTTTGTAAGTTTTGAAAGATGTGTCATCTTCTACTGTATTATTAGATGAAGTGCTTTCTATTGGTTTGCTTGTTCTTTCAAAGTCGCAACCTGACCTTGTTCCGTTTCTGTCAGCACCAACTCCTGTTGGCAATATGTACATATCAATATCTTGCCACATACTGTTCGTGGTATGTACCTCAAAAGAAGTTCCTCTTTCGTTGTTAAAAGGTATCGTTTCATCAAAATGTACTACGCCATCTTTTTCAAAGGTTATATGTACTTGGTCATTTTCAATTTTACCGATTGTCATAACACAGGTAGCATACCAAGTTCTATATTCGTTTATAATCGGATGCCAAGTGCCTTCAATATCCCAATCATATCGTGTTCCAATATCTTGTACGGGAGAGTAGTCCCATTGTTTTGCTTCTTCGTTATAATGGAACTCAACGGCATAAGTTGTATAACCTGATGTAATTTTTGCTTTTACAGGCTTTTCATAATAAAAAGTCCATATATCTTCTTCGCCTGCTTTTGATTTAACTTTTTCTTTAAAAGTAGCTCCTGAATGATTTTCATTCATAACGCTATCTGCGACTTCTTGTGATGGCTCTCCTTTAGAGTTTATTACCGAGCCACAGCCTACCAACGAAAGTGTAAGAACTACAGCTACGATTGTCGAAATTATTTTTTTCATAATGAAATCCCCCTTAATCAATACAGTTACCTGAAGCGTAACCATAAATTCCATTGTATTCTATAAAATACCAATTATTTTTTGCTTTGTCAGTAAAGATTGTGCATTTATTTCCGTTGTTCATACTTCCTATGATTTGGTAATCTGTAGAAGCTCCTGTCCTTATACTTAAATTATCCCAAGATGAAGGAATATTGACAGTTCCAATTTTTGTTTCTGACGGAAGATAGATGTAGTTTCCGGCGGCATAACCTTTTATGCCGTTGTACTCAACATAGTACCAACCATTTTGTGTTTTATCAGTATAAACTTTACATTTATCAGTATTATTCATACTACCAATAATTTCATAGTTGGTTGATGAGCCTGTTCTAATAGATAAGTTTTCAAAACTATCGGGAATGAGAACAGTAGCCGTTACAACATCCCCATCAGGAAGTTTGTTATCAACATCTGAAACTGAAAAAGCATCGCTTATCCAAGAAACAGTATTGCCGGTTTCATCTTCTGCATAGTATTTCAAGTAATATGTTCCTGAATTTAAGTTTTCAAAATTTAATCCTGTATCCAACTTGCTATTTTCTATAACATAAGTTGCGGTAGTAGTCCATCCACTTGCTTCTTGAACTATATTTTTATTAGTATCTAAAATATAAGACCTTACATCTGTTATATGACAATTTGATTTAATTCTTCCTGATAAATTAAATTTTGAGCCTTGTTCTATGTTTCCAACAGGATAATCTTCAGGCAGTATTCTCAACTCTGATTTTACGGGTTCGGGAGTAGGAGTAGGCTCTTTAGAAGTTCCTGTTGTTGTAAATGTTACAACATCTGTATTTAGAACATAACCGCCTTGATTTGTAAAAATTGTTGCCTTGTATGTAGTTCCTTGCTGCAAAGTATAATTAGCATCAGTATTCAAATTACATTTGAAAATCATTTCGTTATTACCATTACTTTTAAATTTTGTTGAATATATTTCCTTGTCATTTAGCTCAATTCCAATAGTAGTAGGGATAAGTCCAACAAAACCAATCTCACCTGAAATGATTGCATTTGAATTTGTTACATTCGTTGCTTTAATATCAGAAAAATACATATTAGATAAATATTTTTCAAGCATATCTACTTTAATTAAGCCTGCACCAAAGTATTTAGAACTACCAATTTTTGTAGCATTTTTCTCTAATGCTGCTGTAATTTCATTGGTTGTCATTTCAGGATGAACGGCTTTAACTAATGCGTATGCTCCTGCAATATGCGGAGAAGCCATTGAAGTTCCTGATTTGTTACAATAACCACCGCCAACTTTTGCTCCTTTTATGTTTGTTCCGGGAGCAGCAAATTCTACAATACCTTCGCCATAATTGCTTTTTGAATTTAATTTTAAATCCTTTGTAACATTGGAAACAGTAATTACACCATCAAGTCCGCCGGGAGAGAAAGGAGTGGTTGTCATATCCGCACTTTCGTTTCCTGCGGCTGCTACAACTGCAACATTTTTGCTATTCGCATAATTTACAGCTTCTCTTTCTAAATATCCCTCGTGTTGTCCACCCAAGCTCAAATTGATTACATCAGCTCCGTTGTCAGCAGCGTACTTTATCGCTTCAGCAACAACTGAACTTGAAGCTGTGCCACTATCTCCAAAAACTTTAAGCGGCATTATTTTAATGTTTTTATTATTTCCTGCAATATCAAGCACCGTGCTTGACACATGGGTGCCGTGTCCCATTTTATCTTCGCAATAATTGTCATTAAAATAAAAATCGTGTCCGTCAACAATTCTATTCTTAAACATTTCGTGGTTGTAATCAATACCTGAGTCGATTACAGCTACAATAGCAGAGCCACCATAATATGAAGTTTGATTATAATAAGACTCTCCGCCAATCATATCATATCCCCAAGATAGACCTTGAATTGTTCTTATATAATCAGGCTCGGCAGTTAGTCCTTTTTGAGAATTTATTTCAACACAATTTTTAGCATCATCAATACTTGCAAATTGTATTACTGTTTTTCCATCAGCAGAAAAATAATCAATGGCATTTCCTACATCTGCTTGTTCCGAATTTACGATTACACGCTTTGTTTGATAAGCTCTTGTAAAAGTTGCCGTCTGTGTTTCTTGCTGCCACTCAACTTCACAATCAAGAGCTTCTGCAACATCTCTGACAGGGAGCATTGTTCTCTCGTCTTTGATTTCGGGTGCATTAAGCAACATTACGCTTTGCCCATTGACTTCCATTTCGTTTTCGCCAATAGTCATTGCTATCATAGTATCTTCATTTTCAACAGTAACAGTTTGTGTATCGTTGTCATAAGAAACTTCTGCACCTATAGCTTCAGCTATACCCCTGACAGGCATCATTGTTCTTCCGTTTTCAACGTAAGCAACGCTGCCGCTTTCGTCGATGGGAATTACCTCACCGTCAATGACTAAATCAGATTCACCAATAGTCACAGACATCGTTGCAAAATAATCCTCAGAGTCGTATTTTCGAATCATTTCCGAAAGCTGCGACAAGTAGGACCCATCCCCGGAGTTATCCGCTACTGCAATATATACCGGCGGCAAACGGAAACAAATAAGAATAAATGCTGTTACAAAAGATATTACTTTCTTCATGCCTTCCTCCTTACAAATCCCCGGCGGGCTTAAACCAATTTTCTTCTTTAGGCTCCTCTTTGGTTTCTTCAACCGGAGTATGATGAGTAATACCATTCAATTGTTGTATAATTTCTTCGGCCGATGGTCTTTTTTTCGGATCTGCATCCAGCATAGATATAATCAAATTGCTGATATTTTTGGGCATTGCTCCCATATCCGGCATCAGGACGCCATTGTCCAACGCAGCTTCATAAGGATAGTCATATTCCTCAGTATCAAAGTATGGTAACCTGCCGCAATAATACTCATGGAATACCAATCCCAATGCAAAAATATCTGCCTTTTCATCCAACTGAACATCTTCACCGCATATACCCATAAAAGTTTCCGGAGCAAGATGAGTCAGGTCTTTGCCCATTTCCTCGTTATCCAATTCTTCTCCTATAAGGAATCCCGAATCAAAATCAATTAACTTTGCAGTATAATTTCCGCTTTTTGTTATCTTAATAAGTATATTTGCAGGTTTTACGTCAAAATGAACAATTCCGGCGGAATGCAAATCATGGAAACACTGAGCAACTGTTTTTAACAACAACAGTTTTTTATCTTCAGCCAAAGATGATATATACTCTATAGTTACATGACTGCCTTCAATCTTTTCCGTTATCAAATAGTACCTGCTGTCACATCTGAAAAACTCTTCAATTCTTACAAGGTTCCCATGGCTTGCCCTGTTGATTTTTTCAAAGAACATTTTATATTTGGCTTCATAATGCAAGCAGAAGTCACGGCGTTGCTGAAATAATTCCTCCGACATAACACTCTTATCCATAGGATAGACAGGATTTATTAATTCCTTAATAAAATATTCTTTTCCGTTTTTGGTTGCAAAGCCCCACTTTGAAAAACCACTGTCATCATTTTTTAATTCTGCTTTTAATTTATATCCGTTTATGTTCATTTGTGTATCACCATGTGTTCCCTTTGATTTTAAATATGCTCTCCACAATAGTTTTTCATCCTACAAATCTCCGGCTTGTTTGAACCTTTCATGAGTTCCTTCATTGCGTTCATCTTTAAAACCATAGTTTGTTTCAAATTTTCTATCTTCCATATAAAAGTCATCGATTACCGGTTTTTCATCATAATAAATATCTTCTTCTATTGATATGTTTCTGTTTCTGATTATAATTACAATGCATAAGCACGCAGTTAACAAGCATGAAATTATTGAAAGATACACCCATATTGTTGGTGATACCATAATTCCCATGGTTTGCATCGAATTGGTAAGTTTATTTGCTATGTAAACATATATCAATGAGCATATCGCAACTAATATTGAACCGACACTACACATAACCAATGCATTATTTTCTTTGATGCTCTTAACCAGCATGCACATAGATACTGCAAACATAATATAGCTTGCAATTAGCGTTCCGGACATAAGCTTCATTACTTTAACTCCGGTTTCCAAATCATTCATTAAGCCATAATTTAGGTTATCTATGTCTGAAATTCTCATTGAACTTAAAAGTTCGGATATGCTTTGGGCATATTCAGACAGTTGAAACGGACTAAATGACAATTCCGTTTGTATCAATACATCTTCTTTTATGGATATGTTGTATTTTACCCATCCCATAAAAAATGAAAATATTGCTATCATTACTAATACTATAATAAGCGGTTTTATAAAATTATTATCTTTACTGTTAAAGCTTGTCTCTTTCATGTAGTTAGTCTCCTCAAAATTATTTTATAATTTATAATTCTCTGTCAGAATTAAAACCATTAAACCTTTCTGCTGTTTCACTTGATGTGCTCGACACTGTGCGCATGGTTGACCTCAAACGTCCTGTAGAAGAATTTCCCAGTGATGTCTTCTTTACGCTTGGAGGAGTAATTGTTTCGGCATCCTTTTCAAAAGAGGTTATTTTGCTTAAATTTGGTAGAAAGTCAGATACAAAAACATATATAATAAAAAGAATCGAAGCAATCAATATTACCGACGATACCGGCGCAACAGCCGACAAGCCTCCCTTCTCAATTGCATATTCTCCCAAATATCCATAGCTTTTCACGACATTGATTATAGCAATTCCCATATAAGAAGCTCCTGTCAACGCAAATGCAAGTGTCAGATATTTCAATGTAGTCTTACGAGAACCGAACTTTTCTATAAATTTAGTTGTCATTGAGCCTGCTATTGCAAAAGGAATAACACCAATAGTCGCCCATACTAAAGCATCATAATCTTCTCCGTGCCAAAGTATTTCCTTTAACGATTCCTCCATAAGAGTTGGATATAAAAAACCCAATAACACTAAACCAACTATAATTATTAATTTTGCTAATTCTTTATCTTTCATCTTTTTTCTCCTTAAAGATATATTGAATACTCTCTCTTATAAACATCCCACAAAGAACACACATCCTTTTGAGAGTTCATATATTTCTCAACCACATACTTATTTCTTTTAACAAAACTACTTCTGATATCCTCAAAATCCGAAAAGCCGCAAACCGCAACGCACAAAGTGTAATCATCGCCTGTTACCTCGTGCATACGTTCATTTAAAGCTACCTTCCATTCGAGGATACTTTTTGCTTTAATCAATGAATCAGTCAAAAGATGTTCAAATTCCATAGGAGAATTCAAGTAGCCGAAACAACCGTCTGTAGCTGTCAATAATATACATGGGTGGTCTATGGTGATTTTTTTGCTATGTATCTCAAAAGATGTGCTTGCGTTAATAACATTAGTCATAATGCCGTCATTTGACAAGTTGCTCATAGCGTCCTGTCCGTCAAGGTCATCATCTGTTAGCTGGTGCATTCCGCTTGCATCCAACATATAGCACCTAGAATCTCCCGCCCAAAAACAAGTTATATCTATTTTTTGCTCATTTAATTTTCCGGTAATGATGGCAGCGGTTGTTGGAAAAGACTTTCCCAGAGAACCCATTATACGTCCGGATTTGTCCGCATATTTATTACACACAGTCAAAGCTTCGTATATATAACCTTGAATTTCCGTCTCAATATTTGATTCGCAAAACCAAGCCCTCACACCACCGCAAACTGCGCGCGATGCAATATACGCCCCTGTTTTTCCAGAATAATTTTCGTACTTTTTAGAACCGGAACCACCGCACCCGTCAAGCGATGCAATTATGAAATTATCATCAATCACATCAAAGTAAAAGCAATCTTCACCATTGTTTTTTACCATTTCTTCAGCTACAGAAAATATTGAATTTAATTCTTGTCTTGTTTTCTTCATTTGATAACCTCTTTGTTAGATAGAGTTTGAAATAGTATTGATAATTTCCTCATATTCCAAATTTGCTAAACCTTTACCCGCTTCGGATGGAAAGTGCAATACATTGTCCCAATTCTGTGATATAACATTCCAATCGGGAGCATCAGGAGCAAACAACAAAAGTCGTTTTGCATTGTTGTCTACAAAACCTGTCTGCTGAGAACCACTCCACCATGAGGATAACTCTTTAATATCCTTAGCCATGTTCCTTGGATAATTTTCCACATTTCTTCCATATCCAAGCGGATGTGTTGGAGCATCTGTCCACACAACAATTACCTGGCGTTTTTTCATTCCTTGGGTATCCCATTTGGATTTTATTGCATAAGCGAGTGCTTCCAGCCCGTCTTCGGGATCGTCTCCGCCGCCCTCGGCTTTTAAGCTGTGCACACATCTTTCAAATTCCTTTTCTTCCTGAGGGAGCTTGAAAAAGTCTGTAACCATCATTGCCTTATCTTTATCCGCCGCATAATCACGAAAGGCAACCACCCTGACTCTAAGCTGACTGATATACTTATGTTTTTTCTCCATTGCATTAGTTACATCCTGATAAAAATTCAATGCATTATTTTTAACGATTTCAATGATGTTATCCATGCTTCCTGTACAGTCAATGCAGAACACCATATCCACATTGTAGCTGATTTTATAATTACTTGCCATTTGTTACTCCTCCGTTTTCCTTTTTATTTACTATATTTTCCTCTGCATTCGACTCACTCTCAGAGGTAATTTTAACTTTTTTATCATTTGCCTCGGAAGTTTCATTATTGTCTTTTTCTTTATACTCATCCGTTATATTTTTTGTATTCTCTCCGCCTTTATTTTCTGCTTTTTCATCTTCCTTGTTAGCTTTTTCAATTTCTGCAAGGATAGAATCAAGCAAAGTTTTATATTCATTCAATTCCTTTTTTGTTTCGTCGATTTGACCTATTGTCTCTTCTTTGTATCTTTTTACGGTATTCATAGTCCTAATACCAAAAACAATTGAACTGATGAGAATCAAAAAGCTCAATCCAATGGCTATTAAACCAAACAATGAATTTTTTTGTGTTGACTTCATAATGTTATCTGATTTCTTCAGTAATTTTTGCATATCTAAATCCCTCATTCCTTTCAATTCAAAATTTTCTTTATTAATATATCCACTTGAATTAGACGGTGTATTCTCGTCGAAAACTCCAAAACTCAATATGTCTGCAAATCCGACACAGCCCGTTGTCGGTGGCATATCTGCACCACAATATGAGCACTCAGCCAAACCCATTATATTACTTTTTCCGCATTTATCGCAAATCACTTAGTTACCTCCTATACCGCTTTATTACATTATACATAATTCTTCAATTCCCGCTTTAATTAATGCGTTGACTTGAGTCGCATATATACCCGATGAATTATCTTGACATATTGCAACAATCAGTCCTATTATAATTAATATGATAATTATGGCCCAAAGAATATTTCCTTCATTTGTTCCATTTTTAGCTGAGGTGTCTTTATCATCTTTAAACACAGGCATATCATCTGAAATTTTTTCAAGATATTCATCAGCTTCCGTCCAAGTTCTGAGTATAGTTGAGCTTTTTCCGCATCCACAAACAATACACTTAGTAAGTAACATACTATTTTCCATATCACATTCGTTACATAACCAGCTATCACATTCTCGCCTGTATTTTAAAATAACTTTTGTTTCCATCGTTTGTTCTCCCATACCATCAATAAAACAATATTTATATACTTAGTTTAAATATATATTTAGCAAAATGTACACTTTTTGCAAAATGTTGGAAATTACAAAAATATTACTTAAAAGTTAATGTATAGTTACTTTATTTTCCAAAATTATTGACTTATTTAGGTAGATATGGTATTATAATGCTAATTTAAGAGGAATTTTGTAATATTTTCAAAAAAATTCTACTTATTAGAATTACTATCAAAAAGTGTACCTTTTAATAGTATTTTTTATTTCTTAAACTCTCAGAAAATCAAGATTTTCCTCGATTTATTCTTGAAAACATGCTATAGATCATTTGTCAAGGTTCAGCTTAAATAAATAGTGAATAAGTTACTACCAAAATCGCTAAATACGATTTAAGCCTCACTTATTCACTATTCACTCTTGCCTATTACTTAACTTTTTCCCTCAGCCGTCTGTAAAACGTAGCTATGCTCATATCGCACCTTTTCGCCACGTCGTAGGCAGAGAGGGTTCCTTTTCGCCACTGTTTAATCAATGCTTCGAAATCGTGGGGTACTTTTTTGATTGGTCTACCGAAGCGTACTCCTCTCAGCTTTGCCGCACGTATGCCTTCCTCCTGACGTTTTTTGATGTTTTCCCTTTCGTTTTGTGCTACGAAGGACAGCACCTGCAGCACCAAATCTGCTATAAATGTGCCCAATAAATCCTTGGCGGTTCTCGTGTCCAGCAGAGGCATGTCAATTACCACCACATCCACATTCATTTCCTTGGTAAGCATCTGCCACTGCTCTATTATCTCCTTGTAATTTCTGCCGAGTCTGTCTATAGATTTTATATACAGCAGGTCTCCGGGCTTCAAAACGGAAATCAACCTCTGATACTCCGGTCTGTTGAAGTCTTTACCGGACTGCTTATCAACGAAAATGTTTTTGCTTGCTACCTTCACCGATTGCATATCAAGCATCTGCCTGTCCTCATTCTGGTCAGTGGACGATACCCTCACATAACCGTATTTGCACATATTACTCCGCCTCCTCGTAATACAAAATATTATGCCAACACTATTATACTACATTCTGTAAAAATTATATTTATCAAGCTTTGATGCAGGATTTAAAATATTGAGGGGGTCATCTGTCTCAATTGCATTAGACTTGCCCTGCCTTGGATTGATTAAGTTTTCCATGAGTACATATCGTACGCAGTCATATATGTGGTCCTCACCGGAGGAATCGATATCCTCCACATTTACGCTGTCATACACCAGTGCCGGTATAGTCCTTATAAATCCCGGGCAATTATCAAATACATACATCATGGGTATACCCTCATCGTCAAAGGCAAATCTGTAATGAAACTGCATCTTGCCTGCCAGGCGTTCATTGTCACCGTAGTCGAAGAATACCCCCTGAGAGGCGAACATGTCTGCTATGCTTTCGCCGGTTTCCGCTTTTGATATGGCAGGGTCGGCTATACCGCGGATTTTCCTGCCTTTTAAATTTATATGTTCATTTTCCATCATTTTAATTCTTTCGGCAATCTGCTGCGGAGTGTAGCGTACTCCTTCATTGGGAGTGCCTGTACATCCGTAAAGCTCAGCTATCACATATGCCCTGCCGTCATGGTCTATGGCTATCCACTCTACCGCAAAAGGGCGTGAGTATCCGAAGTCAAATCCCCGGTATATCTTCCAGCTCTTGGGTATCTCAAAGGGTTTTATAACATGAGTAAAACGTCTGTCCGTGTATCGTGCAGGGTCATTTCGCCATTCGGAGAACACCTGCCCTGCAAAGCTGTCCCAATCGCCGTAGAGCAGGGCTTTCTTTTCCTTATCCGGCAGAAGCGACAGATTGGCAAGGTAGTTGGGATCATTCTTTAAAAGCTCCTCATTATCAAACACGGTAGATGGTACAAATATCCGGCTGCGCTCCATTTCTATGAGCTTGCCGTCAGGGCCCACAGCCTGTACTATGGTCTTAATAGGTGTCAGGGGCGGAGCGGCTGTGATAAACCGCTCCTTTACCCATCCGTGACCTATACCGCCGGGGTTGGTGGTAGCCCTTATGTAGCATCTGGTGCCGCCGCCCGACGGTCGGTTACGTGAAAACATATATGAATACTCCTCCCAGGTGAAATGCGTAAGCTCGTCAAAGGCTATGAAGTCATATCTCTTACCCTGATAGTTTATCCTGTCCTTGGTATGCTGCATGGCGCCAAAGTATATTTTTGCCCCGGAGGGGAAAATCCAGCAATGCTTACTGTCATTGTAGGTTGCCTTGGGGTATGCCTTGGTGTAGAGCTCACGGCTGCGGTCTATGAGCTCAGATAGCTGCGGATAGGTCTTTCTTAATATCAGCCCTCTGTAGTGACCTATGTGCACCTGTCTGAGTGCTTCTGTAAGCAGTGCATCGGATTTACCTCCTCCTGCCGCTCCGCCGTAGAGTGCTTCGTACTCCGGTCGAGACTGAAATACTGCCTGCTTAGGCTGAGGAGTCCATATTATATTTTTGTCATTCTTCAAATTGCTCATCCTCCGTTTCCTCCACATCGCTGAGCAGTACTATGCCGTTTTCATCTGTGTCCCGGTCGTCATCACCTGTCATGCTCGTGTGAATATCCTTGATATCCTTAAGTGTAGATACCAGCTGTTTGAGAGCGGCTTTGTCTATCATGCCGTCAATTATCTCTACGTTTTCCTTCTCCTCTACCACCTCATTTACAGGCTTCTTGGTATCGTAATCATACTCCACAGTCTTAGTGCGTTCCTTAATTTTTAGCACACAGCGAGTGAGCTCACTGATGGATTTTTCTATCATATCCAGCATACTGTCGGCTATGGTGAGTATTCTCTCGTGTCTTTGCTGCTCATCGGACGTGAGTTCACTTTTCACAATGCTCGCTCCCGTCTTATATTGCCGATTCCGAAATCACGGCTTCACTCTGCAGTCTGGACTGATACTGCACGGAAAAGCTATTCTGCTGTTCGCTGTTTGCCAGTGCTTCGGCATATTTTCTGGGTATACGCACCTCTACACCTCTGGGCACTATCATACCCACACCGTTTACCGCTACAAATACATCATCCTTGTATCTGTTGCTGTCTTTAAACAGCTTCACGGTAACAAGCTCGTTGTAGTAGTCCTTTGCGCTGATTGAGGGCTCAGCACTCTGCTCATCAGAAGGTTCAGATACCTCCTCGATGATTTCCTCTGTAATTTCCTCTGTGATTTCTTCTGTAATTTGTTTTTTAGTAGCCATTATTTATCCTCCTTCAAATTAATTTTCGCCGCTTTCAAAGCTGGACACACTCTCTATTCTGGTAATGTAGTTGTCTACCAGAAGCTCTGCTACCTTGGTTCCCTTCCAGCCTGCAGTAGCTCTCTGATTGAGCGGGTCTGCAGTACCACCGGAACCCAGCTGCTTCACTATGTGTTCCAGTCCGCCGCCGGTAACCTCTGTGACACCGTAGGCATTGGCTCCCAGAACCAGTGTAGAGTAGATGTCTCTGCCTGCAAGTCCTGCCTCACCGGGGTAAACAATATCACTGCTCGTCATGGAATATCCGCTCATACCCGGAATTGAAGTATCCATAAACCATATGGTCTTGGTAGATGGTGATACACCGCCTACTACCACAGTGGCGCTTGTGAGAGCTATATTGTCTGCATTGGGATTGTGAATCTGTATCTTCCTGCCCAGAAGATTTACCGCATCCTCCTCTGTGATGACCTCTCTCACTACAATCTTGTGAGTGCTTACACTGCCGAACTCAGCAGAGGTGTCGGTGGCACTCGTACTGTAGGAAGCTACAGAAAGTGTTCTGGAGCTTTTGGTCAAATCCGGAGCATGGAATATCTTAGCTTCTGTGGTCTCCACAAATCTTACACCGCCGATTTTACCGATTTCACCGGCAAAGATATTTTCGGAATTAGCATATTTATTGACGTCTATCCACTCCTCGTCTCTCATGAGGTCGTAGCTTACGTCCGGATGAATGATAGCCACATAGCCGCCTTCAATTTTTGGCGTATTCTGCGACTTCAAAAATCGAGCCGCCTTGAATATATCATCCACACAAAGCTTGGCTGTCTCATCAAGCAGACTTCTGGACTCTCTGCCTGTGGCATACATTACACTGGTACCTGCATTGAGCACCTCTCTGGTCACAGTATCCAGTGTGGTGCCTGCCTGACTGCCCAGAAGTCTGGTAGTCTCCACCAAAGTGTTATCTACAGCGGTAAGCATAAGTACATCAGAAAGAGTTACATAGTAACCGTACTGAGAAACATCTGCAGTAACCTTGGTTACAGACAGACTGCCACCGTTTGGAGTTATACCCTCTGTGAGAGGCTTGGACGCCTTGGTAAAGGGTACGAACTTTCTAAAGTTAATGGTCTTGCCGCCGTTGGCAGGTATGGGGTGCTTCTGACCGAACTGGTCATGCACCAGATTGGGCACAGCGTTATCTATGAGATAGTCGCTATAGTAGGTTTTCATCTCTGCCGAGAGTCCTTCGGTTGTGTTTGGGTTCATATTGAAGCCCTGTGTACTTGTTTCTGACATTTATTTTTCCTCCTTTTCATTTAAAAGGTGATTCTCTCACCTCTTGCTGCCCTTTGGGCAATTTCTGCTCTCTCCTTTGGCGAGAGCTTGGATACATCGTTTTTAATTATCACCGAGCCCGACGAGGAGAGCCCGTTTTCAGCAGGTCTCATGGCTCTGTTTCTTATAGCGTCGGCTGTTTTCTTCTCAGCTTCCCTGGCGGCATTTTGGGCAATGTCTGCCATAATCTCGCCGTGATGTACCACTTCATATGCGGTCTTGACATCTATACCGCTTTTGATAAGTGATACGAAGGAAGGATTCTTCGCCTCCTCAAAGATATTGAACCCCGGATAACTTTCCCTGACGGACTCACTCTGTCTGAACCAGTTCTCCACAGCTTCGTTTGCCCTTTGCGCGGCTTCCAGCTGTGATTGTCTCATATGATAACGCCTGTTTTCGTTTTCCAGCTTTTTTAAGTACTTATAATCCTCAACTCTCATTCCCCGCTTGTCAGCCTCAGCCGCAAGATAAGCGTCATCGGACTCTATAGCACTCTTAAGCCTTGCGATATTCCCCGGCTCTACGTTGTATCTGTCGTAGAGCATATCCACGATTTCGGTGCTTTCACTAAGCCTCTGCTTCAGATTGGAGTTATCCTTAAAGCGTCTGGAGAGATTATCCTTTATGCGCTCCTCGTAAAACTCTTTGTAGTCACCCTTGATGAGCTTTTCAAATTCCGCTCTTTTCAAGGACTTGCTCTCAACATCAGCCGCCGCATCACCATCATCCGCCGGAACCGATACACTATTGTCTTCATTGGTGGTTGTATACGTCCTTGGACTTTGGGTATTTTCGCCGGTCTGATTTGCCATGCCTTGGGGCTCAGCGACCTGCCCCGTTGAGACCTTGATCTCCTCTGCTGCCGGTGCCGTATTCTCTGTACCGGTAATTGTGTTTTTTACTTCTTCCATTTTTCTTTCTCCTTTCGTCTTTCCGAAGTGTCAGCAAATTTCTGCGGTCTTTCCCGCGTGTCACCTGCTGTAATTCCATTATACAATTTTCAAAAAAATTTTTCGCCTACTGTTTTTTTAAAAACAAACACCCCTCAAAGCCTGTGTTTATCAGGGCTTCGAGGGGGTTGACCGTCTAATTAAATGTGTATTTTTAAAAAATTATTTCAAAATATTTTGAAATTCAATGCAATCGTCTAAGAAAAAAATAAGGGGCTGTAAATAAAGTCACAACATCCAAGGGGACGGAGCTATTTTGTCACATAAAACCAAGGTTTTACATGACAAAATTACCTACCGTCCCCGTCTGTCATGACTTTATTTACAGTCCCTATGTATCATAATAACAATTATTTATTCATCGCCAAGATTTTTTGCTGTTTCTTCCTGTATTTCCGGTATCGCAGAAAGTATCGGCTCTACATCTTTGTGTCTTATCTTTCTGTCTATATAGTTCTTGGTAATCTTCATTACCTGACCGGAAAGCACTACCACACCTATAAGGTTAGGAATCATCATAAGGCCGTTAAAAGTATCGGATATATCCCATGCAAGTGAAGATGTAAGGAGTGCACCAAACATAATCATAACCAGATGGATAACCTTGTAAACCTTGATGGACTTAACGCCAAAGAGGAATTCCCAAGCCTTGGAACCGTAGTGATCCCAACCCAGAACTGTAGTGAATGCAAAGAGCAATATTGCTATAGCTACAAACTTACTTCCGATATTGGCAAAGCTGAATACCGAGTTAAATACATCTGCTACCATAGTAGCATCGGTTCCGAGGAAAGTACCGTCAGCTAAGTTGTATCTGCCGGATGTAAGTACTACCAAAGCTGTAAGAGTACACACCACCATAGTATCTGCAAATACTTCAAATATACCCCACATACCCTGCTGTACAGGCTCCTTTACATTGGAGTTGGCGTGTACCATAACAGATGAACCAAGACCTGCTTCATTGGAGAACACACCTCGCTTGAATCCCTGTACCATAACCTGACGGATAAGTGCACCTGTGGCACCTCCGGCTACAGCTATGGGCTTGAATGCAGTAACGAATATTGCCTTGAATGCAGGTATGATATTGGCATAGTTGATACCAACTATTACGACACTGCCCACGATGAAAAGAATTACCATGAAGGGAACCACCTTCTCAGCAAATGAAGCAATTCTCTTGAGACCGCCCAAAACTATAAGTGCAGCTATAACTACGAGAACTACACCGATTACCACGGAGTAAAGTGTAACACCGTCATAAAGCTGTACATTTGCCAGTGAAGCTACGGGGAATGCAGACTCAATATTAACGACAATCTTGTTTATCTGACCCATAGCACCTATACCAAAGGATGCCAGGAGAGTAAAGATTGAGAAAAGCACCGCCAGCACCTTACCTATGCCTTTGCAGCCCTTCTTGGAGCCGAGACCGTCACGCAGATAGTACATAGCACCGCCGGACCACTCGCCGTCTGCATTCTTACGGCGATAATATATACCCAGCACGTTTTCGGAATAATTGGTCATCATACCGAAGAAAGCCGCAACCCACATCCAGAACACGGCTCCGGGACCACCTATACAGATAGCCGCCGCTACACCGGCAATATTACCTACACCGATTGTAGCTGCCAAAGCAGTACAAAGTGCCTGGAAGGGAGAGATAGATTTGTCGTTTGAATGAGCTATAACCTCTTTGTTAAAAAGGCTTCCAATTGTTTTTTTCCACCAGAGAGCTATGTGAGACACCTGGAAGAACTTAGTGAGAACCGTTGTCAATACGCCTGTAAAGAGCAACAGCACGAGACCGAGAGTAGTCCATACGAATGTATTTACCACATCATTATACTCGGCAAGATTCGTAAGAAATTCTGTCATGGTTATAAACCACCTTTCTGAAAATAAAAATAAAAACAGCCGCCAAAACACATGGCGACTCCGGAATGACACGCAGACATAACATAAGTTATGATTAGATTTAAATTATCTGCTCCGTCCTTTTGCCTGAGAGATTCGACCGTATCCAATCGGTCTTGCACCTTCGGCACCCGTTTGTGCGGGATTCTCCGGATTGCCATCAAATTACAGTCCTGCCGTAAATCCGGCACCTGAGAGTGTTATTCCTTCGGTAAGGCAGAGCCTT
This sequence comes from Clostridia bacterium, assembly GCA_017621495.1. GTDB lineage: Bacteria > Bacillota > Clostridia > UMGS1810 > UMGS1810 > RGIG8748. The sequence goes on from JAGATB010000007.1 coordinate 82,422, forward strand.
TTTCCTGCAATCATCATTTAGCTTCATACATTTTACCACACATTCTGACACAATGCAACCAAATAATGAATTTTTTGTAAATTTTCTACGAAGCAAAACTATAATATGACACATCGATTAGTCATATGATGTTATATAAAAAGTAAAAGGATGGCTTACATATGGAAAAACTCACTTCAATTATAAAATCAATTAACTTCTGCCTATCAGACTATGTATTGGTGATACTGCTCTCTTTATGCGGTATCTATTTCAGCATACGCACAAGGTTTGTGCAGGTTCGCTGTCTCAAAGACGGTATGCGGAGTTTAAAAGCCTCCGGCAAAGGTGCAGGCATCAGTCCGGTAAAAGCGCTTGCCACCGCCGTAGGAGCACAGATTGGCATAGGCAATATGGTAGGTGCATGCTCCGCCATACTCACCGGAGGTCCGGGGGCACTATTATGGATGTGGGTGATATCCTTCTTTGGTATGGCTTCCATCTACGCTGAAGCAGTACTTGCCCAAAAGACCAGGATAACCGCCTCCGACGGCAGCTTCACCGGTGGTCCCGTGCTGTACATACAAAAGGCATTTCCCGGCAAAGCCGGCAGGCTTATGGCAGGGTTCTTTGCCATAGCAACAGTCATATCTCTGGGCTTTGCCGGCTCCATGGTACAGTCAAATGCCATGGCTGCAGCATGCCGGGAGGCATTTAATATACCTCCTTGGATATCCGGGGTTATCATAGCCGCTTGCTGTGGATTGGTATTCCCGGGCGGTATCAGGCGTATATCTGCCCTATCGGAAAAGATAGTACCTCTTATGGCGCTTATCTACATGGGCGGCGGTATAGCTCTGCTTATATGCAGGATACGCTTCCTGCCGGAGGCTATAGCCCTTATCATTAAATATGCCTTCCGACCTGATGCCATCATAGGCGGCAGTGTGGGCATGGCACTGAAAACCGCTGTAAGTCAAGGAGTCAAGAGAGGGCTTTTTTCCAACGAAGCCGGTATGGGTTCTACTCCCCATGCCCACGCTGCGGCGAATGCAGACAATCCACACGACCAGGGAGTAGTGGCTATGCTGGGTGTGTTTATAGATACCTTTCTGGTACTCACGGTAACAGGCCTTGCAGTTGTGACCACACTTTACGCCGGAAACGGACCCTTAGGCGAAAATGCCGTACCCGGAGCAGCCGAGGGCATCACCCAGGATAATATGGTGTCCATAGCCCTCGGAGGTATGTTCGGCGCAGGAGTTTCACGTGTATTTGTATCGGTATGTCTGCTGCTTTTTGCTTTTTCGTCCATTATCAGCTGGAACTACTTTGGCAGGATAAATGCACTGTACCTCAGGGGCAAAAAAGCCATACCCGTATACAGTGCAGTATCACTGATATTTATTTTCGTCGGCTGCGTAATAAACGGTGACATAGTATGGGAGCTTGCGGATATGTTTAATCAACTGATGGTTATCCCCAATGTGCTGGCACTGTTTAAGCTTTCATCCACAGCAGCAAAAGCAGCCCGCCACCACAAGTTAAAAAGAAATATATGACATGTAAATAAAGTGTAAATATAGGATTAATTTTTTCACTTTTTCTTGTAATATGTACTCATTATTTGATATAATTACACATGCAAAATAATAAAATGATAACTGAAGGTGTTAATATGAATTTTAAAAGGATAATATCTCTATCGCTTGGTTTCCTGATGACAGCGAGCATATCACATGCCTCTATACTGGGTAGTGAAACCATAAAACACGCACGGCTGGACATAGGAAACGGTGCGGTACTGGAGACAAATGTATTTTACAGTGACCAGGCAGGTGTAGGACTGCAGACAGAGAATTTCGTGGAATACACCCCCAACGACACTCTGGTACCCGTGGTAATCAATGACAAGCACATATACGGCAGAGTTACCGCATCAAGCCTTGCAGGGTCTCTTATAAACAGTGGTACCTACCCCACCATGCTCATGAACTCGGACTTCTTTGCACTGCAGACAGGTGTACCCATGAGTCATCAGGTCATAGACGGTGTAGTTACCGTGCAGGATACCAACGAAATGGATGCAATAGGAATTAATAAAGACGGAAGCGCCTTTATATCTTGGCTGAAGCTTTCTACAGAAATCACGGTAAATGAAAACACAATACCCATAGAAGTAGTCAACAAGCTGCGTCAGCCCTATGGCATATATCTGCTGGACGACAGGTTTGCCGACACTACCAAGGCTTCGGAGCCCGGTCTGAATGTGATAATAGGCTCCCTCAGCGGAGAGATGACCCTTGGTGATGAAATAACCGGTGTGGTAGAAGAAGTGATAGAAAGCGACGGAGAAACATCAATCCCCCACGGCAAGATAGTCCTCACTGCGGACAACCGTGTAACAGACGATATAATGAACCGTTTGAAGCTCTTTAATGTCGGAGACAAAGTTACCATTAAAAGCACCGCCGAGGGAGACAAACGTTGGAACGATGCCAAACACATACTTGGAGCATGGGGCGGCAGGATAATAACTGACGGCAAGATAACACAGACCGATGAAGCTGCAGCACCCCGAACCGCATTCGGAGTAAAAGAGGACGGCACTTTGGTATTCTATACGCTGGACGGCAGAACCTCCGGACACAGCTACGGTGCAAGGCTCCGGACCCTCGCCGGTAGGATGTTGGAGCTGGGCTGCACAGATGCCATAAACCTTGACGGTGGCGGCTCCACCACTTTGGGTGCTATATATCCCGGCAGCGACAACTTCTCAATCATAAATACTCCTTCGGACGGAAGCGAAAGAAAGGTAGCAACCTTCTTTGGCCTTATAAATACCGCAAAGAGAACCGATAAAACCGATAAGCTTTTTATATACCCATACATGGGCAATTACCTCTCCGGTGCTACGGCAGAATTCAGTGTATACGGCACGGATGCCAACTACTATAAATCCCCCGTACCTCAGGGAGTGATATACACGGCGCCCGACGGCAGTACCTCCGCAGACGGCAAGTTCCAAATCACCGGTGACGGCAAGGTAACGGTAAAGGCAGAGGCAGGAGGTATAGAAACAAGTGTGACACTTGACTGCTACCGGACCCCTACATGGATCAGCGTACGCAATTCCGAAAATAATAAAAAGGTGGATTCTCTTAACATATACTGCGATGAGAGCATCAACCTTACTGCCAAAGCAAGCGTAGGCAACAAAAACTTAATCGCCGATGACAGCTGTTTTATATGGGATTGTACAGAGGATATAGGTACTATAGACTCCAACGGATATTTCACCGCTGCCGACAAAGAAGCCTCAGGACAGATAACAGTATCTGCAGGAGATTACAAAAAGATAATCCCTGTGACAGTAAGTAAGATGACCTCATACCCCTCAATTGAATTTAGTGAAACTGCAAGCGGTAAGGTGAGCATAAGCTTCTCTGCCGGAGCAGGATACGAAATAAAGGATGAAGATATAGTAATAAAGACAGACGGCAGTTTAATAGAAACCAAACTCAATTCAAACTCCATAAACCTTGTATTCGCAGACGGCAAAACCCACCGTATAAACGTAACTGCCATGAATAGCGGAGGATTTAAAACCATAGCAAGCTTCACAGCGGAAGGTGAACAATATGACAATATATTTCACGATGTAGCAGATAATTACTGGGCAAAGAAATATATAACCTATATGAACAACCAAAAAGTAGTAAATGGTACTCCTGCAGGTGACAAGACAATGTTCTACCCGGCATCAGATATAACCCGAGGTGAATTTGCAGTAATGGTAGCCAATATGCTTAAGCTCGACATAACCGGATTTGAAGGTGAAAGTCTGGGCACCGCAGATGAATCGGAAATAGCCCCCTGGTGCATCAACCACATAAAGGCGTTGTCCGAGCTGGGAATAATGACCGGCAGACAAAACGGCGACAAGCTGGTATTTGATGCCCGGGCAAGCCTGACCAGAGCAGAGGCGGCAACAGTAATTTCACGTCTCCTACCCGATAACCTGCAACTTGCAGACATGAGCTTTGCCGACACTGCAGATATACCCTCCTGGTCCAAGGACGCATTCATCAAGCTAACCTCACTTAAGATAATGAACGGCTACGAAGATGGCACTATTTGCCCCATGAATAAAATAACTCGTGCGGAAGCAATTAAGATGCTGTATGAAATATATTGATAATTAATAAATAGGAGTTTATGTGCCCGTGGCACAAATGGAAAATGGAAAATTGAAAATGGAAAATTAAAAACATATAGCAATCGAGTATCAATTATCAATTATCAATTATCAATTGTGCCTACGGCACATAAACTCCAATTTATATCACCACCGCAAAGCTGACAACTGTCAAGTTGCCGGCTTCGCCTCAAGGCAGTCACCTTTCACCGCATTTATCTTCACATTCATAAATTTGCCGGAGATATCCTCATCTGACTTCACATGCACCTTCACATAGTTTGTCATGTGACCCTCGTACACGCCGTCTTTGATTTCCTGTTCAAACAGCACCTCACAGATTTTACCTATGTAGCATTGCAGGTATTCCTTTTGAGTTTTCTTAAGGGCGGCAATCATCTCTTTGCTTCTGAGTTCTTTTATATTTTTATCCACCTGATTGTCAAACTTGTCCGCTTTGGTACCCTTGCGATTGGAATATGCAAACACATGGGCATCCGCCAGCCCCAGACCTACTGCAAAATTAAGCGAATCTCTGAATTCCTCCTCGGTTTCTCCCGGGAAGCCCACCATGATATCCGTAGCTATGGCAGGGTTATCAAAGTATTTTCGTATCAAATCCACGCTTTCCCTATATTCTGCGGTGGTGTACTTTCTGTTCATACGTTTAAGTGTATCATCACATCCGCTCTGAAGTGCTATATGAAAGTGGTTGCACATTTTATCAAGCTTTGCAATCTCGGATATAAATTCTTCGGTGAGGATTCTGGGCTCTATAGACCCCAGACGCACACGGCGTATGCCATCCACCTCAGATACAGTCTTTATAACGTCTAGAAGTGTATACTCCTTCAAATCCTTACCATATGATGCCAGGTGGATTCCTGTGAGCACTATCTCTGCAAAGCCGTTTAAAGCAAGCGCCTCCACTTCATCTCTGATACTCTCCAAGCTACGGCTGCGCACAGGACCTCTGGCATAGGGAATTATACAGTATGTGCAAAACTCCGTGCATCCGTCCTCAATCTTTACGAAGGCTCTGGTCTTTGATGAATATGATGATACCCACATATCCTCATACTGTCTTTGCTTCATTATATCGTCTACCATTACCTTCTTTTGCTTGTCCTTAAGCACCTGCTCACAGAGCTCCACTATACGGCTCCTGTCCTTAGTTCCCAGGATGAGGCTTACTCCCTCAATCTTGCCTACTTCCTCCGGTGACACCTGAGAATAACAGCCTACCACAGCCACTACAGCATCCGGATTTTGTTTTACAGCGCGGTGTATCATCTGACGTGATTTTCTGTCACCCATGCCGGTGACAGTGCAGGTATTGATGACATACACATCGCATATTTCGTCGAATTGACGCACCTCATAGCCTGCTTTGGCAAATAGATTCATCATAGCCTCTGTTTCATACTGGTTAACCTTGCATCCCAAGGTAGAAAATGACACTGTATTCATATATATAAACTCCTTAAAATTGTTCTATATTTATTATACACTACTCACAAAATTTTGCAATACCTAATAAAATAAATTGACTTAAAAATTTTTGCGTAGTATAATATCAGTATAATAAATTTAGTAATGGAGGCAAGAATCATGACAACATTTAAAATTATGCTCAGCTCAATTAACGACGTAAAGAACTTTGTGAATATCGTAAACAAATATGAATTCGATATCGACCTTATTTCCGAACGCTATGTAGTAGACGCGAAGTCCATTATGGGGATTTTCAGCCTTGACCTTACAAAGACAATTGCCGTAGAAGCCCACACAGAGGATGCTACGGAATTTGCAGGCGAGCTTAAGCCCTATATAGTAGAATGATTTAAACGAATTACCGGGACGCGGCTGCGGGGCAGTCGCGTCGTTTTTTTAAATTTAACGGAGGTTATGAAATGGAATACACATACAAGCCCACAGAATACGAAATCAAGCTTATAATTCTGTACACAATCAGGTCGCTTAAAGTGAGCTCAAACTACACCATGCTCGATTATGTGATATCCTCCGCCACCAATGTGAACTACTTTGAGCTTGAGCAGTATATAGCTGCTCTCATAGACAAAGACAACATTGTAGAGTACGAAGCGGACGGCAACAAGTATTTTTCTATTACTGAAAGCGGCGAAGAAACCTTGGAATTCTTTGCTCACAAAATCCCCGGAAGTATAATGAACCGTCTGGAGGACAAAATACACTCCATAAACAGAAAGGAGACCTCCGGCAACAAATTCTATGCGGATTACTTCCCTATTAACGAAAACGAGTACACTGTTAAATTCTCTATGGAGGAGGGCGGTACGGTGCTTATGAAGTTTGAGCTGTATGCAGGCCCCAAGGAGAGAGCCATAGCGATTTGCTCATATCTTAAAAATAACACGGCTGACTTCTACAAATCCATAACAGAGCTCATAGATAAGGGTACAGACCAATGATGCGTATACCCCTGCCCACAGAGGCAGTACGCATTATAGACACTCTGAAGGCGCATGGCTATAAGGCATATGCTGTAGGTGGCTGTGTACGTGACTTCGTCATGGGGCATACACCTGATGACTACGATATAACCACAGATGCCCTCCCCGAGCAAACTGCAGAGGTTTTCACCGATGCCAAAGTCATAAAAACAGGCATAAAACACGGCACAGTAACCGTAATGCTAAACAGCTTCAAAGCTGAGATTACCACATTTCGTATAGACGGTACATACACCGATTCACGTCATCCGGATGAGGTGGTATTCTGCCCCGAATTAAAAGAGGATTTAAAAAGACGGGATTTCACCATGAATGCACTGGCGTACAACCATGATGAAGGATTTATGGACTTCTTCGGAGGTATAGATGACATAAACAGTGGCACCATACGCTGTGTGGGCGAAGCCGAGATTCGCTTCTCCGAGGACGCCCTGCGTATACTCCGTGCTCTGAGATTTGCTTCCGTGCTGGGATTTGATATTGCAGACAGTACTGCCAATGCCATATATACCGGGTATCCCCTACTGGCAAATATATCTGCAGAGAGGATTTTCACAGAGCTAAAAAAGCTCCTGTGCGGTAAAGAGGCATACACAGTTCTTACGAGATTCAAAGACGTATTCTGCTTTTTGATTCCGGAGCTTGGGCGCTTAAGCGATGAAGACTACAGGCATACGGCATTTATGGTAAGCAAAGTGCCCGCAGTGCTTAAAATCAGCGGTCTGTTTTATCACTGCGGAGCTCAAGGTGCACACTCTGCACTGAAGCGTCTTAAATCAGACAACAAGACCACACACGAGGTGTGCACCATAATTGAAGCATGCAGCGAAAAATTGTCTGATTGCCGTGTTGATGCACTTAAACTGCTGAATAAATATGACAGTGCACCCATGCTCTATGCGATTGACTTAATGCTGTGCGATACAAATCAATCGGATTGCAGGATGCTTACTAACCTAAGACAAGTCATCACGGATATAGTATCACACAATGAATGTTACAAAATATCTCAGCTGGCTGTAAACGGCTCGGACCTTATAAATGCCGGCATTACCGACGGCAAGCTCATAGGTAAAATTCTCAATTTCATTTTAAATGAAATTATAGAGAACCGTGTCTCAAATAACAGAGAGCACCTTTTGAAATTAATACAAAATTCAGACATAAAGCGGTGATTAAATGAAATTTAAAGACCTAACCAAAAACATAAGCATATTTATCCTGGCGGTGCTTATCATAGCAGTATACAAGACCTTTGACAGCATAGGAATAGTATTTGGCTATATAGGGCGGTTCTTCAGACTGCTGATACCTGTATTTATTGCTTTTGCCATAGCCTTCCTGCTGCACCCCGTGTGCAAGAAGATAGAATCCCTGCTGAGAAAGCTCAAAATAAAATTCCTTGCCAAACACTGCAGAGGATTTGCAGTAGCTGCAGTTTACCTGATTGCCCTGCTGGCAGTGTCCGGAGTGTTCTCCATACTGCTGCCTATGCTCTTTAAGAGTATAACGGACTTCGTACAGCAGCTGCCATCAATTATAGAAAATGCAGGCAAATTTCTGTATTCCTTGGAATTTGGCGGATATAGTGTGAGACCTGTGCTTGATAAAATCACCATACAGGAAGTAATGAATAAATTCAACCTCACAGACATCCAGATGTATATGGACAGCCTGGCAGGCTTCTCCAAGGGAATAGTAAATATATTTCTGGCAATAATAATATCAGTATATATTTTGCTGGACAGAGGCGGATTTTTAATTACTGCACGGAAGCTTACTGACCTCATCATACCGGAAAAAGGCAAAGCTATATTTATAAAGTATGTGCAGAGGACCTTCAACATCATGTACAAGTATGTGTACTGTCAGCTTCTGGAGGTATGCATAGTATCTGCCATGGCTTTTTTGGCACTGATTATACTTAGAGTAAACTACGCCCCCATACTGGCACTGCTTATAGGCGTGGCAAATCTGATACCGTATTTCGGTGCGGTGATAGCCTGTGCATTTACGGCATTGCTCACGGTATTTACTTCATCTCTGTCAAAGGGTATAGTGGTAGCTATAGTGCTGATAGTGCTTCAGCAGATTGACGCCAACATCATACAGCCCAAGCTCGTACGTGATACACTCAAAGTGAAACCATTCTGGGTGCTCTGCGGTGTATCTGTGGGCAGCGGACTCTTCGGCATGATAGGAATACTGTTGGCTGTGCCGGTGATGGCTCTTATCAAAACTATATTTGAGGATTGTTATGATTACTATCTTTCCTCCAAAAAAGAGAGGGAAAATGACCCCCAAACCATAACAAAACCACAAACAGAAGAATAATATGAAATTTTTTGAAAAAAAACCTTGACAAATGCATACAAAACTGGTATAATCTTAAAAGTCGGTTGCTTAGTAAATCGACTTTTATATGCGGGTGTAGTTCAATGGCTAGAATTCCAGCCTTCCAAGCTGGCCGTGTGGGTTCGATTCCCATCACCCGCTCCATATTTTATTTATTTGCGCCAGTAGCTCAGCTGGATAGAGCATCTGCCTTCTAAGCAGAGGGTCGGGAGTTCGAGTCTCTCCTGGCGCGCCATTTTTGTCTGGTGGGTATAGTTCAGTTGGTTAGAGCGCCAGATTGTGATTCTGGAGGTCGTCGGTTCGAATCCGACTACCCACCCCACAATATATACTGGGCTGTAGCCAAGTCGGTAAGGCACCAGATTTTGATTCTGGCATTTTCGCTGGTTCGAGTCCAGTCAGCCCAGCCACCCTTCGGGGTAATGACACAGGACATACAATTATATAAGGGCCATTAGCTCAGTCGGCAGAGCACTTGACTTTTAATCAAGGTGTCCGGAGTTCGAATCTCCGATGGCTCACCAAAAGAGACATCCTTCGGATGTCTTTTTTCAGTTATATTTGTTCCTTTCGGAACAAGTGATATTTACTTCGCAAGTTATATTGCCCTTCGGGCAGTGGTATTCACCTGTGGTGAGTTTAAGGAACAAATATAATATTACTTGAACTTTTTTCTATTTTCTAAAAAGTATTGAAAGATTTATCGCATTATGATATAATTTTTATGCATATATTTAGCAAAGGAAGGTTTTTTATGAAAAAGAAAGTAATTAATTTTATTGTAGTACTGACTTTATTAGCAAACATAACTGTATATGCTGAAATGTCTTTTACTGATGTAAATAAAAACGATTGGTATTATGACAGCGTTATGTACGCTTCTGAAAAAGGAATTATCAATGGTATAGGAAACAACCAATTTAACCCACAAGGAATTTTGACTGTTGCAGAGGCTATCAAATTATCTGCAAGCATACACGCAAATTATAATAATTATGAAGACTTAAAACCCTCTACAGCTTCCACGCATTGGGCAGAGCCTTACTATGATTATGCTGTTACAAATGGTATTATAAAGGAAACTGACTTTTCAAAGGCAGATTTTGATAATGCTATAACAAGAAACAGAATGTTTTATATATTCGCTAACACTTTACCAGACAAAGAATACCCAGAAATCAACGAAGTACAAAATGCACCAGAACAACCATCAAATGAATATACAAGAAAACTCTTTTGTGCAGGTATCGTAATAGGAAATGAAAAAGGCTTTGAAGAAGATAAAAACATAACCAGAGCAGAAACCGCAGAAATAGTTTTAAGAATGACAGCACATTCAAAGAGAAGACTTGTCTTTGGGGCAGAAGAAACTCCCCCTGTTTATACTCCCGAACAAACCACACCTGTTCAGCCTCAGCAACCAGTAACTCCCCAACAGCCCACTACTCCTGTCCAACCAGGTCAAGTTCAGACTGCAAAGCCTTACAAGAACATTCCAAATACTAACTGGCAATCAGACCCTACAGGTGGTGTAACTATCCAATCTCATTCTGGGTATATCAATACCAAGTATGGTAATCATACTTATGGTTGTAAATCTCAAGAAGAGTATGACAAGGTAATGTCAGTAATGGATGAAGCATATAACTATGCATCTCAAAAAGAAGCCAATAAAACTTATCGTAAGGGTTCTGCCTATAAAACTTATGTTCAGGGCAGTCATTTAAAATTCTATCGTGATGAGGTAGGTATGACTAATGATAATGATATCATGAGTATAGGTGTAACAGAAGCTTTTGTAGAAGCAATGGCTGACTACTTGCGTGACACTTACGCCCATCCAAATGGTGCTGGTACAAATACTGATGCGGATAACAATAATGTATATAAGTATCTTTTTGGTGGTGGCTATTTAGACTGTGATGGTAAAGGTCATTTACACATGCTCTGCTACGACTACTTGGGCTTCTCTACGAGAATGATAGGCTCATATAATATAACTCACGCAGCTGCTCAAGTATATGTCAATGGTGAATGGGTATTAGTAGACCAGAATTCTGGTAAACTTGATGATGTAACTCATTCTCAAATAAAAGAATTAATGTCTGGTATTAAGAATGATGCTTATGAAGATGAATGGGCTAACTGTGATAAGATAGTAGCAACTGCAAGTAGTAATCCTCAGAAGTTATCAGATTTAGCAATAAGGGTATCTCCTACTCATGCTCCAAATGATAGAAGTTTATAAAAAGATTAAAAGGCATTCTTCCAAGAGCGAACATTTTCAGGAGAATGCCTTGTAATTTAGGACATAATATGGTGATACATACAAGAGACCTCAGCCGGTTGCACCGGCTGAGGTCTCTTTCTTACTTAACAAGTCGATTGAAGCCAATTCCAAAAGTTGTAGTTTGTTTTTGTACTCTGCACCAGATACAGAAACAGTTTTATATTCGTCACCATCTTTATAGTGATAAACAACTTTTGTAATTCTGCGGATTAACTGTTTAAAGCTGTCTGTGTGTCTGTTGCTTTCGTCTACCATAAAACTATAAGCTTCGTCCGGGGCATACACACTTGTAATGACAACTCTCTGTAAAATTTGCGTTACAAATATTGACAAAATCCGTATTAAATAGTAATATTAAATCAGGCAGTAACTCTGCCACTACATAAAGGGAAGGGAAAAGTATATGAATAATTCAAAGAAAAATTCCAACATCGGGCTTATCATCACCATATGTATATTATCGGTATTGGTGCTGAGCATAGCCACGCTTACCGTACTGGCAAAGCTTGATATTCTGGAAGTACCTGTAATCAGCCAAGTGGTTGACAGCGGTTCTTCGGACAGCGAACCCGATAAAAAGCCGGGCAAAGGCGGTTCATCGAAAAGTGAAAAGCAAAAAAGCGGCTCCTCCGAAACCGAGAAAGAAAAAGTAGTCGGCAGAAGCGAAGGCTTCCACAATTTCACTGCAGACACAATCGATATCCTTGAAGGCGAAGAAGAGGTAGTAACCTTCTCTGTGGAATACGATGGCAAAGACGACATCGGCAGTGAGGAGCTTGCCGTATACGACGAAAACGACAACTTCATAGTATACCTGGAGGATAACGGCAAGAATGGGGACGAAGAAGCTGATGACGGTGTTTACTCCGGCAGAGAGACCATATCAGCCGACGAAGCCGGCGGTATGAGATACCATGTAAGCTATGACGATGAAGAGAGTGCCGGTATGACGGTTGCCTTCTACAGAGAGCTCACGGAGGATGACTTTGACGGATTTTCGGAAGTTATGGACGAAATCTCCGATTTAAGCTTCCGCAGAGCCAAGGACTTCGTAGAAGACAGCGAATTTATAAAGGAATTCACCATAGACGAGGACTCCAAAACCATACTCTACACCACCGTATATGACATCACAGGTCTGTGGCATGAGGATTTCGATGATGATATCAAAGGCAGCGGTGCTGCAGCAGTGCCCGTTTCAAACGGCATTGACTACAATACAGCTATGACAAACTTAGAGCAGATTGAGCTCATACCCGTAGTAAAGGACAAGGACGTTGCAGTGGTAAGACCATTCAGAAACGACGGCTTCTACTATGATGACTTCCGAGATGCAGGAAATCTCATTGCAAAGGGTATAGGCGGTGAAGCCGAGATTATAGACAACGGCAGTGCAAACCTGGATATGTTTGAGGATTTGGGGGATTACGACGTAGTTCTCGTTGACAGCCACGGTCTCACATCGGGCAGTGACTCATACATAGTTCTGGGCGAGAAATTCAACGCATACAGCTTCTTAAGAGGTGCATACAACGACTACATACCCGACCTTGTATGCGGTAACATAGTCTTTACCAACGGATTTAACCTCGCAGTCAACGGTGACTTTATATTAAGGCACACCGACCCGGATGAATTTGAAGGTTCCTTCTGGTATCTGGGTATATGCAGCGGTATGGCAAACAAATCTCTCAGCGGAGCTCTCCTGGACAGAGGTGCATATGCAGTTATGGGCTTCACAGACAGTGTATATGTACAATACTGCAACAAGGTGCTCTTTGAAGCAGTGGTAAACAGTATGCTCCTTAGTGCAGACACCATGGAGGGCGGATTTGACAGTGCAACCAAGGCATACGGCAAATCAGACCCGGATAACTCCTCCTGCAAGCTTACAAGCGCAGGAAGCGGAGCATTTAGAATAGCTAAAACAGAGGTAATAGACGCAAGCCGTGAGGTAGTGCTGGTGCTGGATGTATCGGGAAGTATGAGTGGAGAGCCTTTTGAACAGACCAAAAATGCCTCCAAAAAGTTCGTGGAGACTGCTCTGGAGGAGGATGTGGCAATAGGAGTGGTACAATTTGGTTCATCTGCCAAGGTGCTGAGTAACTTCTCTCAAAATGAAGATAAGCTCAAAGACAGCATAGATACCGCCGGTCTCTGGGGAGGAACCAATACAGAGAGCGGACTTATGGCGGCATCCAATATGCTGAAGGCAGGTCAGGCAGAGAAACGCATCATAGTGCTCATGACAGACGGCGAAGCCAACGAAGGCAAGGTTGGCGACGAGCTCATAGCATATGCAGACGAGCTCAAGGACGATGGCATATTGATATACACCCTGGGCTTCTTCCACCAGGTGTCCAATAAAGCAAGTATACAGCAAACCATGGAAAAGATGGCTTCCGAAGGATGTCACTACGAGGTTGAGGATGCCGAGGATTTGGAATTCTTCTTCGGAGATATAGCCGATGTAATCACCGGTCAGCGATACATATATATACGAATCGCCTGCCCGGTAGATGTTAAAGTTAAGCATGACGGCAAGACACTCAGTTCCGCCGGAAACAGCCCCAAAACCCGAACTGACTTCGGTACACTCACCTTTGAGGATATAGAGGACTCCGAGGACAGGGTAAAGATATTAAGGCTCAAAGAGGGTCCGGACTACGACATAGAGATAGAGGGCACCGGCAAAGGAAAGATGGACTACACCATACAGTTTATGGACTCCGAGGGCGAATACGCAGATAAGAGAGAATTCAACAATATAGACATAACCAAACGCACAGAGATTGCCACAGTTGCCAAAACCAAGGGCGACACAGTGCTGAAGGTGGACGAGGACGGCGACGGCAGGTACGATATCACTTACAAAGCCGGCCCAAATGAAAGAGGCGAAGAAGTGGATTATACATTTATAATCAAGCTTATCTGCGGCGGCGCAGGTGCACTTATATTCCTCATAGTCTTCCTGATAGTGGTTTCTAAAATAAAGAAACGCAAGCGCAATCCCCACCCGGCAAGAGTGCCCGGCACACCCAAAACCGCTTCGGCTCCCCTGCACTGTACCAAGTGCGGAGCAAAGCTCGACCCCAAGCTGAACTTCTGTAAAGAATGCGGTAATAAAATTAAATAAGCTGTAATAAAATTAAATAAGCTGTAATAAAATTAAATAAGCTGTAATAAAAGGTCATGACCACTATTTCGGTGTCATGACCTTTATTACAGCAAAAAACTTAATTGATATCTTGGTAAAACAATTACTCTTCCAAAGCAGAGCGTATAGCCTTGGCAAGCTGATCGGGGCAAGAGGTGCCCTTATTGCCGCACTGTATACCCTCCAGTATTTCTATGAGCTCCTCGGCATCTCTGCCTTCGCACAGTCCGGCAACACCTTGGGTATTGCCTGCACAGCCTCCCAAAAACCTCACATTTCTCACCACGTCATTTTCCAAATCAAAGCTTATCTGCATGGAGCACACTCCCGCGGGATTAAATTTATAATGCATAATCTTACTCCTTATTTTTGATATTTACCATACTCTGAGCATCTATGTCTGCTCTGGACTGTGCATAGATTGATATATTCATACCGTCATATTTGCACGAATACACATATCCGCCGTCCATTTCATCATACTCCTCGGTAAGCTCGGTATTTAATATCTGCTCCAGTGTATCTGCACTGCACTCACCTGTGGTTATGAGTTTACTTAAAGGCACAAACACACAATTACACTTACCCAGCGGTATATATGAATTATCTTCTGCAAAATCATACTGCTCAAAGGCATACCAGTTTTCATTTTCACCAAATCTGTAAATGGGGCCGTTATCCCAATATGACTCGGACATTTCTCC
This sequence comes from Clostridia bacterium, assembly GCA_017621495.1. Lineage (GTDB taxonomy): Bacteria > Bacillota > Clostridia > UMGS1810 > UMGS1810 > RGIG8748. Next base: position 97,600 of record JAGATB010000007.1, read on the forward strand.
GTATATGGTCTCAAGCTCGCTTACGGCAAGACCAATCTCCTTAAAGTATGTCTCGTCTATATCCGCATCGGACTTTTGCTGCTTTTTACTTTTGCCGGATTTGGTATATTTCTTAACTCTTTTTGTTTTCTTAGTATCGGTTTTTTTGTCCTCGGATTTTTCATCATCATTCTCTGTAGATTCATCATCCGAAGCAGTATCCGACACTTCATCCCTGCCGTCTGCGGTATCCGTTTCATCACCGGCACAGCCTGCCATAAGCAACATCATCACAATCATAATCAATGAGAGTAGTCTTTTCATTCTTCATCTTCTCCATTCAATATTTTTTCTTTGGCTGCCTCCATCTTAGCCTTGGCAGCGGCAACTCTCTCCGCTCTAAGGCGAGCCTTGCGGTTAACGCTGTACACCTTATATGCAAACGCACTGAAAAGCAGCGTAGTTATGATGAGCACTGCAGCAGTATACGCACCTACCTCCAGCACTACTACGGCACTGAGTGCCAGTATGGAGGTGATGATATACAGTATTGCCACCGTCTGTTTCTGAGAGAAGCCCATATCCATAAGCTTGTGATGCAGATGCCCCCTGTCCGGAGCCATGATGGGCTTTTTGTTCCAGATACGGCGTACTATGGCAAATCCGGTATCAAATATAGGCAGTCCCAGTATGAGGAACGGTATGATAAAGGATATGATTACATACCCCTTGAAAAGTCCCTGTATGCATATGACAGACAACATAAATCCCAGAAATGTAGAGCCTGTATCTCCCATGAAGATTTTAGCCGGGTTAAAGTTATATGGCAGAAATCCCAAGCAACCGCCCGCCAACGCTGCAGTAAGCAAAGCCACCTGCATCTCACCTGCAAGTATGGCTATAAAAAACAGCGAAAAAGTAGCGATTGAAGATACCCCCACCGCCAAGCCGTCCAAGCCGTCTATGAGGTTAACTGCATTGGTAACGCCCACTATCCAGAGTATGGTGATAGGTATGCTGAGGTATCCCAGATTCAATATACCGCCCTCTACCAAAAACTCCGGCATACTTATATAATTAATTACTACACCGTGACCTACCACTATACATGCCACCACTATCTGAGTGATGAATTTAATCTTGGCGCCAAGCTGCTTTACATCATCCACTATACCCAGTGCCACTATGATAAGCGAACCTATGATGATGCCCCTAAGGCCTTGATCAATCCTTGCAAAGCACACTATACTTATAAGGAAGCCGTAAAATATGGCAAGCCCTCCCATTCTGGGTATGGGGTGGTCGTGAACACGCCTTGCATCGGGCACGTCTATTGCACCTATCTTTTGTGCCAGTACCTTGACAAAGGGTGTAGACGCCAGCGACACTCCGAACGCCACACTAAAACACAGTATGAGTTTTACTATATCCATTTAAACACCATACGCTCCTTAGAACGGTCTGTCTACGAAGCCAACCTTTCTTTTTACCTTGCTGAGGGTCTTGTTGGAAATCCTGTACGCCCTCTCAGCTCCTGTCTTGTATATAGTCTCAAGGTAATCCTTGTTCTTTCTCAAATCGTCATATTTCTCACGGATAGGCTTAAGCTCATCGGCAACCACCTCGCCCACAGCCATCTTGAAATCTCCGTATCCTTTGCCTGCAAACTCCGCTACTACTTCATCGGGAGTCTTGCCGGTGATACCGGAGTATATATTTATGAGGTTATTTATACCTGACTTACCCTCGCGGTAAGCAATCTCTCCCTCGGAATCCGTAACAGCCTTCTTGAATTTACGCATTATGGTGTCGGTATCGTCCAATATGGAGATGAAGCCGTTTACATTGGGGTCTGATTTACTCATCTTGGAGGTGGGGTCCTGCAGGCTCATAATCCTTGCGCCCTCCTTGGGTATGAAGCCCTCGGGAATCGTGAACACATCTCCGTAGATATTGTTGAAGCGGTTTGCTATATCTCTGCAAAGCTCCAGATGCTGCTTCTGGTCTACACCTACGGGTACCAGGTCGGTTTGGTACAGGAGGATATCCGCCGCCATAAGCACCGGATATGTAAAGAGACCTGCGTTGATATTGTCCTCATGCTTGGCGCTCTTGTCCTTGAACTGAGTCATTCTGGACAGCTCACCCATGTATGTGAAGCAGTTGAGTATCCAGGACAGCTCTGCGTGAGTAGACGCGTGTGACTGAAAAAATACTATATTATCCTCACCGTTAATTCCCGCCGCCAAATACTGACACAGGAAATCCATGCAGCGCTTCCTTAGCTCTGCGGGGTTTTGCCTTACTGTTATAGAGTGCAAATCCACTACCGAGAATATGCAGTTGTAGTCGTTTTGCAAGTCAACCCAGTTTTTGAGTGCACCCAGATAGTTTCCGAGCGTGATACAGCCAGTGGGCTGAATTCCGCTGAATATGGTTTTCTTTTCTTCCATTTTATTATCATTCCTTATTCTGTCTTTTTATTGTTTAAATTATGCCAGTTCTTCCTTAAGGAGGTCACCGAGGATTTTGATACCCTTCTCTATATCCTCGTTGGAGGCAGTGGAGAAGTTGAGTCTGAAGCAGTTGCAGGGTGCCTCCAGGTCTACCATACAGGTACTTCCCGGTACGAATGCCACCTTACGTTCTACAGCTTTTTCAAATATAGGCTTGGCATCCACACCCTCGGGGAGTGTGCACCACAGGAATATACCGCCCTCGGGCTTGGTGTACTTGACGCAATCCGGGAAGTATTTCTCTATGGCAGAGAGCATTACAGAGCATTTCTCTCCGTAGAGCTCACAGCCCTTTTTAATATGAGCATCGAAGTCATACTTTGTGATATAGTCTGTTACGAGCATCTGCATCATAAGAGTAGTGTGCACGTCATTTACCTGCTTAACTACTACAATTCTGTCCATGATATCCTTATGGCAGCACACGAAGCCCACTCTGATACCGGGAGCCAGTGTCTTGGAGAAGGAGCCCACATATATTACTCTGCCGTTGTCATCCATGGTCTTGATAGCAGGTACATTCTCTCCTCTGAAGCGAAGCTCTCCGTAGGGGTTATCCTCTATGATATAGCAATCGTACTTCTCTGCAAGCTCCAGGAGCTTCTTTCTCTTTTCAAGAGACTGAGTAACGCCTGTGGGGTTCTGGAATGTGGGGATAGTGTATATAATCTTGATATTTTCTTTCTTTAAGATTTCCTCTACCTTATCAGTATCTATACCGTCATCTGCCATTTCCACTCCGAAAAGCTTGGCATTGTATGAACGGAAGGAATTAAGAGAGCCTATGAAGCTGGGTTCCTCTACTATTATACCCTCTCCGTCATTTACCAGAGACTTACATGCCAGGTCTATTGCCTGCTGAGCACCCGTGGTTATAACAACCTGATCAAAATCATGGGGTATGCTGTCTCTTTTTAACCTCTCGGTCACCAGCTCTATAAGTGGAGCATAACCCTCGGTAACTCCGTACACCAATGCACTTTTGCCCTTGTTTGCCATGATGTCGCTTAAAAGTCCCTCCCACTCCTGTGTGGGGAAAAGCTCCGGCGAGGGGATACCTCCTGCAAAGCTTATAACATCTGCCTTACCGAGCATTTTAAAAATCTCTCTTATAGCAGAAGCTTTGAGACTTGTAACTCTGGAAGCAAGTGAAGATTGAATATCCATTTAAATCAAATCCTTTCAGTTAAATTATTTATTGTAGTTTTCTGTGAAAATTTTAAGTAAGTTGTAGATTATCTTTGCACTCTCGGCTCTGAGCGACTCTCCCTTGGGGTCAAACCTGCCCTCATCCTTGCCCGATATGACACCCAGAGATTTAAGGGCATACACAGCCTCTTTGGCATATAACGCAATCTCACCGTCATCGGCAAAAGCAGTCTCCGCCTTGATTTGGGGCAATGTCCCGGTAAACTTTAGTGCCTCATACGCTATATAGCACATATCCTCACGGCTTATGGGCATATCCGGTTCAAACACACCGTCGGTGTATATCTCAAGTAACCCTGCCTCGTATGCCGATGATACATAGCTGTAATACCACGCATCCTCACCCACATCGGTAAACTCCGACCGGGCAGAGGGGTTATTAAGAGCACAGGCTGTACACACCAGCTTTACAAATTCACTGCGGGTTATCTTCCTGTAGGGAGCGAATACACCCTCTCCCATACCCGATACAATCCCCTCCGACGTAAGATACTCTATAGGCTCTCTCGCCCATTCATAGCCCTCTAAATCAGAGAAGGTATTGGTATACTTCATGAAGTCCTCTGTGACAGATAACGTATTTGAAGCATGTACACAGAAAGCCGGGCACAAAACAGACAATGCAATCATAATGCTTAATATTCTTTTCATATGTTTTGTTCCTCTTTAATTATTAGCAGTGCTGCCGCTAAGATACAACACTACAGAATAAATTATACTACAAATGCTCCTTTATGTCAATAAATCACAGCATTTAAGGTAAAAATTTGTGACAATATTTTAACCTAAATTTAATGTAAAATATTGAAAATTTCCGTCGTATGTGTTAATATATTAGTATGTTACAGTGAAATAACTATGTACATAGGAGGATATGATTGTGTCAACACAAAACGAAAGAAAGCCTATTTACGGCAAGCTCACAGTTATCTGTATGAAAGGCTGCGAAGAAATCGCGGACAAGATTGATTTTTACTTAAAAAAATTCCGTCAGGATTTCGAGCAGGAAGAAACCTACATCGCTAAGATTAAATGCCCCCGTTTCGGTTCGGGCGAGGCAAAGTGCGTGCTCAACGAAACCGTCCGCGGTAATGATGTATTCATCATCTGCGACGTATTCAACCACGGTGTAACCTACAAAATGTACGGTGTGGAAAACCACATGAGCCCCGACGACCACTATCAGGATTTAAAGAGAATCATAGCCGCAATCAGCGGTAAAGCAAGAAGAATTACCGTAGTAATGCCCATGCTCTACGAAGGCAGACAGCACAGAAGAACCGCCAGAGAATCTTTGGACTGCGCTCTGGCTCTGCAGGAGCTTGTGAATATGGGTGTTACAAACATCATCACATTCGACGCTCACGACGCAAGAGTGCAGAATGCTATCCCGATTTCCGGATTTGACGATGTACAGACCACCTACCAGATGTTGAAGGCGCTCACCAGAGCTGTACCGGATATAAGCTACGACAAGGACTCCACCATCGTAATATCCCCCGACGAAGGCGGTATGCACAGATGTATGTACTACTCCTCAGTGCTTGGACTGGACCTGGGTATGTACTACAAGAGAAGAAATTACTCCGTAGTAGTAAACGGTAAAAACCCCATCGAAGCTCACGAATACTTAGGTAACAGCGTAGAGGGCAAGGACGTAATGATAGTAGATGATATGATTTCCTCCGGTGAATCCGTGCTTGATATAGCATCCAAGCTCAAGGCACAGGGTGCAAGAAGAATATTCATATTCACAGCATTCGGTCTTTTCTGCAACGGTCTTGATGCGTTCGACCGGGCATATGCCAAGGGCGAAATCACCAAGGTATTTACCACAAACCTCGTATACCGCATGCCCGAGCTCAAAACCAAGGAATGGTACTGCGAAGTTGATATGTCCAAGTACATTTCAATTCTCATAGACACAATCAACCATGACGAAACAATAAGTCAGCTCCTGGCTCCGGTAACCAGAATCAAAGCTCTCATGGAAAAGCACAAAGCAGAGCTTAAAAATCAGGTTTCCATGTTTGAGGGAGAAAATAAATAAACTATGTTTTAATACGAAACCCCACGCAGAATACTGCGTGGGGTTTGTTAAATAAAAATTATATTATCTCTTCAAAAGTACGTCCTTTTCATAAGCGAGTATATCTTCAAGATAATCATTCTTCATACCTTCGCTTGCCAGGTATTCATTCCACACATCGCCGAGAGGTGCAGTCTTTAATTCCTCCTGAAGTACCATGAGAGCCGTCATATCGTTTGCTTCCTGGAGTGCTTTGAGCTTGTCGTTGGGCTGAAGGAGCGCAAAGAGCAGTGCCTTATGTACATTACGTATACCTGTAACCCAAGCGGATATACGGTTAATGGAAGCATCGAAGTAGTCTGTAGCTATGAACACTCTGTCCAGTGCATCGTTGCGCACGATTTCCTTTGCGATTTCCTTGGTTTCATCGTCAAAGAGTACCACATGGTCAGAATCCCAACGCATGGGTCTTGTCACATGAAGTGCAATCTTTTCGTTAAAGAGCAGAAGCGAAGAAATCTTGTCGGATACCATCTCTGTGGGGTGGTAGTGACCATTGTCCATAAGAGGTGTGATGCCCTTGTAGTCTGCATAGCTGAGTGCAAACTCTGCAGAGCCTACGGTGTAAGCCTCAAGACCGATACCGAATACCTTGGACTCAAGTGTGATATATACCTTGCTCTTGTCGTAGGGAACGGAGAGAATTTCGTCCAAAGAATCCTTAAAACGTGCACGAGGTGCCAGTCTGTCTGCGGGGATATCCTTGAAGCCGTCGGGAATCCAGATGTTCATAACACAGGGTACACCTGTCTCTTCTGCAAAGTACTGTGAAAGCTTAACACAGCACTGACCGTGTTTTATCCAGTACTTCCTTACCTCATCATCGGGAGATGAAAGTGTAAGTCCGTCCTTAACCATGGGGTGTGAGAAGAATGTAGGATTAAAGTCTATACCTACTCCTTTTTCCTTAGCGAAATCCACCCAGGGCTTGAAGTGCTCTACCTTCAAATCAGAGCGATCAATGTTTTCACCTATTGCATAGCAAGCATGGATATTGAGCTTCTTTTTACCGGGCATAAGAGAAAATGCCTTGTCTATGTCCTGCATAAGCTGTGCTGGAGTTGTAGCCTTACCGGGGTAGTTACCGGTAGTCTGAATACCGCCGGAGAGCTCCTCGCCGGAATCAAAACCTACAACATCGTCACCCTGCCAGCAATGTACGGAAACCGTAACATTTTTTAATGCTTCAATAGCCTTGTCGGTATCTACGCCCATAGCAGCATAGATTTTTTTTGCTTCTTCATATCTTGACATAAAAATCAGTCCTTTTTAATAAATTTATCCACAAAGCAAAACTTGTGTACATCTCTATATTAACACATATTAAGCCCGTCTTAAAGGTCTGTTTTTGCCTGAAAAAGTGTCCTTTTTTGCAGGTTTCAATATCATTTTTTCCACGCATAAGGCGAGAATAGCACCAAAAGCGGGAATATCTCCAGTCTGCCGATTAACATATCAAATATAAACACAAGCTTAGCAAAAGCCGAATAGGAACCGAAATTTTGTGTAGGACCTACCCTGGCAAGTCCCGGACCTACATTATTTATCGTTGCCGCCACTGCGGTAAAGTTTGTGGTAAAGTCCATATTGTCCAAGCTCACTGCCAAAAGTGAAAATGCAAATATCAAAAGATATGATATCATAAACACATTGGCCCCGCGTATGGTTTCGTGCTCTATGGTCCTGCCGTCCATCTTTACCTTGTGAGTACTCTTGGGATGAGCAGATATTTTAATCTCTTTTACTATACTCTTCAGAAGTATCATAATTCTGGATACCTTGATACCTCCGCCCGTACTTCCTGCCGATGCGCCTATAAACATCAGAACCACCAGAATTGTCTTGGATAGCTCAGGCCATTTATCAAAATCCGTGGTGGCAAAGCCCGTGGTTGTTATAATCGAGCCCACCTGAAAAGCGCTGTGCTTGATACTCTCTGCCACAGTATCAAAAAGTGCAGCACAATTAATTGATATAATAAATATCGATGCTGCTATTACACCCAGATATGCCCATAGCTCTGATGAGCGAAAGGCTGTTTTTATTTTACCTATAAGAATCAGATAATATATGGAAAAATTAACCCCAAATACTATCATAAAAATCGTAACCACTACTTGAATATATGATGAGTATTCACCCATGCTGGAATTAAGCACAGCAAAACCTCCCGTACCTGCGGTACCGAAGCTTATTGTAAGTGCTTCAAACAAACTCATATCCCCTGCCAGAAGTAACGCGACCTCTATAACCGTAAGCACAAAATATATGGTATAGAGCAGCTTAGCGGTCTCCCTGACCTTGGGAACCAGCTTACCGACCGATGGACCCGGGCTCTCCGCCTTTACCAGATGCATATTTCTGCCTCCGGATAGAGGAAGTATAGCCACGAGAAAAACTATAACCCCCATACCGCCTATCCAGTGGGTGAAGCTGCGCCAGAAAAGGATTGACTTTGGCAGAGCTTCTACATCGGCAACCACCGAAGCACCGGTAGTAGTAAAACCGGACACAGTTTCAAACAGTGCATTTATGAAATTGGGTATAGAGCCCGATATTACGAATGGTAAAGCTCCGAATATACTCATTACAATCCAGCTTAGAGCCACTATGGTAAATCCCTCTCTGGAATACATCTTGGCATCCTTATTGTTCATCAATATCAAAGGTACCCCTGCAGCCAGGCAAATCGCTATACATATCAAAAAGCTCATAAAAGCCGCCTCGCTGTATATCAATGCACACACCAGGGGCAAAATCATACACACAGCCTCGAAGCTAAGTACCCAGCCGAGAGTATGAGCAACAATCTTAAAATTCATATCATATGCTCCCCTATTATCTCAAAAATTCCTTTATATCCTTAATGCCAAGCTGTGTGGTTACAGCTATAATCGTATCTCCGGGCAATATGCAATCCTTACCTCTGGGTATGATAATCTTACCGTTGCGGTTAATACAAGCTATAATCACGTTATCCTTCAAGGGAATCTGCTCCAGGGTCATATCCGTAATGGGTGAATCCTTCTTTATCCTGAATTCCAATGCCTCGGCTTTGCCGTCTAATATCATATGCATGGTTTCTATATCGTCATGGAGGCTGTTGTTTGCTGCGCGGACAAATCTGGCTATATACTCGGCAGTGATATTGTTTGGATTGATGATAGTATCAAGCCCCAGACCGCCTATGACGTTGTCATATGAAATCCTGTTAATCTTGGTTACCAGCTTGCCCTTTGTCTGGGTTTTGGCAAAGAGAGTGAGCATGATATTCTCTTCATCGATGCCGGTGAGTGCCACTACCGACTCATAGTGCTCCAGCCCCTCCTCAGCCAGAAGGTCTGTGTCTGTACCATCACCATTGATTATCGTAGCCTTGGGCAGGAGCTCGCTGAGCTCCTCGCAGCGCATCATATCCTGCTCTATAATCTTGACCTTAATACCCGCCTGTATCAATCTGGCTGCCAGGTAGTAGGCTGTGCCTCCGCCGCCTATGATAAGTGTATCTTTAACACGGTTGGTTTTAATGCCTATTTTTTTGAAAAAGTCGGAGGCGTTATGAGGTGTTGCCACTATGCTTACCAGGTCACCTGACTTTAATATAAAGTTACCGCCGGGTATAAACACCTTGTCTCCACGCTCTACACCGCACACCAGTATATCGCAATTAATGCGTTTTGCCATATCCGCTACCCGTATATCATCAAGAGGCGAACCCTCCTGAATACGAAATTTGAGTATCTCTACCCTGCCCTTGGCAAAGGTATCTATCTGTATAGCTGACGGGAATCTCAAAACCCTGGCAACTTCGGTAGCTGCAGCCTGCTCGGGATTAATAACCATAGCAAGACCCAGGTCATCCTTAAAGAGTCTCAGCTCTCTGCTGTATTCCGGCTTACGCACCCTGGCAATAGTCTTACAGTTACCTGCCTTTTTGGCAAGCAGACATGTGAGCAGATTTACTTCATCGGAGCCGGTTACCGCAATCAAAAGGTCTGCGGTCTCTATACCTGCCTCTTCAAGAATATCTATATTAGAGCCACTGCCGACTACACCCATTATATCGTACTCATTTACTATATATCTCAAATGCTCGGCAACGGTATCAACTACAGTAACCTCATGCCCCTCCTCGGAGCTTAAGAGTTCTGCAAGCTTCTGTCCAATCTTGCCAAGACCTACAATTATCACTTTCAACTTATGTCACCCCAATAAATTATAAAACATTTCTTTAATAATGCCATTATACATCTACTTTACCATTTTTTCAAGACATATTTTAAATAATGTTAAAATAACAAACAAAAGCCTCCCCGGGCAGGGAGACTTAAGTCATTCTTCTTCTTTTTTTATAGGCTTGGGCTGCTTATAGCTGTAGATATTTTCGTATGCCTCCATCACGTCATCCTCCGCAGGTGCTGTCTGCACCAGACCGGTGCACTCATTGGCAGATGCCGCATTGGCAAACAAATCATCGGGAAACAGCCTCATATCTCCCGTCTCCATAGTAGGTACGGGAAACTTCACAGTGCCATCTTTGTTTTTAGGGTTTTTATTCATTTCATATCACCGATATTATTGTGATATAAAATTCAAAAAAATATTCTGTAAATTTTATTTTGCATTTATATCGATATAATGAGCATCCAGCTTGGAATAAACAATCTTCTGACTCTTATACAGACCATAATTTCCGCTCATCATATAGCTTACCGCACACACCGCTGCAAACACAGCTATGTAATCTGCTCCGAAAACCTCAAGAGCAAGCATGATTGAAGCAACGGGGCAGTTTACCACTCCGCAGAAAACCGCCGTAAATCCCACCGCAGCGCCAAATGACGGCTCAATGCCTATAAGGGAAGCTGCAGTGCAGCCAAATGTAGAGCCCACAAAAAATGCAGGTACTATCTCACCACCCTTAAATCCGGCAGCTATGGTAATTGCAGTAAAAATCATCTTTAGTATGAAAGCTTCGGGACGAGCACTGCCGCTAAGCGCCGACTCAATCACACTCATACCGGCACCGTTGTAATCTGTGTTTTGAACCAATACAGTAAGCAGAACCACTATCATACCGCCCATAAATGCACGAAGATACGCATTTGGTATATATCTTTTGCCCAGACGTTCGCAAGACTTCACAGACGCACAAAATGCTATACTCACCACAGCACAAGCTACAGAAAGCAGCATGAGTTTTAGTGCCAAATGCCACGATACATCCCCCATGACAATTGCACCAAACCGTACCGGCGGTATGCCAAACACCCCGGCTACAGCAAATGCCGTAAGAGAGGATATCACACAAGGAAACAACGCCGCATAGTACATAATACCTACACATGTCACCTCCAGAGCAAATACAGCTGCCGTGAGAGGTGTACCGAAAAGTGCCGCAAATACAGCACTCATGCCGGACATCACTATAAGGTGCATATCTTCCTTATTTAGTTTGACTGTCTTGCCTATACGATATCCGATACTGCCTCCAAGCTGAAGTGCCGCACCTTCGCGACCTGCCGAGCCTCCCAAAAGATGAGTGATAACCGCACCTATAAATATAAGCGGTGCCAGTATAAATGGGACCTTTTCTTCGGTTTGTACAGCTTCCAATATGCGATTGGTGTCAAGCCTGCCGTACCTTCTGCACAAGCAATACATGCCGGCTATGATAATCCCGCCCAAAGGCAGCAAATACACGAGCCACGAATTATGGTCACGCAGTTCGGTGACATAGTCAATGCTTATATGAAACACACTGCCCACCAAACCACCTGCAAGCCCGACTACCGCAGCAAGCACTGTCCATTTGAGCAAAGCCTTCACATACAATGCTATTGAATTTATCTTTTGTCTGATTTCATTCATATTATCTGTTTTTCGCCTCATCCAGTTTCACCTGACGACGATTCTTAACTTCGTGGGGTATGGGTTTGATATCTCCCGCAGCGGTAAGTGCCATTCTGGTAAATACAGGTCCAAACAGCTCATAGATAAGTACCGCAAAAAGAGTGATATTTCTTATCAGGTTACCTGCCTCACCAAGCTGAGCGGAAGCGATGGTGCACATGCCCAGCGCCACACCTGCCTGTGGCAGAAGCGTAATACCCAGATATTTACAAATCTCAGGTGAACAATTGGTAGCCTTGGCACTCCAGCAAGCGCCAAAATATTTACCCAAGGAGCGGAATACTATATAAACAACACCAATTCCTACTATCGCCCAATCTGCAAATACACCAAGCTCAAGTTCAGCACCGCTTATTACAAAAAACAACGCATAAAGCGGAGATGTCCATTTATCCGAACGCTCCATAAGGTCATGCGACAGAGGGCATATATTACAGAATATGGTGCCCAGCATCATGCACACCAGAAGCGAAGAGAAGCTTATGTGCACAGGTCCCACATGGAAGTCAAGCATAGCAAGAGACGCAGTGAGAAATACAAACGCTATGGTAAGATTAAGTCTGTTTGTATTGGAATTAAAGAGCTTCTCAAGCTGAGTAAGCACCCATCCCATAACAGCACCGAGAGTAAGCGAGCATACTATCTCCACTATAGGATTAACCAAAATAGAAACAACATCCATCTGACCGCTCATGATTGTCTTAGCAATACCGAATGAAACCGCAAACACAACCAGGCCCACTGCATCATCGAGCGCAACTATAGGCAGAAGCAGACTTGTAAGGGGGCCTTTTGCCTTGTACTGACGCACTACCATGAGCGTTGCCGCAGGAGCAGTAGCAGTAGCTATGGCACCGAGTGTGATAGCCTGCGAGACCGAAAGCTTATCCGGAGCAATCATATGTACAACATACAACGCCAAATCCACAAACAGTGTGGCGATTAATGCTTGAAATACACCGATTACAAATGCCTGTTTACCGGTTTTTTTAAGGTCTTCCAGTCTGAATTCGCTTCCTATAGAAAATGCTATAAATCCAAGAGCCACCTCCGATACGAGACCCAGAGCCTCTACCGCATTCATACTCTCAAACCCCAGCCCCTCAATGCCCAATGCACCAAGGCAATACGGTCCTATAAGCACACCGGCTATAAGATATGCTGTTACCGAAGGAAGCTTAAGGGGCTTAAATACCCTGGTCATAAGCAATCCTGCAAGCAGTGCGATTGATACCGATAACAATGTGTTCATTATTAATTCATCTTCTTTCAAAAAAATATGTTGAAAAAATCCAACCTATGAAGTATACCACATTTTCTCTTAAATTTCAATCTTTTTAGCAAATTTTTAAATAATATAAATTACAATGTAGTATATGCAAGTTACTTGATATGTCGCTTATATACTTTTTGATATAACTGAATAAGTCAAAAAAACAACCTCCTATAATTTAAAAAGGAAAAAATGCCCTTGAATTGTGGCTCATTGTCTAAAACCATTAAATAAGCTTGCAATTTTTACAAAAAGCTTGACATTTTTACTCAACTTTACAATTTGGTATTGTACTTATATCAATTTTGTTATATAATGACAGCATAATATAATAGTTATTATGGGAGGAATGGAGAACATGAATAACAATATTGAAGCCTGGGAAGGCTTTGAAAGCGGCATTTGGAAAAGGGAAATCAACGTAAGAAGTTTTATCAAACACAACTACACCCCCTATGATGGTGACTCAAGCTTTCTCGAATCCCCCACACAGGATACCCTTGATTTGTGGGAACAGGTAATGGACCTTACCAAGAAAGAAAGAGAAGCCGGCGGTGTGCTGGACATGGATACCAAAATCATATCCACTATAACTTCACACGGTCCCGGATATCTGGATAAAGATAAAGAAAAGATAGTAGGCTTCCAGACAGACAAACCCTTCAAACGTGCACTTATGCCCTACGGCGGTATACGCATGGCGGAGAAAGCATGCAAGGATAACGGCTACGAACTGGATCCCGAAGTAAAGGAATTTTTCACTACACACAGAAAGACTCACAACGCAGGTGTATTTGATGCTTATACACCCGAGATGAGAGCGTGCCGTTCCAGTCATATCATTACCGGTCTGCCGGATGCATACGGCAGAGGCAGAATAATCGGTGACTACAGAAGGGTTGCCCTCTATGGCGTTGATATGCTCATAGAAGACAAGACTGCTCAGAAAATCACTACACGTTCCGCAATGTACTCTGAAGTAATCCGTGACAGAGAAGAGCTCTCCGAACAGATTCGTGCACTGGAAGATTTGAAGAAGATGGCTATGAGCTACGGCTACGATATATCCGGCCCTGCCAAAAACACTGCAGAAGCTATTCAGTGGCTGTATTTCGGTTATCTGGCAGCAGTTAAGGAGCAAAACGGTGCGGCAATGTCACTGGGCAGAACCTCTACTTTCCTTGATATTTACGCAGAGAGAGACCTCAAAAACGGTACATTTACTGAAAAGCAAATACAAGAAATGGTAGACCACTTCATAATGAAGCTCCGTCTTATAAAGTTTGCTCGTACTCCCGAGTACAATGCACTCTTCTCCGGTGACCCACAGTGGGTTACAGAATCCATAGGCGGTGTGGCAATAGACGGACGTCACCTGGTAACCAAGATGTCCTACAGATATCTGCACACTCTGGAAAACTTAGGTCCTGCTCCCGAGCCGAACCTTACCGTACTATGGTCTACCAGACTGCCGGACAACTTCAAGCGTTTCTGCGCTAAGCTCTCTATAGAGACATCATCTATCCAGTATGAAAACGACGATATGATGAGATTTACTCACGGAGATGACTACGCTATCGCTTGCTGTGTATCTTCCATGAGAGTAGGACTGGAGATGCAGTTCTTCGGAGCGAGAGCAAACCTGGCAAAATGCTTGCTCTACGCAATAAACGGCGGTGTGGACGAAATCAGCGGAAAGCAGATTGCCCCCGAATATCGCCCCATCACATCGGAGTATCTTGACTACGACGAAGTTATGGCTAAATATGATGAAATGATGAAGTGGCTTGCAGGAGTATATGTAAACACTCTCAACATCATCCACTACATGCATGATAAATACTGCTATGAAAAAATTCAGATGGCTCTTCATGATAAGAAGGTAACACGCTGGTTTGCAACCGGTATAGCAGGTTTATCCGTTGTAGCCGATTCACTCTCGGCTATCAAGTATGCTAAGGTTAAGACCATCAGAAATGAAGCCGGCATAGTTGTGGACTACGAAGTAGAAGGCGACTTCCCCAAATACGGAAACGACGACGACCGCGTAGACAATATAGCATATGATATAGTTCACAGATTTATGGAGCACGTAAGAAAGAACCACACATACAGAAACAGTATACCCACCACATCTATACTCACCATCACATCCAACGTGGTATACGGCAAAAACACAGGCTCCACACCGGACGGACGTAAGAAGGGCGAACCCTTTGCACCCGGAGCTAACCCCATGCACAGAAGAGATACTCACGGTGCTGTTGCATCACTCTCTACTGTATCCAAGCTTCCCTTTAAGGATGCACAGGACGGTATTTCAAATACCTTCTCAATTATCCCCGGTGCTCTGGGCAAGGATGACCAAATCTTTGCAGGAGATATAGAAATAGACCTTGACTGCAGTAACGGAGCTTGCTCCACACCCACACTCTTTGAAGGTCTGGACAATGATGAAGAATAATTATTAAAGGAGGAAATCACAATGGCAGCAACCAAAAACCAAGTAGACAACCTTGTATCATTACTCGACGGCTATGTACAAAAAGGCGGACATCACCTCAACGTTAATGTGTTTTCAAGAGAAACACTTCTCGACGCTCAGGCTCACCCGGAAAGATATCCTCAATTAACGGTAAGAGTCAGCGGATATGCTGTAAACTTCGTAAAGCTTACAAAGGAGCAGCAGGACGAGGTAATCTCCAGAACCTTCCACGATAAGATATGATTTACGGACGTATACACTCCACCGAAAGCTTCGGTACCGTTGACGGACCGGGAATACGTTATGTAGTATTCCTTCAGGGATGCCCCATGCGCTGTTTGTACTGTCATAACCCGGATACCTGGGAGATTAACGCAGGCAGGCAGGTCACCGCAGATGAGATAATAGACGAATATCTTAAGAATCTCCCCTTCTACCGCAGCGGCGGTATTACGGTAACAGGCGGCGAACCGCTTATGCAGACCGAGTTTGTAACGGAGCTTTTTAAGAAGGCAAAGCAACATGGCATACACACATGTATAGACACATCGGGTGTCACTTACAACCCGACCAATACTGCCTATGCAGGGAAGCTTGATGAGCTTTTGAGCTATACAGACCTTGTGATGCTTGATATTAAGCACATAGATTCTCAAAAGCACAAGGCTCTTACGGGTAAAGATAATGCAAATATATTAAGCTTCGCCCGGCATCTGGATGATAAGGGCATAGAAATATGGATAAGACATATCATAGTAGAGGGCATCACAGATGACCCCCATGACCTTATAAAGCTCGGAGAGTTTATAGGCACACTCAGGCATTTAAGAGCACTTGATGTACTGCCATATCATACAATGGGAGTACCCAAATATAAAGAGCTCGGCATCAGGTATCCACTGGAAGGCGTAAAGGCACTTCCGGCTCGTGACGCCGTAAAAGCTAAGGGACATATATTGGAAGGTATACGCAAAGTAAGAAAACATTAAATTTTTAAAGGGTTGGCAAATCATGCCAACCCTCTTTAATTTAAAATTTTACTCCATATTATTGATTTGAACTGCCGGAGTCACTGCCGCTTGCAGTTGGCGGGGGTGTATGGGTTGCAGGTGCGGAGCCTGTATCTGTACCGCTGTCTCCGGATGAGGCAGGTTCGTCTCCGTCGTTGTCTGATGATGTATCATCCTTTTTGTCCGGTGTTTCGGCTGATATTGACTTATAAGGTTTGGTGCCTATATAGCTGTGATCGCTGGTGCATTTTATATCTGCAAAATTCACATTGGCATACTGTGTCACACGTGTGCACTCACTTGTGGGTGAATGACCTGTCCTGGAGCACACGGTACGTTCCTCGATTGTCTTGGGGCAATCAAAGTGTTTTTCGGGTAGCTCCTCATGTATGTCACTCATTATATCCTCCCATATATTCATGGCAGGATTACCGCTTGCAGAGATTACCTTGGGTATGTCATAGCCAAACCACACCGAAGCCACATAATACGGAGTGTATCCTATAAACCAACGGTCCTTGTTATCATCGGTGGTTCCCGTCTTACCGCAGGTATCCATGCCGGATATCTGTGCTCCCGTACCGGTACCGGACTTAACTACACCTTTGAGCAAATCGCTCATAAGGTAGGCTGTTTCCTTGGCAAATGCCTGATTTTTCACGGGTTCTTTCTTCAATAGGATTTTTCCCTCTACGTCATAGACTTTGTTGTAGGAGTGGGGCTCTATATACTTACCGCCGTTTGCCAGTGCACTGTATGCACCGTTCATTTCCATAACGGTGACGCCGTCTGTAAGACCGCCCAATGCCAGTGCAGAGAGGTTTTTATCAGAGAATGTTTTACCGTTGGCTGTCTTTGATGTTACCAGAGAATCCATATGCAGCTTATTCTTAAGATAATCAAAAGATTTGTCTACGGTTACTTCCTCAAGTACTCTTATGGCAGGTATGTTATACGACCAGTGGACTGCTGTGCTCACACTGACATATCCTCTGAATTTGCCTCCGGAGTTCTTTGGTCTCCAACCGTCTATATCCAGCGGAGAGTCATCCACACGAGTGGAGGCTGTTATCAATCCCAAATCCAGTGCCGGAGCATATACCGCTATAGGCTTGATGGAGGAACCGGGCTGACGTTTGGACTGGCTGGCTCTGTTTAAGCCGCGCGCTCTGTCTTTGGTACCTCTGCCGCCTACTACACCCTTAATCTCTCCGGTGTGGGGGTCACTTACAATCATAGCTGCCTGGGGCTGAGTCTCCCCGGAGAATTTGGGGAAGTTGGACGAATCCTCAAAGTACTCCTCCATGGTCTCCTGGACGGCAGGGTCCACGGTAGCATATATCTTAAGACCGCCGTTGTATATCATATTGGCAGCGAAGGTCTCTGTATAGCCCTTATCCACAAGGTCATCCTGAATTTCTTCAAAAAGATTATCCAGGAAATAGGATTGAATTTTGGTGTTCTTTACCTTGCCCTCATGAATTTCTATCTTAGTATCCTTGGCTTCTTTATACTCCTGCTTATTTATATATCCCAGCTCCAGCATCTTGTCCAGCACCAGGATTCTCTTCTTTTCATTAGCTTCCGGCTGAGTTATGGGGTCATACCTTGCAGGATACTGCGTAATGCCTGCTATACATGCACACTCTGCCAATGTAAGCTCGGAGACTTCTTTGGAGAAATAAATATTAGAAGCTGCTTCTACACCATTTGCCCCCTGACTCAGGTATATGGTATTCATATACATTTCCAAAATCTGCTCTTTGCTGAGCTTGGTCTCCAGGACTATGGCTCTGAGCATTTCTCTTACCTTTCTGGAAGCCGCATGCTCTTTGTCATTGGTTATGTTTTTGACAAGCTGCTGAGTTATAGTACTGCCTCCGTATGAAGAATCGCCCTTCATCACGTAGTTGAGCACGGCACCGCCGGTACGCTTGATGTCCACACCCATATGCTTAAAGAATCGCTGGTCTTCTATTGCCACGAAGGCATTAACCAGGTTATTTGGCATAGTATCAATGGACACCCATACTCGATTTTCAGAAGCATCAAACTGAGCATACTCCACTGCCTTGCCACTCTCATCGGTGTAGTACACCGTAGACGAGATATTAAGGTTCATAGAGCTAAGGTCATCTCCAAATGAAAAATCCATAATCGAAGCAACCCAGACAGCAAACCCTATCACACCGGCAATCAAGAGCAGCAGTAAAATCTTCAGTGCCAAAGATACCCATCTTAATGCAGGGTGCTTGTGACTTCTCCTTCTGCGGCGTTTGCGTGCTTTACCGGTGGCTGCACTCTGATGGGCTGAGCGTGGTTTGCTCTGTGATGGTGCAGATGAGCTTACGGGTCTTTCGCCGGTGGGTGCTGTACGTCTCGGCGACACTGCTCCTGTACTCTGCCCGGGCGAACGTCGTGTGCGAGAAGCACTGTTTCCGCCGGACTTAGTACCGGAAGGCTTCCTTTCCGCAGAATCTGACTTTTTTGTATGAGTTGAATTCTTTTTTTCAGACTGAGCCTTTTGACGAGCTCGTACTTTGTCCAGACTATCCATAGTCAATTCCTCATTTCTGTACATTTATGTGATACAAATATAAAATCCTACTTATACATTATTAATTATAACACATAAATAATAAATTCATGTTACAAATCATTTACGAATATTTTAAAATTTATGGGAAATTATAAAAAAAACACAAAAATAAGGAATTTGATAGACATGAAGCAATATTTAAAGCTTTTTTTACCCTTGGGAATATGCACGGCTGTATGCTGCACACTTATGATAATTTCATATGATGTATCTGTATCGCCAAGCCGGGATACATCCGAAGGCAAAACAAACACCTCCGGGGCATCGATTACTGCCAATCCCGACACCACCACGGAAATCGAGACCGCGGAAGTCTCTACCCCCAACCGGGCGACAACAATGTACATCCTTAAATACAACGCCGAAACCGATACCGTATTTATGATAACCAAAAAGGAGGACGGTACAGAGCTTATATCGCCCGTGGAGTCCATAAACACAACCTACCTCACACCAAGCGATATCGAAGCCCTGACCAAAGGAATAGAGCTTACCTCCAGAGAAGATATGTTTATACTGATAGAAGATTACTCAAGTTAATCAATTCTGAGCTTGTCGGAAAGCTTCTTTAATGCCTTTTTCTCTATACGGGAGACATATGACCTGGATATACCCAAAAGCTTAGCTATCTCCTTTTGAGTGAAGGAATTGCCGCCGCACAGACCATAGCGGAGCTCTATAATCTTCTTCTCTCTCTTGCCCAGAGCTGTGGCAAGCTTTTCGTAGAGCTCTTTTATCTGCAGTTTGGTCTCCACTTCCTCAAATACATCCTCTCCGTCTGAGCCTATCTTATCCATAAGTGATATCTCCTTGCCCTCAGCATCCGTACCCACCGGATCCTGAAGCAGGACCTCAGCCTGACGTTTTTTATTTGAGCGCATACTCATGAGGATTTCATTTTCTATACAACGTGCAGCATATGTAGCAAGTCGGGTACCCTTATCCACATTGTATGAAGTAATCGCCTTGATGAGGCCTATAGTTCCGATACTTATCAGGTCATCATTATCGCCGGCGGCAGGGTACTTCTTCACCACATGAGCCACAAGGCGCAGATTTCGCTCTATGAGGATATTTTTGGCTTCTTTATCTCCGTTTTTATATCTTTCGAGATACATTTTCTCTTCATCGGGGGTAAGGGGCTTTGCAAAAGAGCTGACATTGGTCACATAGGACAGCATAAATATCATCTTTGGCATAAGCTCCGCAAAAAATGAAAACACAATAAGCACCTCCGAATATTGACACAATATCAATATATGAGAAGGTGCTTGTTTTTTGTGCATGTACGTATAAAAATTTTATCCATAACTTATGTTATATTTTAATAAAATTCCGATTTTTGAAAACAATATATTGAAAAGGGGGCAAAGAAATTGAAAAAAATATTAATCATATTTGCCGCACTTGTCATTGTAGGGGCAATGCTGCTGTATATAAAAAGCAATCCGGCACGTGTACAAAAACAATCAGGGGGCACATTCGTGAAATCCTCAGATACTATGAAGGGAGCAAAAATATGAATATTTCAAATAAAGAATACGATGTCATGGTAAAAAAAGCCACACCTAACTCAAAGCTTTTCACTGACTGCGTAAAGGCATTTATAGTAGGCGGTATTATCTGCGTCATAGGTCAGATTATAATGGAGGGATACCTGGCACTTGATATCAAAAAAGATGATGCATCGGCTCTGACCAGTGCCACTTTGGTGCTGGTGGGAGCACTCCTTACGGCATTCGGAGTATATGACAAGATTGCCAATCTGGGTAAAGCCGGTACACTGGTACCGATTACAGGATTTGCCAACAGTATAGTATCTCCGGCTATGGAGTACAAAACAGAAGGTCTGGTACCGGGTGTAGGCTCCAAAATGTTTATAATAGCAGGTCCCGTGCTGGTATATGGAATCACGGCATCTGTAATTTATGCAGTAATATACAAGCTGCTGACCGGGATGTAAAAATTAAAGAAAGGAATGGTTTGAATTTGGGCACAAAAATGGGCAAACAGACAATAGTCTACGATGACAGCGTATATATAAAGAGCTTTTATTCATCTGTAGGCAAGCTGGAGGGTGAAGGTCCTCTGGGTAAGTGCTTTGACGTAGTGTATAAGGATGAATATATAGAGGCAAAGAACTGGGAACAAGCAGAAAACAACCTGCTCAAAAATACCGTAACCGGTGCATTCGCCAAGGCTGAGCTGTCTTGTGACGACATGGATTATGTGTTCTCGGGCGATTTGCTCAATCAGTGCACTGGAAGCTCATTTGCACTAAAAGATATGTGCATACCCTACTACGGGCTGTACGGTGCCTGCTCTACCATGGCCGAATCCATGAGTCTTGGGTCAATTATGGTTGATGCAGGCTATGGTCAAAATGTACTTGCAGTTACCTCCAGTCACTTTTGTTCCAGCGAAAAGCAGTACAGATTTCCTCTTGAATACGGCGGTATACGCACACCATCTGCACAATGGACGGTTACGGGTAGCGGTGCAGTGATACTCTCTCCCGATAAATCCCACATATGCCTTGACTCCATAACCACAGGCAAGATGGTAGATCTGGGAGTTACAGACAATGCCAACATGGGTGCCGCCATGGCTCCCGCCGCAGCAGACTGCATACTTGCTCATTTGAGAGACCTGGAGCTCAAGCCTGCCGACTATGACTGCATAGTTACAGGTGACCTGGGTATAGTAGGCAGCACTCTGGTAAACGAAATAATCCAAAAACAAGGCAGTGATATATCCGATGTACACATGGACTGCGGCTCCATGATATTTGACCCCAATACGCAGGACACTGCCTCCGGCGGCAGCGGATGCGGATGCTCGGCAAGTGTTTTTTGCGGACACTTCTGCCGTGAGCTTATACAGGGCAATATAAAAAAGATGCTCCTGGTATGTACAGGCGCACTTATGAGCCCTACAACGTATCAGCTGGGAGAAACGGTAGTTGGCATAGCACACGCAGTAGGGTTAAGTTACAGGGAGTGATTGACATGAAATTTGTATATGTATTTTTAGTAGGAGGACTCCTGTGTGCCATAGCACAAATCCTCATAGACAAAACCAAGCTCAGTCCTGCGAGGATTATGGTTGGCTATGTAGTAGTGGGAGTGCTGCTGACTGCTGTGGGTCTGTATGAACCTTTGGTTAAATTTGCACACGCAGGAGCTACCGTGCCCATTATGGGCTTTGGATACACCCTCGCCAAAGGTGCCGCAAAGGCTGTAGGTGAAAAAGGCTGGCTGGGGGTACTTGGCGGAGGAGTAAGCGGAGCCGGTACAGGTATAGCAGCTGCGGTAGTATTTGGATTTCTGTGTGCGGTATTCTCTAAACCAAAAGCGAAATAGCAAAAATAACTTTTTCAAAAACATAAGCAAAATACGCAGTAAAATATGTAAAGCGACGGTCATGCCGTCGCTTTGTCTTATTTTATAATCACTATATCCATAACCTCGCCCTTGTATATTCTTACGAATACTCTTTCGGGGCTTGCGGAGTCGTACTTCTGTATATCGGAAGCATCGCCTACGGATATTGCATTTGAAGTTTTTTCGGTATCAATGGTGTACACCTTGGCATCGCCTACAGAGTAGTTCTTAGCCGCAGAGTCATTTACCTGAAGGTTAAAGGAATCTGTAAACTTCTTGGATACCTTACCGTATTCTACTGTTAAGTCCTCGGAAATCTCTTTGGAGAACTCACTTTCTGCCTTATCAATATCAAAGAGTACGGAGATTGCCTTTGCATTGCCCTTGGCATCTGCTTTTACCTGAATTATATCGCCCTTTTCAAGGTTAAGGGAACCTTTTCTGAATATTGCATTATCAGAGGTGAAGGTCACTCTTTCACCGTTCTGGTAGCCGTAGAGCTTTTCTACAGATTCGCCGTCCTCGTTCTTGGACTTTGTAATCTTTTCTACTACTACCGCACTGCTTTCTTCGCTTGCTTTATTCTCAGAGCTTGTTACTACTATAACTCCTGCAGTGAGGTCCTCGGACACATCGTATACGGTTATATCGTATTTACCACCGTCGGAGAAGAAGGATTTATCTGCTATAGAGTAATCCTCTGCATCCTTGGCATCTACCGGTATATCAAATACCAATGTGTCTGCACCTACTCTTATATTCATGGTATCTGCCAGGAGCTTTGAAGTCTTGGCACTGTACTCTACATCCTCCTCTGAGAAGTTGAGCACAAACTCATCCTCGTCTATTTCCTCGGAGGAGAAGCTCTTATCTATCTCGGAGATTTCTCCGTTTGCATTTAATTCAAATGTGATAAGCTGACCCTTGCCGCCTATAGCATCAAGTGCTGCAGAAGCTGTGGAGTAGGTCTTGCCGTCTACCTTTATCTTGCTTGCAGCCTTAAGTGTCTCTACCTTGCCCTCAAAAGTAAAGAGCTCGATTTCAAGACTCTGGTTAAGACCTGACTTAACACCGATGTTGGAGAGGTATGCATAGTTTCTCTCTATTTTACCCTGCTCATCAAATGCGGCTATCTTGCCCTCCTGGTCGAGGTAGAACACACCCTCATCAGAAAGAGCAAACTCATTCGGGTAGTTAGCGGCTACTTCATATTTTTCACCGTCTATATAAACACCCTTGTCGTCTTTTTCGGTTATCTTACCCTCTACAGCATTCTGAATTACACTGCCGTATATGAGGCTCTTGTCCTCACTCATGGTAAGGGTTATTACATCCCACTCTTTAAGATCTGCCACACCTATCTGCTTGTTGTCCTTGTCTATGGTGAAGGTTACGCTCTCATCCTCGGGGTCAAGTGTAAGGGGCGCCTTGCCGTACTTATCTATAACTCTGTCGGAAGCTAAGGCTACCTCATCTACTACATAGTTCTGGGTTTCGTTTATAAACACTATCTTCTTATTCTTGCTGTAGTCGTGAACCATGATGCTTCCTGCTTCAATCTCCTTGATAGCATCAAATGAAGCCGATTTACCGTTGTATACAACTATAGAATCATCAGAAACGGTAATTTTTGATTTTTTGTTACCCTTCAAATAGTTGATAACCTTAGAAGATGAACCCGAAGTAATGGACTCTATATCGTCTGCAGCTATTGTAGTGATGGAATTCTTACCTGCTGTAGGCACTATTGCCTTTACGGTATCGTGCTCCTTTGATGAGGTCTTGTCTATGATATAAGCATCCACCTGAAGGCCGAGTACATTTCTTACGTCCGCATTGCCTACATTGTAAACCTTATCATCTATCTGGATTTTACCCTTTTCAAGGCCTGCACCTTCCAGTGCTGCACTGCCTACTGCTGTTACTCTGCCCTGTACGAGCTTTGCATTGAGCTTGGAGGTAAGCAGAGTTTCGTCTGTTATTTCATACTTAGCATTCTCACCAAATCCGGTCTGCTCCATAAGGTTGATGTTGATTGAGTTGTATGCCAGCTGAGCTATATCACCTCTGGTTACGGGCTTTGAGTTTCTTGCCATAGCTGCTACCGCTACACCATTGGTAAGACCGGTGGAGTTACCTGTTACCAGATATCCTGTGGGGAAGCCACCCTTTGACTGTGCCTGGGGCTCATATCCCAGTGCTCTTACCAGGATTGTAACTGCCTCTGCATAAGTGATGTTGTCATCGGGACGGAAGTTACCCAGGTCATCACCGATTATGAGACCCTCGGAAGTACCTACATTTATATAACCTGTTGCCCAGTGACCCTGCGCCACATCGGGGAACTTAGTTGCGGTTGAGGAATTTGCGGCGTTGGTAAGGCCTTTGAGCGCTACAGCTACCTTGGTAACCTCTGAACGCTTAATCGGGTCTTCGGGTCTGAAAAGTCCTGTACCTGCGTCACCTACCATTATGTCAAATGCACCGAGAACCTTTGCTGCTTCTTCAAAATCGGTGCCGAGCACATCACCCGGGAGTGCTGCAAATGAAGCTGTGGAAATTCCGGAAACGAGTATCGCTGTTGTCGCCACGGATGAAACGAATCTTTTGAATTTTGACACTGAAAATCCTCCTTTAGTATTTATGTTTTGTCGACATAATCCTCTGCCGCAAACCAATCCCTTTGTTAAGTGCTACCCATGTCAAAGTTTTTGGTTTACTTTCGCAACATTATGTCAACCAACGAAACTAATGATACTACATAATGCGGAAAATTTCAAGTATCAAATTTTGGAAATTCCTTTTTTACAGTATATAGAAGCTGTACTTCATATCATCTTCACTAACCTTGTATTTATCCATTAAAACAGGTCCGCAGCTGTTTGAGCCTATGCCGGACACCGCCGAGTCGATTCGTACATTGGTGTATCCGTTTGGTTTAAGCTCATGGGGGTGCTTTGCCTTGAAGAGCTCATGAGTAGTGTACCGGGAAACATTTATCTCAAATGCCGTATCGGTTACGAAGCTTATACCGCTGTCAAGTCCCAGGTAACGTGTATTGTAGTGGTTACCGTGCTCCTGGGGCATTACATAATTCACATACTCGGATTTGGCATCGGAGGTGTAGAGACCCATTCTGCTGTGGAAGTTCATATCGCAGTAAGACTCCTCCGGGCCCATGCCGTAGTAGGTAAAGCTGTCGTTGGGCTGACGAAGTGTAAACTCAAAGCCAATTCTGGGCAGATATGCGTCAAAGGCTCTTGCGGAGCTGTCAAGGCTCACCCTAATCTCACCATCTGCATAGAATTCATACTCTGCGGTATATTTAATAAGCTGCAGTCTTGCCACGCCACCGAGGGCTCCTTCCACTGTAATCTTATTGCCATTTAAAGTACAGGAATATACCTTGCTAAACATTCTGTCCATATTTTCGCTTGCCCAAGCCTGGTCTGCAGCACCTTCTATAAATGCCCACTTGTGTTTTATCCTGCGGTCATTATCGGTGGGTGCTCTGAACACTGTAAGCTTGGTTCTGTCTGCCAAAATCTCTCTGCCGTCACGCACCATACTTTCTATAGCACCGTAGTGCTTGTTGAATACATATTCAAATTCGTTTCCGGATATATATATTCTCTCATCATCTTCGGTTATATGAGAAGCAGGCTCACTTATGATAGTCTCGGTTCTCTTGGATTCAAGCTCAAATTGGCACATTGCCACTTCATTGCCATCCTTGGACAGAAGTGATATATCAGCATATACACCAAATCGGCAATACTTGGGCACTTCAAATCCAAGCTCGATTTCATCGGTACAATGTGGCTCTATGTTTAAATTCATAGCCTTTACATCCTTGGTTTCGCCGTCAACATTGAGCGAAATCACCAGAGTATACTCCTCCAGATTAGTAAAGTCAAATTCATTTTTTACCGTAATTTTATTTCCGTTTAATTCACAGCTCATTGGCTGATATGCATACTTGGCATTGAGAGTACCTGCCTTGAAGCTTCTGTCAGAGAATACAAGTCCGTCGGAACAGAAGTTGCCGTCGTGGGTAAGCTCGCCGAAATCGCCGCCGTATTTTTGAATGCCGTCCTCTATGAACACGTGGTCTGTCCACTCCCATATACATCCGCCTATTAACGCAGGGTACTTCTTAAATGTCTTTACATAATCCGCAGTATCTCCGGGGCCGTTACCCATGGCATGAGCGTATTCGCAAAGGAATAAAGGAATCTTGTGTGCAGGATTTTTGCCGTATTTGGCTATATCTTCAACGCTCCAGTACATATGCGACTTAATATCTACAAGCTCATAGTCCTTCTCACTGCCGAGTTCGCCTTCGCTCTTACGGGAGGCATCCTCACAGTGATACAATCTTGAGTCATCTCTTTGCTTGCCCCATTTAATCATTTCCTCCTGATTAACACCGTAGCCGCTTTCATTGCCTGTTGACCAGATTATTACGCATGCGTGGTTCTTGTCTCTCTCCACCATACGCATCATACGTTCCATATACATAGCTTTAAAATCAGGATTTTGGCATGGCCATATGGGGTCATCCACATCGTATGAGTTATGCAGAGTAGACCTTCTGCAATAGCCGTGATTTTCTATATCCGTTTCATCTACCACATAAAAGCCCAGCTCATCGCACATGTTCAGAAATTCCGGTGTAGGCGGATAATGGGAGGTACGGATTGTGTTTATATTCAGTGACTTCATAAGCATGAGGTCTTTTCTTATTTCTTCATCAGTCATGCAGTAGCCGTTGGTGGGGTGAGTGTCGTGGTGGTTTACACCCTTTAAAAGTACTGACACTCCGTTTATGAGAAGCTCGTATTTATCAGAGACTTTGATATCTCTCATACCCACCTTAAATGGTATGTACTCACTCTTGCCCTTTACTACCACGGTATAGAGGTGTGGATTCTCCGCATTCCATAATATAGGATTATCAAGATTTTCTATCTTTTTTGTGCCATCATATATTTCGTAATTATCAACATCAACTTGGATGGTCTTGGTGTCTGCCTTTATGTATACATCCTTTATGTGACCTTGTTCACGTGAAAGCAGATACACATCACGGAATATGCCCGAGAAACGGAAGAAATCCTGATCCTCCAGATAGCTGCCTACACACCACTTGAGCACCTTGGCAGTGATGGTGTTGGTACCCTCCTTCACAAATCCGGATATATCAAACTCCGCCTGCAGGTGTGAGCCCTGAGTAAATCCTACGTATTCACCGTTTACATACAGAAACATGCATGATGACACACCCTCAAAGACTATATAGGTCTCCCTGTCTGTCCACTGCGAGTCCAGTGTGAAGTATCTTTCATACACACCGCAGGGGTTGTCGTCAGGTACGTAGGGTGCATCTATGGGGTGAGGATAGTTAACATTGGTATAGCCGGGTCTTTCATACCCTTGTGCCTGCCAGCAGGAAGGCACGGGGGTGGTGTCCCATGAAGTTATTTTTTCCGGTACGTCTATATCTCTGCCAAAAAAGGCAAATTTCCATGTACCGTTTAAAAGCTTGTAATACTTTGACTCACTCCTGTCGCCTTTTAAGGCTTTTTCAAGAGAGTCATAGGGTATGTAATATGCTCTCTGAGACTCACGGTTTTCGGAAAACTTTTCAAAACTTTCATAAATTCTCATAACGATTCCCTCCACAAATAATTAATATGTTTACAATGAATTATTTCCTATTGACATTTATACTTTTTTATTATATTATACAATATATAACCCCTTGTTTCTTCATATTTTCTTAATATAATTTTATGTTTTCTTGACATATAGAAAGGAGGCCTCGCTATGAAAGCTTTTCCTCTGCCCACAGTAATATCATGCGGCACATATTTCAGCGGAATATCTGCAGATAATCCGGAAATCCGCATGGTAGAAAGCTTTGAAATAGAGTATTTCACCTCGAACGGTGCTGAATTCTATCTTGATGATAAAATGTACAGGACTCGCAAAGGACATATCCTCATTGCAAAGCCGGGTCAGAAAAGGATAAATTACCTGCCTTTTTCGACAATATTTCTAAAGGTTAAAGCAACGGATATTTTAGCTCAAAAGCTTATGAGTACGCCGGATTACTTTTTCCCGGCACATGCGGAGGATATAGAATCAAAAATCAAGGATATTATTCTGATTAAGCAGAGCTTGCAAAATGAGATTTTGTTTTACGGCAAGCTCCTTACGGTAATTGACAGGATAATCAAGGACTCTCAGATGAATTACATACATACAGACCCACATGATGAAATAATAAAAAAGGCGAAAAAATATATAAAGAAAAATTTTGATAAACCCATTCGGCTTAAAGACATTGCGTCCGTAACACACCTGAGCCAAACATACTTTCACAAAGTTTTCACTGCTGAGTGTATGATAACCCCCAACGATTATCTCAACGAATGTCGCATTAACGAGGCAAAAAAGCTCCTGGGCTTTACTACAATGACCATAGGAGAAATATCCGACAGGTGCGGCTTTTGCTCACAGCCGTATTTTAATAAAATCTTTAAAAATTCAGTAGGATGCTCACCATCGGAATACCGTAAAAGCATAACAGATAAATACCTGTGAAGTAATTGCAGGGTACAGCCGTATGCCGTACCCTGCAATCTTTGTTTACTTAGGGAGAATTGAACAATAAATTTCTTTATTGTGTAACTTTAATTTCAAGTATAATTCTTATTGTCTTTTCATCGCCGTTTGTACCGTCGGCAATCACGTACTCTGCATTCTCGCCGAATGCACTTTGGAGCATCATGGGAATATCAAGAGAATTGTATATCATTTCTATGATATCGCCTCTTACGGCTTCAGCGGCATTTTCAACAGTTAAATCCGTGGTTACGCCAAGCTGATTTGCAGTGCTCACATATCCGTGAGGATAGCCGCCCAGCTGCTCTGCTTTGGGAGCGTAGCCCATTGCGGCAACTATCATCTTAATGGCTTCTTCGTTGGAGATTTTGCCCTCGGGGTCAAAGCGGTTGCTGCCCTTGCCTTCTATGATGCCTGCCTTTCGTGCGGCATTTATATAGCCCTTTGCCCAGTGCCAATCACCAACATCATCAAATTCGTCAACATCATCAATATCATCTGCATCTATACCGAGTATTCTGCATATAACCGCCGCAAATTCGGCTCTGGTGATGCTGTCCGCTTCACGGAGGCTGCCGTCCGGGTCGCCTTTGAATACGCCGTATTCCTTTATCTTGTCGGCTTTTTTCTTTTTGCGTTCACGTTTTGCAGCGTCCTCTCTGCAGTCATCACTTGAACACTCTGCCAGGTCGCAATCGCAGTCATCGTCATCAAATTTACATTCTGCATCGGGGCAATCCGGGCAGCTGCAGATGTCGCCCATATCGTCTTTATCATCTTTGTCATCATCTTTATCGTACCGGTCGTCATCCTTATCATCCTTGAGGCGGTCATTATCTTTTTCGGCTTTGTGCTCAACCACATTGCCGTCATCATCTACCGCAGAATAATCCTTTGACGCCTTATCCCGGTCACGCTTTTCCTTGAGGTATTGGCTGTATGCTTCAGCTTCTGCTTCAAGGATTTTAACAAATTCTTCCTCGGTATATGCCTTGCCGAATTCAAGCTCATATTCCTCTGCATTCATTTCATTGTAGAGGGATTCATCGAACCTGTGGTAAAGTATCACATACCTTTCATCGTCAGCTTCAACGTAGTATGCCAGCATCTGAACTCTGCCACCGAGAATCATATTGGTTATTTCATCAGGTGAGTGAGTGCCCGCCTCTGCAATAGCTTGGCTTGTTTTATCGGAATACAAATCCGCTAATTTGCCCCCAAAGTCAAAGTTTCCGGTACCGCCGGCAGGCTTGCCGTCCGAGCTGAAGGAATAACAATATGTATCTTCCGTATCGGAATCCTGCAGGGTAACAAACACATAGCTCAGGCTCAGTTTGCCGTCCTTGAAAAATGTGGGGTCTATCCAAAGCAGAATGCTTGCAGGCTCCTTAAGCGGTGCTCCGCCGTCGGCTTCAATAGCTTCAATAGCCTTGTCTATGTATTCTTCATAGGATTTGGCGGTGTTTTTGAGAGCATCTTCATAACCGATATCGTCGGCAAAGGTCGTCAGAGAAATCAGCATGACAAATGCAAGAAGCAATGATAATACTCTACTGTACTTTTTCATATTAACTCCTCCTTCAATACATTTATTATTGTGTGTTTATTGTAATATATCATTTATAAACCGGTCAACATTTTACCATTACTTGTAATATTGCCGTATATTTTTTGAAAACTTTGTCATTAAACTGTCATAATCTCACAAAGTTTGTAAAATGTATTTCAGGAGAAGCCGTAAGTCGATAATCTGTTATTGTGCTGTTTTTGGCTTGTGAATTTTCCAGGGCAATGCCACAATCACACCTGTCACCATAATTGTAAACCAAACCAGTATCAGTCTGCCCCAGCCTATAACCGATACCGCATTGGCAAAAATCGTACTTGATGCAGCTGCCGCCATATAGCTTACAAAATCCAAAAATCCCGTAGCACCGGATACCATACCTGTATCACGCAAGCTTGGGCAGTATCTGCTCCACAGCATAGTGGCAGCTCCGCCGGATGCCATAATTGCCATCACCATAAATACTATATTTACCCATGGATGCTTGGCAGTGTACACACCCATAAAGCACAGCGCACTCACCGAAAACATAAGTAGAATTGTCTTGTCCATGTTGTATCCAAGCCTTTCGTATATGAAAATAGCTATGAAAGTGGTAAGTGATATAACCAGGGTGGATACCGTGAATATAAGTGCCGATTTTTCGGAACTAAAGCCCAGATAATCCGATATGTATGTAGGAAGCCAGAACACAACTGTAGTACGTATGATACCGGTAATAACAGATATCAAGGTAAACTTCACTATTCTGTGCTTTATAAGCACAGATATACCTCCGGTTTGTCCTGATTTGGGTCTGTCGTAACGGTTGTACTGTACTATGCCTTTTTTTTCTAAAGTCATAAATACCACAAAGCACAGACCACCCATCACAAAGAGCACTCCGCTGCTCAGCGTAAATACACTCTGCCATGCCATAAATGAAGCTGCAAGTCCCGCAACAGGTGAACCAATCAGTGATGCAAATTCATATCCCAAACTGCACCTGGTGGCATATATGGGAGCGGTATTTTCAGCTACGACCTTGGTCATAGGTCCGTAAATCATGGATAAAAAGAACCCGGTCATAGCATACGCAATACGTGATATCTGCGGCAAATGCGAGAAGCTCCTGAACACAACCGTGCTCGCTCCGGCAAAGATAAGTCCCAGACTTATCATGTACCGTGCCTTGATCTTATCTCCCACAGCACCGTTTATAAGCTGGCCAATAGCATAAAATATAAAATACAAAGAAGAAACCGAGCCTATATACTCTGTGGTAAATCCGCCCTCTATCATCCTGGGTGTCACTGCACCCAGGATATTCCTGGCAAAGTACACTGCCAGATAAGATACCGAGCACAATCCGCCTATCATTATCGCATTGCGTACTTCTTTATTCTTCATGAAATTCATTGTCTAATCCTCCACACTATGGGAATTCAAAATTCCCGTCAATCTGAAATATCGCTTATTGCCGTTGGCATCTGTCTGATACCTTATATAAGAACACAGACTATCCACCAAAAGCAACTGTGAAAGTCTGGTCTGCTCCACGGAGTTGCTCAAAGCAGCTGTACCGGCAGAGCTTACAAGCACATCATCCGATATCTTTGCCAAAGGCGAATGAGAATTGGAGGTAATGCATATGACCGAAACTCCATTGGATTTTGCAATCTCCACCGCATCCAATATATCCTTGGTTCTGCCGGAGGAGGATATTGCAATTACAAGGCATTCAGGGTCCAGCATTGCGGCAGAAACCGGAAACATAAGCACATCATCCGTATGCATAGCAGGCAAACCCAGCCTAAGCATCTGGAAGTGCAAATCCCTGGCAACTATACCCGAGTGAAATATACCATATATCTCTATGCGCTTAGCCTGCATTATCTTATCTGCCACTGATTTCAGGGTATACTCACCGTTTAACTTCAAAGTGCTTTCAAATGCTACATTAGCCCTATCCATAGATTTCTTGAAAACATCCTTCACTCCGTCTGCGGCATCCACAATCGTATATTGGTTAGATTGATTTTTGCCAAGCTCTCCTGCCACCAACAGCTTTAATTCGGCGAAACCGCAGTCGGCATATTTCTTAGCAAAGTTGTTTATACTTCCCTGGGATACTCCTGCCTTTTCGGATACCTCTGCCATGGAGAGTCCAATAAACTCCCTTGGGTCCTTTAATATAAAGGCTGCTATTTTACTCTCTACGTTACTTAGATAATTCAATTCCGTATTAATTCTATTTAGAAATCCGGACATAAAAACACCTCTTTATTGTGTAAAACTCATTTTTTATAAATCACAATTGAGTATAACACAACAAAAAGGTGTTGTCAATACTTTTTATTATTTATCTTGAATACATACGGTTAAGCTCTCTGAACCTATTTTTATCTATACTGTCAAGCTGCTGCTTGGTAACTCTGTATGCCCAGTTGCCGTCTGCCTTTCCGGGGATATTGAGTCTGGTGTCGGATCCATACCCCAGCAAATCCTGTATAGGCATGATTACCAGAGAGGCATGGCTTGCATACATAGTGCGGATGATACTGTCACATCCGCTTTCCCAGTGACCGCTGTGTCCGCAGTATTTGAGCATACGTTCCCTGGCGGCATCATCAAGCTCCCACAGGTATCCGAGCAGAGTATTATTATCATGCGTACCCGTATATGCCACGCAGTTTGAAGGATAATTGTGGGGTCTGTGAGAGCTGTCGCCCTCGGAGAGAAATCCGAACTGGAACACCCTCATACCCGGAAATCCGCTTTTATCCACAAGCTCATATACCTCGGGAGTAATGTCTCCCAGGTCCTCTGCTATAATCTCGGTATCCCCTGCTGCCTCTTTAATAGCGTCTATAAGCTCCATACCGGGCCCCTTGACCCATTCGCCTTCTCTGGCGGTTTCGGCATCAGCGGGTACCGCCCAGAAGGATTCTATACCTCTGAAATGGTCTATGCGTACGGCATCAAACATCTTTGACATGTGTTTAATACGGTCACACCACCACTCGTATCCATCTTTTTTCATTACGTCCCAGTTATACAAGGGATTGCCCCAGAGCTGACCGTCCTCACAAAAATAATCCGGTGGCACACCTGCTACCAGAGTGGGTCTGCCATCGGTATCCAGGTAATACTGCTCCTTGTTACTCCACACATCACAGCTGTCAAAAGATACATATATAGGTATATCACCTATAATCCGTATTCCCTTGGAATTGGCATAGCTTTTAATCTCAGCCCACTGAGTGAAAAATTCATACTGTATAAACTTCCACATGAAGAGTACATCCGGGTCACATTTATCCACAGTCCATTCAATCCAGGGTTTTTCTTCATTGGCAGCCTTGAGAGCCATAAATTCACAGAATTTTGAAATATACGGGTCTGCATCGGCAAAGCTCTCTGCAATCTTGCGGTCAGCCACACGGGAGGCCGCCTTTTTCAAAAGCTCTATACGTGTATGATACAGTCTCACGAATTCACACACATAAGGATTTTGCTGGCGATATACTTCCAGCTCATCATCTGTGATGAGACCCTTTTTATTCAACACATTGAGGTCAACAAAGTATGGATTACCGCCAAAGGTGGAATAGGACTTATATGGCGAGTTACATTCATCCACCATGCAAAATGGCAGAACCTGCCAATAACCAAAACCACAATCACACAAAAAATCCACGAAATCCTTGGCTTCGCTGCCGAAGCTGCCTATGGAGTAATCACCATAGAGTGATGATATGTGCATCAGCACACCGCTTTTTCTATTCATAAGATTTATCCCCTTTTTTTATCAACATGGTATTATAATATCACAAATTACGACAAAAGTAAACCAAATACTGTGATTACAGATATTTTTTATAAAATTTATTTCATAATTTAATCATGTTCACCAATTGAATTTAAGCGGCATATATTGTAAACGGAGGTGATAACAAATGGCAAATCTCAGTTGCAGCTGCAGAAGTGACTGTGCCGGTCTCGCTATAGTAGCAAGCCTGATTCTCGGTATAGTTGCAGCTTTTCTCAGAATAACAGCAGTCATAACAGTAACACCTGCATTTTTGTGGGTGGTATTTGGCATAGCGGTGGTGTATCTGGCGGTAACTCTCGTAACCTCTGCTATCGTCCGTTCCGCAGGAGCATACAGCTGTGTATGCTCTGTCCTGCCCGTATTGCTCACAGGTATCCTCGGGTCTGTTCTTACCGCGGTAATACTTTTGGCAGTGACATTCGTCGCTACCAGTATAATCGGCGCAATTATTACCGGTGCTTTGATATTCTTCTTTTCACTGGTAATCACATCCGCTGCGTGCCTGGTAAAGTGCGTAGCAGGCTGCCGCAATAACATGGACTGATGCTTAAAGTAATAGGGAATATGTAATAGTGAATAAGTATGGTTCAAAATCGCTGTTGGCGATTTTGTTCATAACCTATTACCTCTTAACTATTACCTTTTACTTCAAAAGTCCGGGCTTAGGGTAAGGTTGGTGCACATATTTACAGAACCACCACCCCGCCCGGAGTAAAGGAGCATACCCGTAGCCGACATAGAGGGCTGTTTTTGAGTATAAGCGATTTTCGAGGGGAAATGGGCAGGACATTAATTCAGTTCCCTTATTGTCCTGCCCGTTTAGAGCTGCACCAGTGAGCAATTGCGAACGATTCAGCTCGACCCCGAAAATCGCTTAGACGAAAATTACAGATAGCAA
>JAGATB010000008.1 GCA_017621495.1 Clostridia bacterium
AAATTAACGAGAACCTCATTACTTTTTATATGCTGTTCATTTTTCAAAGACCAAGTTGTCGCTATGCATCTTGACTTGCTTTTCGCAAGCGACTTGATTATAATACCACAAACTTTATCGTTTGTCAACACTTTTTTAAAATTTTTTCAAATTTTTTATTTCTGTGTGACACCCTTCATTTGCGGTGCTTTAATAATATACCACAACAGAGGCGACTTGTCAACACTTTTTTGAAAAAATTTTGAAATTTTTTCAGTTTTTTCAATTTTTTAGTTCTTCAAGCTTTTCAGTATACTCATTCCACTGTTCATAAGCAGTATTAAGTTCGGTTTCAAAGCCACTGCGTTCCTCGTAAATCTTTTTGGCTTTTTCGAAATCCGCACCGCAGTTTTCTAATCTTAAATCTGATTCCTGTATGGATTGCTCAAGCAGAGATATCTTTTCTTCCGCTGCAGCTATCTTCTTTTCAAGGCTACGTATATTTGCCTGCATACGTTTGGCTGTTTCGTAATCCGCAGCACCGTTATTTTCCTTAGTATTCATGGGCTCCTTAGCTGTCTCACTGCCAAGTGCGGCTATATAATCATCATAATTACCCTTATATAATGTCACCCCTTTGGCATCAAGCTCAAACACCTTATCTGCTGTTTTATTAAGAAAATATCTGTCATGGGATACAAACAAAACCGTACCCTCGTACTCAGAGATAGCAGTATCCAGAGCCTCCTTGGCAGGTAAATCAAGATGGTTTGTGGGCTCATCTAGTATTAGGAAATTAGGCTGCTCCAACATGATTATAAGGAACATAAGTCTTGCTCGCTCTCCACCGCTCAGGTCACCTACAAGCTTAAATACATCCTCATCCTTAAACAGCACCAGACTCAGCTTGGTGCGTATATCCACCTCATCCATAAGGGGGAATCTGTCGCTGATTTCTGCAAATACGGTCTTACTGTCGGAGAGCTGCTTTTGTTCCTGGTCGTAATAGCTTATCCTGGTATTTCTGCCGATTTCTATATCACCATCAAAAAACTCGTGCTTACCCAATATGGATTTAATTAGTGTAGACTTTCCTGCTCCGTTGGCACCTATTACGGCAGCCTTTTCACCACGTTTTACGTCAAGAGTTATATGACGTGAGAGAGTCTCCAATATGCCCGACTTGGGTATCTTAAGCGTTACATTATCCACCGTGAGTACATCATTGTATGAGCGGAAAACCCCCTCAAATTTAAAACGGCATGTTTCAGAATTACTTACAGGCTTCTCACCGATTTCAATTCGCTCTATTGCCTTTTGCTTACTTTTCGCCATTTTGGCTGTAGAGGCACGGACAGAATTACGTGCCACATAATCCTCCAGACGCTTCACTTCCTCCATGCGGGCATTATAGTGTTTTAAAGCGATTTCCTCATTTTGTTCTTTTAATACAAGGTACTTTGAGTAATTGCCTGTATAACGTGTTATAACATTTCTGTCAATTTCATATATGGTCTGTACCAACGAATCCAAAAAATATCTGTCATGGGACACGGTAATCACAATCCCTTTGTAGCTTTTGAGATAACCTTCAAGCCACTGCATGGTACGAA
The DNA here is from genome assembly GCA_017621495.1 of Clostridia bacterium. Taxonomy (GTDB): domain Bacteria; phylum Bacillota; class Clostridia; order UMGS1810; family UMGS1810; genus RGIG8748. Next base: position 1,593 of record JAGATB010000008.1, read on the forward strand.
AATCCAGGTGATTGGTAGGTTCATCAAGCAAAAGCACCTCCGGACTCTCCAGCAATAGCCTTGCCATAGAGAGTTTAGTTTTTTCACCACCGGACAGGTTTTGAATCTTCATATTTTTATCAAAAGAATCAAAGCCCATACCTGTAAGTATGGTGTTGATACGCGTATTAATCTCAAATCCTCCGCGCTTTTCAAAGAGCTCGCTCTTAGCTCCGTAAGATTTGAGTATTCTGTCATGGTCAGGGTCATCTTCACCCAAAGCCATCCTCTCCTCAAGCTGTCTGAGTTCTTCACCCAGGGCGTTTACTTCGTCAAAAGCTGCCATCATATACTCCCTGATAGTACAGCTTTCTTCAGGAGTGCTGTCCTGATGCAAGAAGCCTACTTTACAGTCCTTGGGTGTAAGTATCCTGCCCTCATCATAAGTCAACTCTCCTGCTATTATGCGCAAAAGTGTGGACTTACCTGCACCATTGGGACCTATAAGACCTATCTTTTCATTATCTGAAGCAGTGAGAGATACATTTTTTAATATAACATCCGTTCCGTATGTTTTTGTAATATTTTCTACTTGTAAAGCCATATTTTTAATTCCTTTAATTTATAATCCATAGCATGCACATAGGATATACACCCTTGATGCACCATGCATTTTAAGTGTTTTGGCACATTCATCTGCAGTGGAGCCGCTTGTATAGATATCATCTATCACCAATATATCCTTACCGTAAATATCATATACAGGGTTTACATCTATAGCATTTTTAATGTGGAGTTTTCTCTCCGGGAGTTTCATTTTGCTTAAAGGACTGACCTCATGACACTTGCGCAGAAGGTCCTCCTTAAAATCACTGCCCCACATAGCCGCAAGTTCACGTGCTATAAGAGCAGTCTGATTGTACTCTCTGTCTCTGGACTTAGACAGTGGCACAGAGCACATGAGAGCATCTTTGAGATATGGTCTGTCTGCCGAAGCTCTGTCGATAAGAAAAGCAAAAGCCTTGGCATAGTATCTGACGGATTTGAACTTAAACTTCAGCATAGCATCCTTAACGAAGCCAACGTATTCTGCAGCACCCACCGCCTCGTCAAAAGCATGTCTGTCATCACGAACCACCTTGGGCTCCGGGGGTCTTTTCAAACACGACAAACAAACCGCCGTGTCCGAATAGTTCATAAGTGATTTTTGGCACAGGACACATTGCTTGGGGAAAACCAAATCTGCCATAAAATCTGAAATATATTTAAAAGAGTATTTCAACATCATTTGCCTTCAGCCTCTTTTTCAATCCGGAATAACGCTTATCTTCGCGGTTGTTATCAACCATCTGATGTATAATCTGCTCTCTGCCTACAAGCACTACCAGGCTTTTTGCCCTGGTAACTCCTGTATACAGAAGGTTTCTGTTTACAAGCATATAAGGAGCATCATACATAGGAATAATCACCACAGGAAATTCACTACCCTGACTTTTGTGTATAGTAACGCAGTACGCCAGCTCAAGCTCCTCTGCTATATCTTTGTACTCGTATACAACCTTACGCTCATCAAACATCACAGTGACAGTCTTGAATTCTTTCCTTATGGAGGAAATCACACCCACATCGCCATTAAACACACCATTACCCAGCTGCGTCGTGTTGACATTAGTCCATTTAATATCATAGTTATTGCGTATCTGCATTACCTTGTCACCCTCACGAAACAGACGGAAGCCGAAATCCTGTTCTTTCTTATCATCTGAGGGGGGATTAAGCTCATCTCTGAGAAGTTCGTTCATGTTAATGACACCTGCAGTACCCTTTTTGGAAGGGGAAAGCACCTGAATATCAAAAGGGTCATACCCATAAGCCTTCGGAAGCCGTGTTGAACACAAAGAAGCTATATACTTTACGCCCTCCGCTGCCCCTGGAATGTCTGCAAAGAAAAAATCCTTATCCTTTGAATTAAGCACGGGATACCTGCCCTCATTGATGCCGTGGGCATTGGTGACTATCATGCTCTCTTGCGCTTGACGAAAAATCTCCGTAAGACGTATCACCTCTACAGTACCGCTCTCTATAATATCTCGCAGTACATTGCCCGGCCCCACGGAGGGGAGCTGATTAATGTCACCCACCATAATCAGTCTGGTGCCCGGACGGATAGCCTTAAGCAGATTGCTTATCAATACTATATCCACCATGGACATCTCATCAACTATTACTACATCACTTTCAATTGGTGATTCCTCATTTACCATAAATTCTGTAGTTTCTTCATCACCTCTGAAGCACGCCTCCAGAAGTCTGTGGATAGTCTTTGCCTCAAGGGAGCACACCTGACTCATCCTCTTGGCGGCTCTGCCCGTAGGAGCAGTTAGTGATACGGTAAGTCCGTTGGAATGCATGATATCAATGATAGCATTTATTATGGTGGTTTTGCCTGTGCCGGGGCCACCGGTTATAATCATTACTCCGTTTTGCATAGCACTTATGACAGCTTGCCTTTGCAAAAGTGCAAAGTGTAATTTATGTTTCTTTTCTATTATATCCAACTGTTTTTCAATATCGGCTGTTTTGAATTTATATTTATATTTATTAAGCTCTGTAATTTTGGAAGCTGCATACCCCTCACACATATAATGAGAATAAATATATATGTGTTCTCCGTCATCACCGGCATCGGATACCAGTATGCCATCCTTTATGAGAGCATCCAGTGCAATAAGGGTCATTTGTTCACTTACACCCAGAAGCTTTGCAGAAGATGATACTATAATATCCTTCGGCAGATATGTATGGCCGAATTGTGTATTGTATTTAAGAGTATAGAGTACGCCTGCACGCACACGATTTATATTATCCGGCTCCAAATTAAGTTTGCATGCCACATCATCGGCAGTCTTAAAACCTATGCCATCTATTTCCTCGCAAAGGATGTAGGGATTGGACTTAATTATCTCAACTGCAGCAGAACCGAATTTCTTGTATATCTTGGCAGCAGTTTTAACAGAAATACCGCAATCCTGAAGAAACATCACCAATGTAGAGGAGCCAAGCTGTGTAATATAGCTCTCGTGCATTTTCATAGCCCTAGATATGCTTATGCCCTTTATCAGCGAGAGACTTTCCGGTTCCTTTTCCAGTACGCGGAGAGTATCTTCGCCGAATTTCTCCACAAGCTTTTTGGCGGTGGACTCACGTATGCCTTTAACTATACCTGAACTCAAATAGCGCATAATTGAGCTGCGTGTAGCCGGCAGAATTTTCTCAAAAACCTCTGATTTAAACTGCTCACCGTAGGTTGGGTGGCTTGTCCATTTGCCGGAAAGCTTTACTGTCTCTCCCTCAGCTACGCCATGAAAATACCCCACGGCAATAAAGCTGTCATTGTCATTTTCTATCTCCATGACCTTATAGCCGTTGTCATCATTGGAATATATTATTCCTACGACATCACCAGTTACGTTTTCCATATCGGACACTGTGCCACCTCCTCTAAAATTGTATATGCACTAATTATACAATTTTTTGACAAAAGTGTCAAGCAGACATTGCTTAGGTTATGAATTTGTTTGTTATAATAAAACCACCATACCGGATTGGCAGGTGGCTCAAAAGTATATTATTCTAATGTATTTCTCATTCCATCAAAGTTGATGTGACGTTATATAAAAGATAAATGATAAGTGTTAAAATTTGAGTTTATGTGTCTGCGGCACATAAACTCAAATTTATATTATATTATTGCATAATTCCCGCTATTCTGAGCATTACCACCAGACACCAGATTTTGGTATCGGTGAGCTGTAGCTCACCTTTTTCGTTACCTTTGATGTAGCCGTGGTCCAGAGCCTTCTGCACATAAGGTCTGGACCATTCGGGGCAAGCTAAAGTCCAATTGTATACTGTTTCTGCCACTTTATTCACCTCCTTTACTATGGTGTAGTCCGGTCTGCCGTAGCCTGCTATGTACTTATAATCAAGTCTATAGCTTTTCTTGGCTACGGCGCCGCCGTTTGCCACTACACCGCTTTGGAATGAAGTATTGCCCTCTACGGTGTACACGTATTTGCTGTCAACTGCGTATACCAGCCCTGTGTGGCATATGCCGCCGGAGCTGTCCTTAAAGAAAATCTGGTCGCCTTTTTGGGGCTTAGTACGCCACTCGCCATTGTTTTTATAATACTGAGCGGAGGTTGGTGTGTATGCAGACCAGCCGTGTATAAGTCGTTTGGCTCTGTCTGCCCCGTATGCCTTCATCATACACCAATCAACGAATGTGTCACACCACGCGTAGCCGTTGGCGTAGATGCCCGCATTATGTGCGGACATCTCCTTGGCATACTTTGTGTAGTTGTTTTTACCTGCATTTTCGGCTTTGGAGTAGAGGAAATCCGGCGATGCTTTCTCCAGATATCCCGCCTCTGATAATGCTATGTTTATTACTCTTTGCGTACGTCATCATCTCCTTTGTTTTTTTCAAAAATCCTCTTAAGACATATAAGCAGCAGCTCACCGCCGAATACAGTGTGGTTAGCGGTGAGCAGCCCTGTTACCAAGAAGGAATTATGGCTGGCGATACGCATTGACCACACCTGCATAGCCGCCATTTCCAATATACAAAACACCACTATACATCTACTAAATGTATGCTTCTTCATAGCTTCACCTCGGGTAATCACGCAACGGGAATTCTCACCCATCTGCCTATGCCGTTTAATATTGACATCTGATACCTGTAACCCATTTCAAACACAGGCTCCTCCACCCAGGTAACTGCCCTGTTTACCGTCAGCTTAAACATAAAATTTTCTGATGACGGTATAAACTCAAACATATACTCCTCGTATTTTTCCGAAGGGGTGTTTTTTAGTGTAAGATACAATCTTTCATTTTCATTGAACTCATAATAGCAGTTTGGCTCTATAGTCATGGAAGTCATGTAGACATCACCGCTTGAGCTTGCGTACTTTTGAGCGTCTATCTTGGCGTATTTGACTCCGCCTGCCGATATGGCAATATTTGAACTCATGTGTGTACCTCCCTTATTCCATTATAACTCTGACTATGATTTTCTTTTTGAATGACGATGAACTCACAAACTTAAGTGCCGTGACACAGGGTGAAAGCTGTGAATTTGGAGATACCTCCTCCCACACGGTGTTGGTACCGTTACGGTTTTCGGAAAGTGTAGCATACACCTTTACATCCGACTGTACCTGCCATGTGATATGCTTTACGCCTCTCTGCTGAGTATTGGGGCGGGGTATCTCGCAATATGTAGTGGCTTTGGCATCAAGCCTCTGCTGAAATAAATAGTTATATTCATTGTTTACCTGTTCAAATTGATTCATATAAATCCTCCTCTATCTCTTTGCCGCTTTTTTGGCGGCTTCCAATCTTGCTGCACCGGGGGTGCTCCTACGGGCTGCATCCATTATGTTACCCTCATCATGGGTCTGTGATTTCTTGGTACTTATCTTTCGTGGTTGCTTGTAATCTGCATTATAGGGTTCCGTTGTAAGATTAGTACCGTATGCTTTGTTTACAAGCTCGGTGAGCTTTTCATTTTGCTGAGCAATTCTGCTGTAGTACCTATGCATTTCACTGTTTTCGCTGACTTTGCTTATGACGGCACTCTTACCCTCAAAATCCATCATTTCCAGACAAACAAGGGCAGGAACCGCCGCCGATGGATTAAAGAGACCTGCGGCATAGAGTTCCTTGGCAAGCTCATTGTGAGCTGTCTTGGAGAAGGGACTGCTGCGCTGACTGGTCACCACTATATCAAATATACTTCGCTTGCCCTGTAGATTATCAAAGAGCATACTCTTGTCGAATTCTATAAAATCCGTACCGCCGTCGGGACCGCAAATTCTGAATGTCCTGCTCTCGTCATAAAACTGACATATAAGCTCTATGATAAAGTAATTGATGCTCTTGAATGCTCTGTAGGAGCACTTAATCATATCTCTGGAAAGCTTGCTGCCGGCTTCCTGCAGGGCCGCTATGGCACTGGCTGCTGTTACACCGGACAGTGTACCGCCCTGAGAAACATCTCGGTTACCGCTGGTTTCCTTGAGCTCGTCTATCTTTTGATTGAGCACAGACACTATACCGGCATCAAGCTGAGATACGCTTATCTCCTTGATATTGCGGTCATCGATATTACCTGCCACATGTACAAACTCCTTGGACCAATCAGCGAACTCATCCTCGTTGATACCTGTGTTGTCGGATATAAAGAACCTCCTTTTGCCTGCCTGAAGGGCGTTTTTGATTATAATCTGATTGAGCTTATCTATGTACATCTGCACATCCTTCATCACATCAATATAGCCAAATCCGCATGGGGTACCCTCCTCTATAAACAGGGTATCAAATACAAAGGGATATTTACCGTGGTCATAGTAACCGCGTTCGGAGTACAAGGGGTCATTCTCAGATGCATACAGCACGGTATCTCCGGCATACTTGCAAAAGTGCACCTTCTCCACACCGTCTATGCTCTTTTTATAGTACCAGTCCACCACTGCAGTCTTGCCGCTCGTATCCACGGTATCATCATACAGATATTTGGCTATATCCACTCCACCGGCAGATATGTTGCCCTTTGCCTCGGGATAGAGAGCCTCCACTATATCTGTGTCTACCAGCTCTACGGTAAATAAATTACGGCTTTTTTGTATATCCTTGATGCCGCCCTCCCAGAAGATATTGAGGATATCCATTTGCTTAATGTCAATATCGCCCAGACCTCCGCACAGAGAGCTGTTCCAAAACACTCCATAAACTCCGGTGCCGTTCTTAAGCTTGTACCACCATACATCCGAGTACGTTTCCTCGAAATCATTGTACTCGAGCACCGCCGGTATAATCTGCGACAGCAGCTTGGCTGCATTAACATCGCTTGGCTCTCTGGGTAGTATACTCGGTTCCGGGTAATTGTCCATTACATCGGCATGCTTGTTGGCTATACTGTTAAACAGCCATGCAGAAGCAGGCTCAGGGTCCGGGGATGAATTTTTGCGTATGAGGTCCCAGTGGCGCATCTTCCACCATTGCTCATTCTCCACAATCCTCTTTTCCAGATTTGCCTTGGAGCGCTTGTATGAATTCAATATATCCGTAGCCTCCCTCAACTGCCTTTTGCCTATAACGGGTTTATAGACCGTTACGATTTCATTTTTCTCTTCCATAGTTACCTCCTGTAAAAATATTTTAAAGATGTCCTAATTATATTATAATCCGTTTTAACTGCATATTTCGCCTACTTTTTAGAAAAAATTTTAAAAATTTGTTTTTAATTCTACATAAAAATACTAAAAGAACAGCAAATACAGATAATTTCTAAAAAGATATTGACATTGTAAATTATTTGTGCTAAACTGGTTATGCAAATAAGGTTCAAAAGGAGTATGATTATAAATGGGCTACTCACTGGCTAAAATTGCAGAGGAGCTTGGAGTAAGCAAAGCTACGGTGTCCATGGTACTAAACGGCAAGGCACGTCAAGGACGTATCAGCGAAGATGTGGAGCGTACCGTCAGGGAGTTTTGCCGTAAGGTGAACTATGTGCCCAACATCCACGCACGCAGAATTAATCAAAAGCACTCCAACACCTTCGGCTTCCTGGTGAGTCAGAGTGTACAGCCGGGCAGCAATAACCCATTCTCCGATATGAATATCACTGCCATCATGGGCGGCATAGTTCTGGCGGCAGAGGAGCTGGGTTTCAGAGTATCCATACAACTGTACAACAGCGATATGAGTGAAAACCGTACCTTCGAGTGGCTTAGAAATCGTGAAATTGACGGGCTCATATACTATGGCCTTAGCATACCGGACAATTGGAAGAAGATTTTCGGTGAGGAAAAGCACTGCATAGTAGGTATAGGCACAGAGCCCAACTCATATATATCCAGTGTAAACATAGATAACTTTCAAATGTCCGCCGAGGTCACAAAGCATCTGCTGGACAAAGGAAGAAAGCGTTTCATGTATATATCCGGAGCGGAGGGCACCTTCGTATCTGATGAGAGGAAACGCGGCTGCATATCTACCTTAAGAGAATACGGCATAGAAATCCCCAAGGAATATGTGCTGAGTGCCAACTACTCGGAAACACTTGCCGAAGAAATGATACTAAAGCTCAAACCCGACGTTGACGCCATAGTGTGTGCCAATGATGACATGGCAATAGGTGCAATCCGTGCTCTAAAAAACCTGGGTATCAGAGTGCCCGAGGATGTAGCAGTAGCAGGCGGCGACAATGTAGTAACAGGTAAATACATATCCCCCTCTCTGACCACCTTTGAAAATATGCAGCATCAGATGGGTGTAGAAGCAGTGAGCGTGCTAAACAACATGATAGCAAACGCAAAGGTATACAACAGAATCATAGACAGTGCTCTCGTAATACGGGAATCCACCATATAAAATATAAAAAGCCGGTTGTAAACAGGCTTTTTAATATACATGCTAAACTGGTTTAGCAAACACAGAAAGGAATGGTAAAAAATGAAAACATCAGAATTCAAAACCACAAGAGCAGTAGTAATTGAACGCCCTTATGAAGCTAATTTAAGGGAAATCAAGCTCACAGAACCCATGAGTGACGCATATGTTGCCAAGACACTCTACAGCAGCATAAGCACAGGCACTGATATGAAAACATACCGCGGTATGCAGCACCCCGAGCAGTGCTATTATCCCCTGGTACCCGGCTATGAAACAGCAGGTGTCATAGTGGCAGTACCCGAGGAAGGCGCAGACCTTAGTCGTTTGCCCGAGAGTGCACGCAACTTAAAAGTCGGCGACAGAGTTATGATTAACGAATGCCGTAAATACGGTGACGTATGTGCAGCCTGGGGCGGCGGCAGTGAATACACCATCAAGGACTGCAACACCACCAACGACCAGTTTGACTATATGGTTAAAATCCCCGACAATGTAACCGATATTCAGGCAGTTCTGGCATATTTGGCTTGCGTGCCCCTCAAGGGAATCAGACGCATGACATTGCGCCCTGATGAAACAATCGTAGTAATAGGCGCAGGTATGGTGGGTATATCTGCTATCCAGGAGCTTAAGATACTGGAACCCACACTTAAGGTTGTATGCATTGAGAGAAATGCATTCAGAAGAAGCATAGCAGAGAAGTATGCAGACCTGGTGGTAAGTCCCGAAGAAGCTGTAGAAGCTATCAGAGATTTTACTGACGGCAAAATGGCAGACCAGCTCATGGAATGCTCCGGTAACCCCGAGGTTGTAGGTACACTCCATAAGTACATAAAGGACGGTGGCTGGGGAGATGATGACCGTCCGGCTCATATCCATCTGCAGGGCGACTACCCGGAAAAGATAATCTTCGACCATTATCACAGATGGTTCGTAAGAAATGCTACCATCACCATGACATGTGCACTGCGTGCAGGCTGCAAGGAACAGGTGCTTCAGTGGATTTCCGAGGGTAAATTTGATACCGAGGGTCTGCCAATTGAAGTATGGCCGGTATCTAAGTGTAGGGAAGCATTTGAGTACCTTGACGAAAAGCACGAGGACGTATTTAAAATCGTATTTGACTGGAGCAAATAAAAAGTAATCGTTAATAGTGAAAAGTGAATAAGTGCGTTTTACTATTTATTGAAAGGAGGAAAATTAATGATATTCGGAAATGCGGCTTGGGGGTTCAGAGAAACTCCCCTTGAAGAACAATTCAAGATAACTGCAGACATGGGACTCAGTGAATTGGAGATAGGTATAGCCAATGCCCCCAATGACATAGCTCTCCACGTAAAGGACAGTGAGCTTGATGATATAAAAGCCCTCAGTCAAAAATACGGCGTCAATATGACCTGTGCGGCAACAGGTGACGACTTTACCCTTGGCAGTGACGACGTGCCCAAGGTGAAAAGAGTCATAGACATATGCACTATACTTGGCGTTACCAACCTCAGAATTTTTGCAGGCTTTACCGCGCTTGAAGATATGTCGGCAGATAAATTTGATACCATGATAGAAGCCATCGGAGAAGTATGCAGCTATGCCGAGAGTAAAGGTGTAGTACCTGTTATAGAAACTCATGGAGGTGTGAGAGGCTTTGAGGATGGTGTAGAACACTTTGCAAGTACTACCACCGACCTTGAAACATTAAAGAAAATGCTGAGCTCTCTACCCCAAAATGCGAGGGTTTGCTTTGACCCTGCAAACCTGTATGCAGTGGGAGAAAATCCGGTTCAATTCTACGAAGAAATCAAGGACAAGGTAGCGTATGCACACTTCAAAGATTTTGCTAAGCTCCCCTCCGGACATATCAAGCCATCATTCTGCGGTGACAGCGACATGGATTGGAAGGCAATCCTTGATGCTATGAAGGATTTTGAAGGTGTGGCGGTATTTGAATACGAAAATACAGAGGATATCACAGAAGGCCTGAAAAAATCTTACGACTATATATGCAACATTTAAAATTTGACATTGTACGGTGCTTTGGTAAACACTGCACCCTACATAGATATATGTAAAGTAGAGGTCGATGCCAACATCGACCCGCCATATAAACAATACAAGGAGGAATTAAAACCATGAACAAACCAAAAATTATATTTTTACCCCACGCAAACATCCAATACTCACAGCTGGCTCCTGAGAAGAGACAGTGGGTTATGAAGAACTGCTACGAAAAGCTCTTTGACTTAATCGACGGCGGAGACTACAAGATAGGCTTTGAAGCAAGCGGTATCACCATCGACGAAATGGCAAAACAGGCTCCGGAGGTACTGGCTAAATTGAGAAAGCTGGTTACCGAAGGCAAGGTTGAGCCAGTGTGCTCACCATACATTCACTTCATGCTTGCCAACATTCCCAAAGAGGTATGTCTACACTCCCTTAAATACTCCATGGAAGTATGGGAGAAGCACACCGGTAAACGTCCGGAAATCGGCTGGAACCCCGAGTGCGGCTGGGCAGGCTACATACCCGATGTATACAAGGAAGCCGGACTCAAGGCTCTTATCATGGACGCTGACTCCCTTATGCTCTCCTTTGATGAGATAAGAAAGGCTACAGGACTGGAATTTGACGTAGCCGGTCACTCCAACAAGAACCACCTCTTCAAGATTGAAGAATACATAAAGGATAAGCCGGAGTTCCTTAAATTTATAACAAATGCTTCCGTAGCTTCAAACGGACTTAAGATGATTTACCGCAGTGACTGCATGGCTAACCTCCTGCTCTGGTACCTGATGGGTGCTACGGAGGGCTTAAGAGAAGAACCCATAAACATGGGCGAAATCAAAAATATGCTCTCTAACTGGAAGGACAGAATTGCCGAGACCGGCAGCTTCATAATGCCATATGCGGAGGATGCCGAGTACATTGGCTCCAGTGCATACTTCTATGTAAAGCAGTTTAATCAGGCTCGTTTCTTTGAAGAGGAGCCCGACAGTGTGGTAAGATTCAAGGAAATCCTGGATGCTGCTAAGGATGCAGGATACGAATTCGTACTGCCGAGTGAAGTGCTGGACAACACTATAGAAAACAACTATGTAGACAACATAGAAAACGGTGTTGCATGGCACGGAGGTACCGCTAAGGCATGGGCAAATACAGAATACTCCAGAATTATGGACCCTGTGTGCATATCCATCTTAAACGGCATAAAGGCTGTAGCAGAAAAGCTGGGTCAGGACATAGGTGCTCTTGACATGGATTTAGACAATGCTATGAAAGCTCTGGCAAGTGCATGGGTATCTGACAGCCGTTGGCCTCCTGCTCCCACAAGCCCCGGCAGATTTAACGTAAGAGAATCTCTGGACGATATGTATCTGGCAAACGACTGCATAGCAAAAGCTATGGAAAAGGGCGGCATCGCCGAAAAGAGAGGTCTCTACTCCCCCAACCTTATGAAAACCCAGATTAAGGCTATAGACGATTTGCTCATGAGCAAAGAGTACTTCGGAGAGTAATGGACAGGATTATAAAGCATGTGCACCTTCAGATTACGAGAAATTGTAATCTGAGGTGTCCCTTCTGCGGACAATGGGGCAAGAAGGGATTCTTCGCAGACAGTGCCGGCACTGAAATGGAGCTTGCCGACTGGCAAAGGATTATAAAGGAGCTCACCGAATACCGCATGAAATCCAAGTCCGACATATGCGTGACGGTATGGGGCGGTGAACCACTGGTGTCACCTTATTTTGATGAAATAATGGCACAGCTGAAATATAACGGCTTCACCACAGAAGTCATAACCAACGGCGTGCTCATAGACAGGCATAATGATATCATCAAAACCAAAGCAGACAGACTCTATGTTTCAATAGACGGTCCACGGACAATACACGACACCATACGAGGCAAAGGTGTTTTTGATAAAGTAAAAGACAACCTGCTCTCTCTTAAGCACAGTCATGTGATAGTGATGTCTGTCATCACTCCCGGGCTGCTCCAAGAGCTGCCGCAGTTTCTTGATGAGCTGGATACATTCAGCATTAAAGAGCTGTATCTGCAGGATATGATAGGGGTTACCACAGCGGAGACCGAGCAGTATAAAGCTTGGATGAAGGATAAATTCGGAATTGATGCAGTAAATATAGATTCATGGGAAAATAACGATAAAATAAACTATTCCAACGAAACCGACAGTGTGCTTAGTTCAATAGATACGAGCAGATTATCATACACAGCACTGCACAAATCACACCGCATTAATCCGCAAATTCAGTGCACCTCACCCTACAACCATGTACACATAGCATGGAACGGCAACGTGCTCTACTGTACAGACTTCTATGATTTTGCCGCAGGAAATGTACACACTGATACTGTGGAAAGCATATTTCTAAATGAAATAAGCGAATCCTACAGAGCAGAAGTATCCAAGGGCAACTGCCCTACCTGTAAGCATTGCTCATGGAGAATTACCGAATTTTAATATAATTATATCCGACTGCAAAATGCTCATGGCAGCTCACTGAGGCTGTTGTAGCTCTTTGCAGTCGTTTTTTTGTATTAAATAAATAATTGAATTTATCCTCATTATGTGGTAGAATATAGTGGTAAATATACTCGAGGTGAATTATAAATGACAGAGAAGCTTTATGATAATGACAGCTATCAAACGGAATTTGACGCAGTGGTATTATTCTGCGAGGCTTCGGGAGATGGCTATAAGACAATTCTGGATAAAACTGTATTTTTTCCTGAGGAAGGCGGTCAAAGCTGCGATACAGGGCATATAAACGGTATAGAAATAACATTTGTGGAGCTGTGCGGTGACACCATAGTCCACTATAGCAAAGCTCCGTTTGAGCCTGGAAGCACAGTTCACGGGGTTATAGACTTCGCACCCAGGTACCGCAAGATGCAAAATCACACCGGCGAGCATATCATATGCGGTATTGCTCACAAGCTGTACGGTTGTGAAAATGTGGGATTTCACCTTGGTGCAGACTACGTAACCATGGATCTGGACAAGCCCCTGACAAGTGAAGATATAGCCAAGATAGAGGTTATGGCAAATGAAGCAGTATACTCCAACATACCGGTAACAGCTTATTATCCTGCAGAGGATGAACTAAAGATAACAGACTACAGAAGCAAATCCAACATCACCGGAAAAGTGCGTCTGGTAAATATAGAAGGCTATGATATATGTGCCTGCTGTGCACCCCATGTGGCACGCACAGGCGAAGTAGGCATTATAAAAATACTGGATTGTATAAACTACAAAGGCGGTGTACGGCTTAGCATCCTATGCGGCAGAGATGCACTCTCAGACTATAATGAGAGATTGAAACGAAATATATATATATCCAACCTGCTCTCCGTAAAGCAGGAGGATGTGTGCACAGCTCTGGATAAGCTCATGGAGGATATGGCATCCCTAAGGCAGCAAATCGGAGAAAAATCCAAGCTGATATCAAAGCTCTATACAGACAGCATCAGTGAAACAGACGAAAACATATGTATCATTACCGAGGGCTTATCAAGCGGTGAAATGCGACACATTGTAAACGGCATCATGACCAAAACTACAAAATCAGCAGCTGTATTCTGCGGTAATGACCAAGATGGCTACAGCTACATAATAGGCTCACTTCACATAAATCTTAAGGATGCAGCACCTCAAATAAACTCTGCCCTATGCGGCAGAGGAGGCGGTACATCTCAGATGATACAAGGGAGCGTCAAGACGAATAAAAAACAGATAGAAGTGTATTTTACGAATTGAATTTAAAGCCTCCCATGTGTAACACATGGGAGGAACTTTTGATTATCTTTAAATATTATAGTCCAACTTAAACTGCTCACCACAGCCGTACTTTTCATATACGTAATCTATATCTTTATCCCCTCTGCCGGATAAGCAAGTAAGTATAGAGCCGGATTTGTGCTCTTTGGCGTAGCGGATAGCATATGCCAAAGCATGAGAGCTCTCTATAGCAGGGATTATACCTTCATATCTGCTGAGGAGGAAAAATGCTTCCATTGCTTCTTCATCAGACACGGTTTCGTAGTGAACCCTTTCACTGTCTCTTAAAAATGCATGTTCAGGACCCACACCGGGATAATCCAGACCGCTTGCTATGGAATACACAGGGAGTGGTTCACCGTTTTCATCCTGCAGCAGATAGCTGTCAAAGCCGTGAAGTCTGCCCTTGGTACCAAATTTCATGGTAGCTGCATGGTCACCTACATTCTCTCCTCTGCCCAAAGGCTCGATTCCGTAAATTTCTACGGGGTCTGCAAGGAAGGGCACAAACATACCCAGTGAATTGGAGCCGCCTCCTACGCAAGCGCACACAGCATCGGGCATTATACCCGTCATGTCCAAAAACTGCTCTCTGGCTTCTATACCTATTACAGACTGGAAGTCACGCACCATCTTGGGGAAGGGGTGCGGTCCCAGAGCAGAGCCTATGCAGTAAATTGCGTTATCATATTCCTTGAGATAAGCATCAAAGGCTGCATCCACGGCTTCTTTGAGCGTTTTGAGTCCGTGTGTTACGGGTATGACATTGGCACCCAGCATCTTCATACGGATTACATTGGGGTGCTGCTTGGCTATATCTACCTCACCCATGTATATATCACACTCCATACCGAAGTATGCCGCAGCGGTAGCCAGAGCCACACCGTGCTGACCTGCACCGGTCTCTGCTATGAGCTTCTTCTTGCCCATATATTTGGCAAGGAGACCTTCGCCCATGCAGTGGTTGAGCTTATGGGCTCCTGTATGATTTAAATCCTCACGTTTTAAGTAAATCTGACAATTGCCGAAAATCTTAGAAAGTCTCTCACAGTGATACACTGGAGTAGGTCTGCCCTGAAACTCCTTTCGAATCCTGCGAAGTTCATTTATAAACTGGGCAGAATGGCATATAGCCTCGTAGGCTCTGTCTGCTTCTTCGAATGCAGGCACCAGCTCCGGAGGCAGAAACGAGCCTCCAAACTCACCAAAGTATCCGTCCTCGGTGGGATATTCCTTAAGATAATTTTCAAATTCTTTGTATTTATTCATCTGTTCTATCTCCTTACAACAACATTTACTGTGTTTTAAATTGCATATATTATTTATATAATAAATCAAAAGCTGAAATTTGTCAACCGATTGAATGCATAATTTTATCTTTATGCAACAAAGCTTTTATATTTATAAAATTATTATATAAAAAAATCGGTAGCAAAAAGTAATTTTTTTATAAATTTTTTATATAATGGATAATTATAATGAATTTTCTATTGAAATATGTAAAAAAAAGTGCTAAAATTGTAAGGTAAAAAAGCATTCCAAACTATAAAGGAAAATCTAATTTAAGCGAGATGATTAATATGGCAAACAGTGAAAGAAGAGTCGGTACTATATCCAGAGGTATCCGCTGCCCCATCATTCGTGAAGGTGACGACCTTGTTAAAATCGTATCCGACAGTGTGCTTGAAGCAGCCCAAATCGAAGGATTTGAAATTCGCGACCGCGATGTAATATCCATTACAGAGTCTATAGTAGCCCGTGCTCAGGGTAACTATGTTTCAGTGGATAATATTGCAAGCGATGTCAAAGCAAAGCTTGGCGGTGAAACAGTGGGTGTTATATTCCCCATACTCTCCCGTAACCGATTTGCAATCTGCTTAAGAGGTATTGCAAAAGGTGCTAAGAAAATTGTCCTGATGCTCAGCTACCCCTCTGATGAAGTGGGCAACGAGCTTGTAAGCCTCGACAAAATTGATGCCGCAGGTGTAAACCCCTACTCCGATGTACTCACCTTAGAAAGATATCGCGAGCTGTTCGGTGAAAACAAGCACGAATTCACAGGTGTAGATTATGTAGATTACTACGGAAGCATTATCCGCGAGGAGGGTGCTGAGGTAGAGATTATATTTGCAAATCAGCCAAAGGCTATACTCGATTATACCGATTGTGTATTAACCTGCGATATTCACACCAGAGCCCGCACCAAACGCATATTAAAGGCGGCAGGAGCTAAGGTAGTATGTGGTCTCGATGATATAATGAATGCTCCTGTAAACGGAAGCGGATGCAATGAAAACTATGGTCTGCTGGGTTCAAACAAGTCTACCGAAGACAAGGTAAAGCTCTTCCCCAGAGACTGCAGACAGCTGGTACTGGATATACAGGCAAATGTACTTGAAAGAACCGGCAAACACGTAGAGGTTATGGTGTATGGTGATGGTGCCTTCAAGGATCCTCAGGGTAAAATCTGGGAGCTTGCAGACCCGGTAGTATCTCCGGCTTATACAGATGGCCTTGTGGGTACTCCAAACGAGCTCAAGCTTAAGTACCTTGCCGATAACGACTTTAAAGACCTCTCCGGTGAAGAACTCAAGAAAGCCATCTCCGACAGCATCAGAGCAAAGGACGGCAATCTGGTAGGTAACATGGCATCTCAGGGTACCACACCCAGACAGCTTACAGACCTTATAGGTTCTCTGTGTGACCTGACAAGCGGTTCGGGAGACAAGGGTACTCCGGTCGTATTTATTCAGGGTTATTTTGATAACTACACAAATTAATATTTGATTATAATAATCGGGCTGTAAAAAGGTCATGACAGACAGTGATGACCTTTTTACAGCCCGGTTTAGTATATTATTAACTTTTAACCAATCAGATTTTCATCATACTGTGCTCTTGCACCGCCTATAAACTTAGGTCTGGTTCTCGCTGCATTTACTATTGCTTCTCCTATAGTTTTTACTTCGAGACGTACCGGTACGGCTACCCTCTTAAGATGCATACCTATAAGGGTGAGCCCTATGTCTATGCCTGCGTCGGCTTTAATTTCCTCCAGGGCTACCGGTTCTTCAAAATGTGCGTATGCCTCTGTAGCAAAGGATCCTCCCGCCTTTGGCTTAGGAACTACATTTACATATTCGTCAAAGGGTACTGCTGCCCTCTCTGTTATAACCGCACGGTTAAGGTGTTCACAGCACTGGGCGGCAAGATATATTCCCTCTCTTTTAAGCACGCCATATATGCTCTCAAACAGTACCTTGGCTGTTTCCGGGCTGGAGTTGGTGCCTAGCTTACTTCCCAGTACCTCGCTTGTGGAGCAGCCAACCACCACTATATCGCCTTTTTTAAGGTGGGCTTTTACTATCAAATCTTCAATTGCAGTTTTGCACTCTGCTGCAAGCTTATCATTCACTTTAATTACCTCCGGATATCAGTCTACAATCCTGCAGACCCAAATTTTCTTTTTTAATAATATAAATCCTACTGTAGCTTTAATTACGTCCATAAACTGTACACCGATGTATGTAAAGGCTATAGGAGCAAATGAGCTGAATATAAACGCCACTGGTACACATACGAAGAATACGAAGCAACCGTCAAAAAGAGCGGTAATGAGCACCTTTCCACCCGAGCGAAGTGTAAAGTAGGCTGAATTCTCATAGCTCAAAAACGGCATAAACAGAGCACTTGCTTTGATAAAGAATGATGCCTGCCGCTTAGCCTCCGGTGACACATTATAAAGCAGAGGTACTGCATCTGCCAAGGCAAATGTGATAAGCCCTACCACTATACTTACCACCACTGAGAAAGCATTGAGCTTACGCACTTCATCAACAGCTTCATCAAACTCCCCGGCACCGAGCCGTCTGCCGGCTATGATACCTACCGCAATTCCCAGCGAACGAAAAGTTATATTAAACAAATTGAGCACGGTAGATGATATACTCTGTCCTGCTACTATAGCGAGGCCATATGTGCTGTATGCCAAAGTCAAAAGAGACATACCCACAGACCATATGCACTCATTGCACAGAAGCGGTATACCCTTTGCTGTGAAGAGTTTCAGCTCTGCCTTGGGGATATGCAGAGTATTCAGGGCTCCTTTGAAATACCCATGAGTGCTGCGTGTTCGGTAAACATATATCATAACGACCGTGCACTCTGCGAAACGGGATACGGTAGTACCTATAGCTGCTCCCCTCACACCGAGACTCGGAAAAAATCCTATACCGAATATAAGCAGCCAGTTTATGAGAGTGTTTACTGCTACAGCACAAAATCCTGCTACCATAGGCACGAAGGTCTCGCCGGATTCTTTGAGAGTACCGGCATATATCTGAGTCACGGCATAGGGTACAAATCCCACCATGATAATAACCAGATATTGCTTTGCCAGATTAAGAGCCTTATCCAAATCGCATTTATAGCTGCCATCGCTTAAGTAAGCTCCTATAAGCTTATCTGAGAATAAGCAAAATATAAGATACGCCAACAAAGTAATAATCACACATACTATGGTTTTAAAACGGATGGTATATCTGATACCGTCATGATTGTTTTTACCGAAATACTGTGCGGTAAATATCCCTGCTCCGCTTATAGCTCCGAATATGGTAAGATTATATATAAACACCAGCTGATTTACTATGGCAACCGCTGAAACCTCTTCGGTGCCGAGAGCACCTACCATGAGATTATCAAGCAGGTTTACAAAATTTGTTATTAAATTTTGAAACATAATCGGCAGGGCTATTATCAGAATTGACTTATAAAATGCCTTGTCGCCGATGTATTTTTTTATATTCATAATATATCCTCAATACATACCGACACACACCTTAACTACATATCCAAAAATGTGCATGCAATAGTAAAGTATACTAAAAGTGAAAGTGCGTCCACTATGGCTGTGATAAAGGGACTTGCCATAACCGTGGGATCAATTCCTATACGCTTGGCTCCGATAGGAAGCAGACAGCCTATAATTTTGGAAAAAAGCACAGCCACCAGAAGTGTAAGTGATATCACCAAAGCTACATCCGGCACCAGTCTGTCAAACACCACACATTTGGCAAAGTTAGCCACAGCGAGAGTGATACCGCACAAAAGTGCAACTCTGATTTCCTTCCATACTACACGCAGGGTATCTCTGTACTCTATCTCACCGAGAGAGAGACCTCTGACTACCGTAACCGATGCCTGTGAACCGGAATTACCAGCAGTTCCCATTATCATAGGTATAAATGCTGTGAGCACCACCTGAGCCTTGAGGGCGTTTTCAAATCCAGTGATTATCATAGTGGTAAAGGCTGCAGATATCATAAGGAGCAAAAGCCACGGGATACGTTTTTTCCATGTTTCAAAAACTCCGGTACGCATATATGGTTTGTCATTTGGTACGATCGCCGCCAGCTTTTCGATATCTTCGGTAGCCTCGTCCTGGAGTACGTCGATAGCATCGTCAAAGGTTACTATACCTACCAGGCGTCCCTCATCATCCACTACGGGGAGTGCCATGAAGTTGTACTTGTCGAAATCGTTGGCAACTACCTCTTTATCCTCAAGGGTAGTTACATATATGGGATTGGTTTCCATTATATCGCTTATAAGCTCATTTTCATCAGCAAGCAGCAGTGCTTTTACCGATACTATACCTATAAGCTTGGTATTGCTCTCCGTTACATAACAGGTGTATATGGTCTCTTTATCCACACCGGTTCTGCGTATGTGGCGTATAGCCTCATCCACTGTCATGGTCTTTTTAAGGCTGACATACTCTGTGGTCATGATGCTGCCGGCACTGTCATCAGGATATTGCAGGAGCATATTGATAGTCTGACGGGTATCCCTGTCTGCCGTACGCAAAATCCTCTTAACTACATTTGCAGGCATCTCCTCAATAATATCAACGGCATCGTCCACATACAGCTCATCTATGACCTCTTTAAGCTCCTTATCCGTAAATCGGTGTATAAGCAGCTCCTGCTGCTCGGGCTCCATTTCTACAAAGGTATCTGCCGCCAAATCCTTGGGTGTAATGCGGAATGCTATCACCAGCTCATCGTTCTCCAATTCGGAAAGAAACTGGGCAATATCCGCAGGGTTCATTATATTAAGAGTTTCTTTAAGTTTAACAAATTGCTTGGTACGCAAAAGCTCCAACAGAAGCTCCTGCATTTCTAATTCTTCATTCATTGATTATTCCTCCCTAATAACTTGATATTAAAAAATTCGGGAAGGAAGTAAGGGCATACACCAACTATGCCGCAATACAAAAGCGGCTGTATGGGTATAAAATACCCGCATAGCCGCTGTATAATCCGCTGTCAACACACTGATTTTACGCACGCCAAACAGACGCACTGATATCGTATGTGTATAAAATCCTGCGACTATACCCGACATAATTGGTACTGCTACTACCTCCGGCGTCCATTTAGTTTCACCTCTCTTAAGTGTGTTTTTTACTTCATTATATATATTAACATATTATGACAAAAATCTCAATAGTTTTTTGAAATTTTTGTAAGCTTCTTTTGCGGTTTTTTGAGATTATATATCATAAGTGCCGTTCCTACAGTAACACAGCATACCGCCACAAGCTGAGATACTCTCACCGGACCCAGATACAGGCTGTCTGTCCTTAAGGATTCTATGAAAAATCTTCCGCTACCGTAGCTTATGAGATATGATATGAATATCTGACCGTCAAACTTTCTTTTGCTGAAGAAAATCCAAAACACCACTATAAAAAGTAAATTCCACAGTGATTCATACAAAAACGTAGGATGCACCGGCAAATCCGGATTCACTGCAGCACCACCCAGCGCCAGTGATGAAAGCTCCGCCTCAATTATATTACCGGTCATACCCCAAGGCAGTGTTGTGTTGGTACCGAATGCCTCCTGGTTGAAAAAATTGCCCCATCTGCCTACGCTCTGACCTATGAGAAGCGAGATTGCACCTATGTCACACAGCAGTGCCAGGTTTTCTTTCTTTATACGGCAATATATGATTGCTACTGCAATGGCAGTAAGTATACCTCCGTATATAGCGAGACCGCCGTTCCAGATTTTAAATACATCTATAGGATTGGCAGCATAGCTCTCCCACTCAAAGATTACATAGTATACGCGAGCTCCTATTATGGCAGAGGGCGCTCCGTAGATTACCATGTCGATAATGGTATCCTGACTCATGCCGTACTTTTTGGCAAGAATGAGCGCATTTATTATGGCAAGAACAAATCCAAGGGCAATTATGATGCCATACCAGTATATCTCGTGAGAGCCTACGGAGAAAGCTACCGGGTCTGTGTTAAACCTCAGACCCAGATTTGGGAATGAAATATAATCAGTCATAGTTTATGTCGTCCTTTCGGTAATATTACTGCTCCGAGGGGTAAACCACACTCATAGCCATATTTTCTTCCGTATAGATTTCCTTGAAAACTTTGGTGACAAAGTCCAAATCCACACACTCAAAGGCATCTGCAAAGCTGAATATATTTATACCTGCCAGAATATAGCGTGTCACCATATTGCCTATGGTTTCCACGTTGTTAAATCCTCTCAGATACGAGCCGTAGAAAGCTCTTTTAATTCGTTCAAATTCATCTGAGTCAAAACCTTCTTCATGCTTAGAATTGATTTCCTTCATTATTCTCTCTTTAACTTCAGCGGGCTTTTCGCTCTCACCGCAGATTACTGCACAGGCAAACTCAGCCTCTGTGGAATTATCCGTGCCGAAGTTCTCGTTTATCAGACCCTCCTCATACATTGAGGTGTACAGAGTGCTGCTCCTGCCAAAGAGTATCCTGGATATTATTTCCACAGCAATTTCTCTTTTCAGAAGCTCATCGCCCTCTTTGAGATAATTGTCTTTGAAGCCTATATTAAACAGTGGGAGTGACACACTGGCTTTGGCTTCTATATACTTTTGACATACGGACTTGGGTTCTTCATCAAAGATACTGCAAACCTTGCCGGAGGGGCGGTCTGTTTTGATGACCTTCTCCACGGAAGCAAATACCTGCTCCGGCTCCACATCGCCCACAACGCAAACCACCATATTTGACGGGTTATAGTATGTGTTGTAACATTTATAAAGCACGTCCTTGTCTATCTTGGCAATACTCTCCACAGTACCCGCAATATCTATACGTACGGGATTTACGTGATAGAGGGCTTTAAGCAGGTTAAACATAACAGCCCACTGACCGTCATCATCATACATACGGATTTCCTGACCTATTATACCCTGCTCCTTGTCTACATTCTCCTTAGTAAAATAGGGCTCCTGAACATATGACAGCAGATGTTCAAAGCTCTCTGTAAAATTATCCGTACATGAGAAAAGGTAGTTAGTATGATTAAATGATGTAAACGCGTTAGCATTAGCGCCGTAGAGGGCAAATTTGTCAAATGCATTGGTGCCGTCGGGCTGCTCAAACATTTTGTGTTCAAGGAAGTGCGCCACACCGTCCGGTATAGTATAAGGCTCCGTCTCACCCAAGGGTATAAAACGGTTGTTTACCGAACCGAACTTTGTAGCAAAGGTTGCGTATTTTTTGACACATCCCTTTTTGGGTATTACAAAGACGCCCAGACCGGTTTCATGTTCGCCTATATACATGGTTTCATTCAAACGTTTGTTTTCAATTTTTGTATAATTCATGATTACGCCTCCTTACCCTTTAAGAAATACACCGTATCAAGCTTAACCTTGGAAAGTGCATTTATCACATCCTGCCTTGTGAGTGCTTCAATCTTTACTATAGCTTCATCTATGGTGTCTTGATTTTTACAGAAGCACTGACCACGGTAATAGTCCTTCATGGCATAGGGACTGTCCTTGTATGAACGGTAGCTGTTTGTAATATAGTTTCTGGCAACCTCAAGTTCTTCATCAGTAAAGTCACCGGAGACAATATTTTGAAGCTGTTTCTCAATCTCGGATTTGGCTTTATCATAATTTTCAAATTCTATACCCGAGCTTACCAGCATGATTGCCCGGAATTTGTCCGTTTTGGAGGAGGCATAGTAGCAGAGGCTCATCTCCTCACGCACAGTGTTGAACAATCTGGAGTGAGCACCCGAGCCGTATATACTGTTGCCCAGGAGCAGTGCGTAGTAATCCTCATCATCTATTGTGATACCTGTTCTGAAGCCCATAGCAAGCTTGCCCTGAGCTACATCAAACACATCCTCTACATATTTCACATCATTTGACTCAGAGGCAGTGATATCTGCAGGGGTAATGGCGTCAATATTAAAATCAAACTCACTTAAGTATTCTTTAATATACCCGCACAAGCTGTCTATATCCACACTGCCTACCACAAATATATCCATAGGACTTTTTGTGATTATAGATTTGTAATGGTCATATATGGTCTTTTCATCGATTTTATCCAAATCCTCAAGATATCCGAATTCAAATACGGAATTTTCCTCACCTTTGCACATCTCCTCTATACATCTGAAATTAGCATAGGAACGCTTGTCGTTTATAAGACCTTCTATATCATCTTTTAAATTCTGCTTCTCCACATCAAAGACTTCTTTATCAAAGGAGTTTTCACCGGTATTGGGCTTAAACAGCATATCCAGCATGAGCTCTGTACATGGATTAACTATGCTCTCCTCCAGGTATTCATCCGACAAAAAGTTTACCGAGCATACTATGCTCTGCACGTATGCCTTTTTGGTGATATTAACATCATAGAGAGCGCCATAGAGCTTATCTGCATATATATTGAGTTCATTTAAATTTTTGCACTTAACGGTGCCTCTCTTCAAAAGCTTGGACAAGAGTGCATTGGAGGTGGCTTCGTCCTTGGCGAGCCTTCTGTGCAAAAAAACACTCATAGACACTGTCTTGTACTTGGCATCATGAATGTAGTACAGGTTGATGCCGTTTATCAGTTCTTTCTTAATAATATCCATGGTTAAACTGTCCTTTCATTATACATATATACTATTTTATCACACAAAACATAAAATTACCACACATTTTTTATATTTTTATTTGTTATTTTGTTGTTTTGTGTTTGTTGTGATTACGTACAAAAACAAAAACGTATGCTTGTACACTTTGGACGAAAATTGTTTACATTGAAAATAATATGTTGACAATTATGCATATTTTACCTATAATGAATGTATATTGAATTTCTTTTCATACATAGGGGGAGTTTATACTATGGAGATCACAAGTATCAAAATTAAAAAGTTTGAAACCGAAAGCAAGATGAAAGCTATTGCATCTGTTACATTTGATGATTGCTTTGCTGTTCATGACATCAAAGTTATCGAAAATGAAGATAAGGTGTTTATAGCAATGCCTAACAAGAGATTAAAGGACGGCACTTTCAAGGATGTTGCTCATCCTATTAACTTCGAATTCAGACAGTTCATTGAAAGCAGAGTAATCGAAGCTTATAATAATGCTGAAGTTGAAGCGTAATATCGACACTTTTTAGCACCTCCGCACAAGCGGAGGTGTTTTTTTGCTTTTTTTGCAAAAATAGCTTGCAAGTTTCGCAATAATGAAGTATAATGATTATGTATGTTTATTACATAGAGAGGAAAATGCACAATGAGATTATCAAAATACTTATTACCTACCTTAAGAGAGGTACCCACAGAGGCTGAGATACCCAGCCATCAGCTTATGCTCAGAGCAGGTCTTATACGCAAGCTTGCTTCCGGAGTATACGGATATCTGCCGCTGGGGCTTAAGGTACTCAGAAATGTAGAGAAGATTATACGTGACGGTATGGATAACCACGACGCACAGGAGCTTTTGATGTCTGCCCTGCTTCCCAAGGAGATGTTTGAAGTATCGGGTCGCTGGGAGGTATTCGGACCGGAGATGTTTCGTTTGAAGGACAGAGGCGACAGAGACTTCTGCCTCGGACCCACACACGAGGAAATATTTACAGATACAGTTAAATCAAATATCCGTTCATACAAACAGTTGCCGGTGACACTTTATCAGATACAGACCAAGTACCGTGACGAGAGACGTCCCCGTTTCGGCGTTATAAGAAGCCGTGAGTTTATAATGAAGGATGCTTACAGCTTTGACAGAGATGAGACAGGTCTGGATGCTTCATATAAGAATATGTATGAAGCTTACAAGGAAATATTTGATAAAATGGAGCTTGACTACCTGATAGTAGATGCCGACTCCGGTGCAATGGGCGGAAGCGGCTCACAGGAATTCATGGTTAAATCCGACATAGGTGAAGATACAATCGCTTACTGCGAGAAATGCGGTTACTGTGCAAACGAAGAAAAGGCAGCATGCGTATGCAAAACCGAAACCTCCGATGCTCCTATGGCAGAGGTTAACAAGGTACACACTCCCAATGCCGGTACTATAGAAGATGTGACAAGCTTCATGGGCAAGACCCCTCAAGATTTCGCCAAGACTATCATATACAAAGCTGACGACAGGTTCGTTGCCGTAATGGTAAGAGGTGACCGAGAAGTAAATGACACCAAGGTTGTAAACGCAATTGGCGGTGCTATAGAGTTTGACCTGGCTCCCCTTGACGACCTGGTGCGTATTACAAACGCAAAGGCAGGATTCGCAGGACCTGTGGGTCTCGACATAGATTTATACGTTGACAACGAGGTTGCCGCTATGAAGAATATGATAGTTGGTGCCAACGAGACAGACTACCACCTGGAGAATGTAAATATAGGCAGAGATTTCACAGCTACGGTTACAGGCGACTTCAGAAATATTGAAGAAGGCGACCTCTGCCCTATCTGCAAGGAAGAAAAGATTAAAACCTGCCGCGGTATAGAGGTTGGTCACATATTCAAACTGGGCACAAAGTACTCCAAGGCTATGGAGTGTACCTTCCTGGACGAAAACGGCAAGGAACAGGTGCCGATTATGGGATGCTACGGTATAGGTGTGAGCAGATGCCTGGCGGCTATCATAGAGCAAAACAGCGACGAAAACGGTATAATCTGGCCTATGAGTGTGGCACCGTACCACGTAATTGTAGTCCCTGTAAATGTAAAGGATGAAACACAGAAGCAGATGGCAGAGGACATCTACAATGCACTTAAGTCCAAAGGCATAGAAGCTGTGATAGATGACAGAAACGAGCGAGCAGGCGTTAAGTTCAACGATGCTGAGTTAATCGGTATACCCCTTAGAATTACCGTAGGTAAGAAAGCCGCTGACGGTATAGTAGAATTCAAGGTGAGAAAGACCGGAGAAATGTGCGAGCTCAGCGTAGCCGAAGCAATTACAAAGGTAGAAGAATTGGTAAAATAGTTTAAGTAATGGAGCGGCAGGAGTGTCGCTCCATGCTTTTGGGTGAGATACCGGGGAGGTTTGATATGATATTTGCATTAGTGACCGTTTTGCTGATAGCGGCAGATCAGATTTCTAAATTGTTTACATTAAGGCTCCTGAAGCCCGTGGGGAATGTGACCTTAATTAAAAATATACTTGATTTGACCTATGTCGAAAACCGAGGGGCGGCATTTGGCATGATGCAAAATGCCCGCTGGATATTTATAGTGGTGACTCTGGCAGCTATAGCGGCTATGATTTACTACAAAATAAAGCATAAGCCTCATGGCATGGTAATAAACTCAGCGTTGTCATTGCTGCTGTCCGGTGCCGTGGGCAATATGATAGACAGGGTATTTCGCGGATTTGTGGTAGATATGATAGAAGTCACATTTATAAGCTACCCTGTATTTAATATAGCTGATTGTTTCGTGGTTGTGGGAGCAATTCTGCTGTGTGTATATATAATGTTTATTTATAAGGAAAAAGACAATGAATAAATACGAATTTATCGCTGAAGAAAGCGGCATAAGAGTGGACAAGTATATAAAGATAGATGGTATGCCCCGTTCTCAGGTACAAAAGCTCATAGACGAAGGTAATGTCACGGTAAACTCCAAAGCAGTGAAAGGGTCTGCCAAGGTAAAGGCAGGAGACGTGATTGAAGTGACGGTACCCGATGCGGTGGAGCTCGATATAAAGGCAGAAAACATACCTCTGGATATAGTATATGAGGACGAGCACATGCTGGTAATAAACAAACCCCAAGGCATGGTAGTGCACCCTGCTGCAGGTAACTACGAGGGCACTTTGGTAAATGCTCTTATGTATCATTGCAAAGGGTCCTTAAGCGGAATAAACGGCGTAATGCGTCCGGGAATAGTACACAGGATAGATAAGGATACCTCAGGACTTTTGCTGGTAGCAAAGACCAACGAGGCGCATTTGTCACTAAGTGAGCAGATAAAAAACAAAACCGCGCACAGGCACTATATATGTCTGGTATACGGTTTAGTTGCAAATAAAAAAGGTATAATAGACGCCCCCATAGGCAGACACCCTACAAACAGGCTCAAGATGGCAGTAACCCCTACCAACTCAAAGAATGCAGTGACACATTTTGAGGTTTTGGAATATCTGAATAATGCCACATACGTAGCCTGCGACCTGGAAACAGGCAGAACTCATCAGATACGTGTTCATATGCAGTACATAGGGCATCCCATCATCGGCGACCCCCTGTATGTAAACAAAAACGCATATAATCTCAAGGGACAGGCTCTGCACGCACAGAAGATAAGCTTCGACCATCCCATAAGCGGCGAAAGAATGGAATTTACTGCACAGCCCCCGGAGGATTTCACACAACTGCTTGATAGGCTGAGAAATGAGATGTAATAAAAGATTAATGACCCGATATATGTGTTAAAAATCACATTGTCGGGTCATTTGATATTATATAATTATTCAAACTCCTGCTCCAAGCAGAAAACCTCTTGCCTAAGCCAATCGGCAAGCTGTTGCTTTGAAACACCGCTGTTCTTATAATAATTGTAGAAATTTTTCGCTTCAGCGCGCCTATTGAGACACATCATGAAGTGAGCGATATGAACAGCAAGCTGTACTTTGATGGGATGATTATAAAGATTATTCCATTCTGCGATAACCGTCTCCAGCTTTTCAGCTATTATTTCCCGCTTAGTCGGAATGACATTACATATTTTCAACGGATTTGGCTGACAGTAACTCAGATGAAGATTATCATCACACTTAATCGGTGCCGGAGGCGGTGGGAGCTTGTCAATATATTCACCATAAGAAATCGGTTCAGAGCAATTTTCAGTTAATATCAATGTATTGTATTCCGAGGCACACTCATCCACAAACAGCATCATAGAATTTAACGCATCTACTCTAAGACCGGCATTGAACAAAGTATCATGCAAATCCAGATACACAGACTGCGATTCGTCAATATGCTTTTCTCTTTTTAAAAGCTTCAATATAAAGAGCTTGTGTTCAACAAGATTTCTGTATTTATATATATCATAAGCCTCCGTATTAAAAAGCATATTATCAATTATTGATAATGCATCGGTTTCATAAAAATTTATAATCATATCATACAAAGATTTGTATGGCTCGCTTTGACGCAAGACCCTGTATTTAACCTGTGTCAATATACCCATATACTCCTTAAAAACCACAAGCTTTTCCATGTGGGTAAGTGAGTCGTAATCACAATAATCCATACTTATGTATTGGTCAATCCAATTATATATATAGTTGCCGTTCATTATCATTCGAAATGTAGATGCAGTGAAAATCTGCTTCTGTGGTGTGCTAAGGTTGGGATAGATTTCAAAAAAATCATTTTTAATTATTTCATACTCTTTTTTATAATCTCCAAATTGCCGGTATACACTTATGCAGCAATTACTGTATTCTATCTTGTTGCTCATTGAGTGTTTTTCTATCCGCTCAGCATATTGCTTCAGCATGGTTTCTGCCAAATCTCTGTCACCTGTATCTAATACAGTTCTTATGATTAGATTAGAGATAATCACGTGCACCAGGTGAATATTGGTATTATCGCTTAGTTTTTTAAATGCTGTTTTATAATATTGAAGTGCCTCATCGTTATTGCCGTAGATAAGTGCAATACGTGCATAGTCATTTAGTATTTTAGCTTCATCATCACTTTTGTATTTTTCTTTTTCCAATAAGCTTTTTGCCTTTTGAGCGCAGATAAATGCCTGCTCTATATTTCCGGCACTTTCTTCTATATACGAATATGCTATCCAGACAAAGGGATTATCAGATGAGCTTTGCTTATAATCGCCAAGTATTTCAAGTGCTGCTTTCATATTGCCCATCATAACAAGGCAGGTAGCCTTGTGTTGAATATAATCTTTATATTCATTTTCATACAGAAGAGCCTTATCTATTTTTTCTAAGCATTTATATGCAGAACTGTAGTCGTTTTGATACACAAAAAATCTATACCGCAAAAACGTGTAGGTAAGCTTTTCACCGTAATCCCAAAAATACCAATGCATTTCTTTTTCAAAAAACTCCCGGCATTCTACAACCAGACCGGAGTTTAATTTCATATCATATTTGCGCAGTACCGGGTTGATAACCACTTCCCCCACCTTATACGAAGAAACAAATATTGTGCAATATGCAAGCCATATGATGCATTCGGTAATCAATATGAATATGGAAACACTGCCATATAGCATCTGCAATAATATACCGGCAAGGGTTATAACCCCATATAAAAAATATCCTAAGCTGCGGCGGTGGGTGATAAATTTAAAAATGCTATCCTTATGCTTTGAAAAGACGGTAACCGCTATAATCCCCAACGTTAATACAGTAATAAGATACAGTAAGTTACCATTATGTTCACTTAAAAATTCTACTATACTTAAATAATCTCCCATTGGTTCACCTCGATAATATTATAACATAATATGCAGCATTTTTCAATTGCAAAAAGGCACGGTTTGTTATGTTAAAATAGATATGTTACAATAAAAAGAGACATCAACCTAAAAATGTAATATAATAGTTTTAGACAAAAAACAAAAATCATAAGAGAGGTTGTTGTATTATAAGTATAACAAATACCACAGCAAAACGCAAGAAAATTTATGACTATACTATGAAATTATGGTAAACAGTATTCATACAAAACAAAGTTAGAAAAGCCGTAGATTATAGAGCAACATTAATCTTACGGTACAGGAATTTTGTTTTTTCTGCATATTGGCAGCCATTCTCTCATAGAATGTACAAAAAGTACAAAGTGTGGAGGAAAAAACATGGCTGAATATAATATCTACTCAGACATCTCCAAACGCTCCGGAGGAGACGTCTATATAGGGGTTGTAGGCCCCGTACGCACGGGCAAATCAACCTTTATTAAAAAATTCATGGACTTGCTGGTTATACCCAATATTGACAATGCATTTAAGAGGGAAAGAGCCCGTGATGAATTGCCCCAGAGCAGTGCCGGCAGAACCATAATGACTACCGAACCGAAGTTTATCCCCAATGAAGCTGTGGAGATATCTCTCTCCAATAACGCAAAATTCAATGTGCGTATGATTGACTGTGTAGGTTATATAATCGATTCAGCACTGGGATACATAGAGGACAACGCACCCAGAATGGTAAAGACCCCTTGGTCTGATACGGAGATTCCCTTCGCGGAGGCAGCAGAAACCGGCACACATAAGGTAATATGTGAGCACTCAAATATAGGATTGGTAATCACCACGGACGGCAGCATTACAGATATTCCCCGTGAGGACTATGTAACTGCAGAAGACCGTGTAATAAATGAGTTAAAAGAACTGGGTAAACCCTTTATAGTGCTTTTGAACTCTATAGACCCTATGGGCAGGACTGCCTCGGATGTCAAAGCGAGAATTGAATCAAAGCATCTGGTGCCGGTGCTCCCCATAAACTGCGCCGAGCTTCAGAGAGATGATATAAATACCATAATAGAAAAGGTATTGTTTGAATTTCCGCTTAAAGAAGTGGGAGTTGATATGCCCGACTGGGTTGACGTTTTGGAGAACGAACACTGGCTCAAAAAGGACATCTTCAACAACATCCTAAGCTCTATTAAAAATGTATCCAAAATCCGTGATGCAAGGCAGATATCCGAGAGCCTCGCCAATTGCGAAAGTATAACCGCTTCTGAAATTAAATCCATTAATCTGGGCGACGGTACAGTGCGTGTGCAGGTAAATACAGATGAGAATCTGTTTTACAGGATACTGGGTGAAGAAACAGGATTTGAGATAACGGGTAAAGACAGCCTGATGAACCTGATGCGCTCACTTGCAAAAACCAAATACGAATATGACAAAATTTCCGCTGCTTTGGAGGAAGTAAAAGCCACAGGCTACGGTATAGTATCTCCGGGAATCGATGAGCTGACTTTAGAGGAACCAGAAATAGTAAAGCAAGGAAGCAAATTCGGAGTTCGCCTGCGTGCAAGTGCACCCAGTATACATATGATACGAGCTGATATAGAGACTGCCGTATCCCCTATCGTAGGTACAGAGAAGCAATCAGAAGATCTGGTACACTATCTGCTAAAGGAATTTGAAGTAGACCCTAAATCTATATGGGATACAAATATATTCGGCAAATCCCTGCATGACCTGGTCAACGAAGATTTGAGAAATAAGCTCATGCGTATGCCGGATGACGCAAGATTTAAGCTTCAGGAAACCTTACAGAGGATTATAAATGAAGGAAGCGGCGGGCTAATCTGCATCATATTGTAATTATATTCATTAATGAATTAAGTAGCGGGCGATTCGTGAATCGCCCCTACCTTTTTCTAAAAATTATGTCATTTTGCAAGAAAGAGATTTTTTTGAAATTTTTTCAAAATTTTTTAATTTTTTTATTGACAAACCCCTCGGTTTGTGGTATACTAGTCACTGTTGAAACGCGAGCATGCTGGAATTGGCAGACAGGCACGTTTGAGGGGCGTGTGTTTATGACGTGTGGGTTCAAGTCCCACTGCTCGCACCAATTCTACTCGCATGCCGAATATAAAAATCATATTTGGTGTGCGATTTTTGTTAAGTGCCCCTACGGCACGCAGGCGAAGAGATGAAGTTGACGACCGGCAGACTTAACTTCATAAAAGACACAACTTAATATTTGATAATATCTTGATTTGTTTTTACTTTTGTGTTATAATAAGTGTATGAATCAAGAGTTATACGCGGATGTGGCGGAATTGGCAGACGCGCATGGTTCAGGTCCATGTGAAAGCGATTTCATGCAGGTTCAAGTCCTGTCATCCGCACCATTTTAAAAACTTTTGATTTATAATCGAAAGTTTTTATTTTTTTGAAAGGCGGTGAATTTATGGCTGTATATTCTGTTGATGACCTTCGTATTATAGTTAGTGACATAGCCAAACAATATGGTGTTAAAAAGGTTGCCTTGTTCGGTTCTTACTCTACCGGCAAGCAAACCTCCGACAGCGATATCGATTTGCTTATTGATAAGGGCGAAATTAAAGGTCTGTTTATGCTTAACAGCTTTATAAATTCACTTCAGGATAAGCTTGGCAAGAATGTAGATGTAATGACTTATTCATCCCTTGCTCGCTCACTTATTAAAGATTCTGTCAGAGATGAGGTGGTTTTGTATGAATATCAGAGATGAAATAGTACTTAAGAAAATCATACAATACACTGACGAAATAAGCGAAACCATTTCACGCTTTAATCTTACGCAGGATTCTTTCACAGAAGATTTCGTTGCACGCAATGCCATTTCAATGTGCATCCTTTAAATTGGTGAATTAGTCGGTAAGTTGTCCGAAGAGTTCAAGACTCACAATAATGCAATGCCTTGGCGTGAAATTAAAGCTATGCGAAATATCGCTGTTCATAATTACGGCGAAATCGACATTGATATTCTTTGGGAAACAGCCACCTGCGATATTCTTGATTTGAAAGAATACTGTCAAAAGTTTATAGGTTAACCTTAAAGGGGATGTGAATTTATTCCCATAAAGAATTGAGGATAAAAATTCCTCGATTTTTTGTGCAAAAATAGGCTGAAACCATAGTGAACCGACCTCCAAAAGTCAGACCAAAAATCTAACAAATCAGGAGGTCGGTTTTTCAGATAATTTTGCTTACGTGAATTTCACCTTTGATCAGCTTAAAACTACACTTCCTTAATTATATCAATAACTCCATTTATATTTTTCTTACCGAAAACTACGGTGTCATCATTTATTACAAGGCAGGGCACACTCATCACATTGTATTTTTGCTTCAGTTCTTCAAAATGACGAATATCGTATACCTCGGCTTTTACATTCTGATTTTCTGCAGCTATTCGCTGACAGGCTATTACCAAATCCGGACACATGGTGCAAGAGAGCGATACCAAAATCTTCATATTAATTTGCTTATTGATTTCTTTAATCTCCTGCATAACCTCATTCTCAATAGGCTGACCGGGGCCTGATGCATTATAAAGTCCAAGCACAAAGGACGTAAACTCGTGGCCACCGGGCACACCATGAAACGCAATACCGGTTTGTGTACCGTCGTCTAAGCATACCTGCACACATGGGGCGAAGTCATCCGCCTCACTCTTATCAGAGACTCTGACCATAAGTTTGTCTGTAAGAGCTGAGAGTTTATCTGTAAATTCTTTTAATTCGGAAGAAACAGGACGATCATCCATATACAACATTAAAATCAAATTTCGCTCCATTTTACCGAACAATACATCTAATTGCTGCTTCATTTCCGGAGTGAATATTTCATCCGAATTATCAGAACTCACTGTGTTTTCGGTTAAATCCTGCGTTTTTGTCTTTTTGATATCAGGCTGACGAGGATGGAGGCCTGTTTTTCTCTGCATAGCAGAAACATATTTTTCAAGCTCTGTAGCAGCCAATGCACCATCACCGGTAGCTGTCACGACCTGGCGTAGGGGCTTTATGCACACATCACCAGCCGCATACACACCATCAAGAGAGGTTTCTTGTTGGGAATTTGTTATGATGTATCCTTGCTCATCCAGTTGCACGATACCTTTAATTAATTCAGTATCGGGCAAATATCCTGCAAATACAAAGACACCGAATGTATCCGAGGGTCGGGCATGATATTCGGTAATCTCCCCTGTTTTAATATTTTTATAACGGATATAGTTAAGGCCGGTTTCACCATTTACTTCTTCGACAACAGTATTGAATATTACTGATATTTTTTCATGTTTTTTAGCCGGTTGTGCAACAGATGCCGCACATGTAAAGTCTTGCTCTCGTACTAAAATAGTCACATGCCGGGCGAATTTAGTCAAAAATACACTTTCTTCTGCGGCTGCAAAACCGCCCCCTATCACAAATATCTCTTTCCCGGTAAAGAATTCTCCGTCACAGGTAGCACAATATGCCACACCACGCCCTTTGTGCTCTGCCTCCCCTTTAAATCCTATAGTTCTGGGTTGAGCACCTGTAGCAATCAGAATACCCAGACAATGAAAATTACCTCGGGTAGTGTGTACTGTTTTGATATCGCCTTCCGTTTCCAGTCCCGTTGCCTCTGCAAACATAAATTCTGCTCCAAAGCTCTCTGCCTGCAAGCGCATAGTCTCGGTAAGGTCCTTGCCGCTTATTTTGCCTATGCCCGGATAATTTACTACCTCATGTGTAATGGTAATCTGACCACCAAACTGTTCTTTTTCAAGAACTAAAACTCTGTATCTGGCACGAGCCAGATATATAGCGGCAGTCAATCCTGCCGGACCGCCGCCTACTACTACAACATCATATAAATTATCCAAACTTATATTTACATTGCTCATCATAACTGACCTACAAGATCGAGACTGGGTTTGAGTGTCTCGGCACCCGGCTGCCAATTGGCAGGACAAACCTGATCGCCGTGTGCATGTACAAACTGACATGCCTGAACCCTGCGAAACAGCTCTTCTGCGTTTCTGCCTACATTACCTGCAGTTACCTCATAGCCTACAATCTTGCCATCGGGATTTATGATGAAGGTACCACGCTCAGCGAGACCGTCGGATTCAATGAGCACCTCAAAATCGCGAGAGATTTCATGTGTGGGATCGGCAAGCATAGGATAGTTGATTTTCTTGATTCTTTCGGATGTATCATGCCATGCTTTATGGACAAAATGTGTATCGGTAGATACAGAATAAATTTCGCATCCTACATTTTTAAAATCCTGATACTTATTTGCCAAATCTTCCAATTCTGTAGGGCATACAAAAGTGAAATCTGCCGGATAAAAAAAGAATACACTCCATTTACCTAAGATGTCTTCTTTGGAGACCATCTTAAAGTCATCATTATGAAATGCATAAGTTTTAAAATTTGAAATTTCTTTGTTAATCATTGACATAGTAATTCTCCTCACTCTTTATTTCGGGAGCTTTTAAATGAATTCTCCCTTTTAGATAAAAGTATAACCAACCATGTCAAATAAATACGCAAATTATAAACGTTAAGATTATATGTGTTTCTATATTTTTTGTTGAGGATACTGTGATTTAAAAAATAGATGTTGTGTTTTAAATTGGAGTTTATGTGCCGTAGGCACAATTAAAAATTGAAAATTGATAATTTAAAATGGAAAATTTCACATGTAGCTATGTAAAATCAGCACATAGGTAAGTAATTTGTGTCAGCACATAGGTAAGCCGGTGGTAAGTGCAGGTAAGCCCTTTGTCAAGCACGCTCGTATTAACAAAAAATAAACCACACCTCTGTCAGCAAGCGACTTTGCGCTTGCAGACAGGGGTGTGGTTATTTATTTTACGATTATCACTTGTTTTTCTCCCTAATAAACCTCTTAAGCAGAAATGTCAAAAAATAAGGGAATGTATAGAACTTGCCATTAAATCCTATATTCT
This sequence comes from Clostridia bacterium, assembly GCA_017621495.1. Classification (GTDB taxonomy): domain Bacteria; phylum Bacillota; class Clostridia; order UMGS1810; family UMGS1810; genus RGIG8748. Next base: position 37,606 of record JAGATB010000008.1, read on the forward strand.
TATAGCATAGTTTTATACCGTATTTCACATCATCGTAGGTATCACTTTCTATCAGCTTATTGAGTGATGCCGTTGCACCGTCGATTGCTTTGACCTCCACCGGAATCAGTGAGTTTGCATCTCTTACAAAGAAGTCCATTTCAACGGTACCTTTTTCATTCTTGTAGAAATACAATTGGTATCCTTGCTTTACAAGCATATCAGCTACAATGTTTTCGTAAACTGCTCCTTTGTAAATATTAAAGTTTTTGTTGAATCGCAAATCCTCCTGAGCTTCTTCATCAAGGGAGCCTATAAGTAATCCCGTATCACCAAAATAAAGTTTAAAATTATCCGGATTATAATTTCCTTTAAGAGGAAGCTCCGGTTGATGCATGCAATAGCACACATTTACTATTCCTGCAGAAGACAACCAATCTACCGTGCCCACATATTCACGGCTTCGGGCACCCTTTTCTATCTTTGAAATTTGAAATTTCTTATTTTCATTGCCGAGAAACGCAGGAATTTTCCTGTACACATTAAGTATTTTTGCTTTGTCCAATCCCTCGGCATATTTAGTTATATCTTCTTCATAATCGAGCAAAATCTGCTGCTGCATCTTAAGGGTACCACTGTAATTTTTATTTTTAACAAATAAATTTACAATTGCAGGCATACCGCCGAGAACCATATACTCACGAAAGTTCTCCAGCATCACATCAAACTCTGTTTTGGTAAGTGGTGTTACACTGAGCATCTTCTCAAGAAATATGTCAATATGCTCACTGCGGTATCCCTTTGCCCACAGGAATTCCTCAAAGTCCATGGAATACATTTCGTAATCCTCTTCATATCCCACGCTGTTGGATTCTATCTTCTTGTAGTTGACACCCATGAGTGAACCTGAGCAAATCACAAAATTCCGGTGGTTTAACCCTCATAAAATCACAAAATTCCAAAATTCAAACCGTTTTAGGGTGCTGTCCGGTTACGGCAAACTCCACCCATTCTGCTATATTTGTAGCGTGGTCTGCTATGCGTTCCAGGTACTTGGCTATCATCAGCAAATCGATGTAGTATTCACCTCTGGAATTGTCTGCCGATATATGCTCTATAATGTACGAACGCACATCATCAAAATACCTGTCTACTTCATCATCCGAATCCATTACCCTTCTTGCCAGCTGAAGGTCACCGTCTGCAAATGCCTTTACTGCATCGCTAACCATAGCGCAGGCGCTGTGTGCCATCTGCTTTATAATCTCTTCATCTTCGGTTCTGTTTGCGGTAACGAACTTTGCTATCTCGGCTATGTCCGATGCCTGATCGCCTATGCGCTCTATGTCCGATATCATCTTGAGAGCTGCCGATATACGCCTTAAGTCACCTGCTACAGGCTGCTGATGAAGTATGAGTCTTAAACACATGGTCTCTATCTCCCGTTCCAGGCGGTCTATCTCGTCGTCCTTTTCAAATACCTCTCTGCACAGAGCTACATCTCCATCAGTAAACACGCACATAGCCAGCGATATAGCCTGCTGACACAGCATAGCCATGGAATTCATCTTTTCGCTTAAAAGTGCCAGCTGTGAATTGTAGTTTTCTCTCATCAGCCAAACCTCCCTGTAATATAGTCCTCGGTACGTTTATCACGGGGCATGGCAAACATAGTATCCGTGTCACCAAACTCTACCACCTCTCCCAAAAGGAAAAACGCCGTCTTGTCGGATATACGTGCCGCCTGCTGCATATTGTGAGTAACCATGATTATAGTGTAGTTTCGTTTAAGCTCCAGCACCAGGTCCTCTATTTTGGAGGTGGATATGGGGTCAAGCGCACTGGTTGGCTCGTCCATGAGCAGCACCTCCGGCTCCACCGCCAGTGCCCGGGCAATGCATATCCTCTGCTGCTGACCTCCGGACATGGCAATGGCACTTTTTTTTAGTCTGTCCTTCACGTCATCCCACACGGCTGCCTTGCGGAGGCTGTCCTCCACTATATCGTCCAGACGCGATTTACTCCTGATACCGTGAGTTCTGGGGCCGTAGGCAATATTGTCATATATACTCATGGGAAAGGGGTTTGGCTTCTGAAACACCATACCCACCCTTTTCCTTAAAAGATTCACATCTATACCCCGGTATATATCCACACCGTCAAGCAAAATCTGCCCCTCCACCCGGCAGGTCTCCACCAGGTCATTCATACGATTGAGGGTTTTAAGTACGGTGGACTTTCCGCAGCCGGAAGGTCCTATGAAAGCTGTTATTTCATTTTCGGCTATAGAGAGGCTCACTCCCTTTATAGCCTTGAAATCTCCGTAATGGAGCACTAAATCCTTTATTTCAAATTTCATTGTGTCACCTCTTACATTTTTGCAATTTTGTGTGCTGCGAAATCGGAAAGTGCATTGATTGCCGCCACGGTCACCAGGAGCACCACTGCTGTAGCGTATGCTTCGTCGGTGTATAGTCCCTCGGACAGCAGACAATACATATGCACAGCCAGAGTTCTGGCGGAATTAAATACACTTCCCGGCACTGCTGCTACAGTACCGGCAGTAAAGATAAGAGCCGCCGTCTCCCCGGTAATCCTGCCTATGGCAAGTATCACACCGGACAGTATACCCGGCATAGATGCAGGAATTGAAATTTTGAATATGGTCCTTATCTTGCCGGCGCCAAGACCGAAGGAACCTTCTCTGTAGCTGTCCGGTACTGCCAGGAGAGCCTCCTCGGTGGTTCGCATAATCGATGGCAATACCATGATTGCAAGAGTAAGCGCACCGGAAAGCAGAGAATACTCCCACTTAAGAGCTACCACGAAAGCCAAAAATCCAAACAATCCGTATACTATAGAGGGTATACCGGAGAGTGTGTCGGCAGTGATGCGTATTATCTTTACGAGGTTAGAGCCTCTCTTGGCATACTCTGCCAGATACACCGCAGAGAACACCCCCACCGGCACTGCAATTACCAGGGTAAGCAGTGCTATATACACAGTATTTATTATGGCAGGCATCATGGAAACATTCTTGGCATTGTACTCCCATGCAAACAGGCTCAAGCGTATGTTCGGTATGCCGTTTATAAGGATATATCCTGTTATAAACACTATCACTGCTGCAGTTACAATCGCCGATAATATAATTAATAATAACGCAGCCAATGAAAACGGCTTTTTAATGTAATTTTTCATTCTCACCCCTCCTAAGCTTTTTTCTGCTTAATTGCAGAAAAACACAGATTGATGATTAATATAAACACAAAGAGCACAACAGCCGTACCCACCAATGCACCTCTGTGCAATCCGGCAGCATAGCTCATTTCCAACACTATATTGGCAGTGAGAGTCCTGGCACCGCTAAGCACAGAGCCGGGCATGACAGCCTGATTGCCTGCCACCATAACCACAGCCATGGTCTCACCGATGGCTCTGCCCACGCCCAGTATAATGCCGGAGAGCACCCCGGAGCTTGCCGCAGGAAACATAGCAAAAAATATACTTCTCTCCCTGGTAGCACCAAGTGCCAGAGAACCTTCAAAGTACATATCCGGCACTGCCTTTAAGAAGCTGTAGGCAGTATTTATAATAGTAGGCAAAATCATTATACCCAGAAGCAGGGATGCAGTGAGGATTCCCTTGCCGCCGGTGTAGAATACCTCACCTATGAGAGGCACTATCACCATAAGGGCAAAAAATCCATACACTATAGAGGGTATACCTGCCAACAGGTTAATTGCGGTATGCATGGGTTTTCTTAGCCTTGCGGGGCAGTATTTCAATAGAAACACCGCTGTAAGCACCCCGGGAGCCACTCCCACAATAATCGCACCTGCCGTCACATACAAGCTGGCTATAATCATAGGAAATATGCCGTATATATTCACGGATGGCTTCCATACTCTGCCGCTAAGGAATTGCCACACTCCTATCTCTCTGATGGCAGGGATACCGTTTGCAAATATAAACACGCATATAGCGATTACTGCCCCTATGGACATCAGTGCACACAGTGCAAAGATGCATTTCATTACACTTTCTTTAACACGGGTCATATTACTTATCCTCTGCTTGAGACCAATCCGTGATTTCTCCTGAGAAAATCTTCCTGACTGTCTCCGAGGATATATCAGTGAGAGCATTTGACTTATTTACTATCACTGCAATACCGTCCATGGCAAGCTTATCACTCTTAAGCTTTACTGATTCATCCTCTTTTAAGTCTCTGGATGACATACCCAGGTCGCACACACCTTCTATGGCGGAAGAAATCCCTGCCGAAGAGCCGGTTTGCTGGATTTCTATCGTTATATCCTTGTGTTTGGACTTGTACTCATCTGCAATAATTTCCATAACGGGAGCTACGGAGGTAGAGCCGGCTATGACTACTTTACCGCCGATGTTGTCCATAGGTTCATACTCAGCCGCGGTGTCGTTTTTTATATAGCCCTCTTTTTCAATAATAGCCTGCCCCTCCTCACTCATAACAAAGCTTAAGAAATCCTCTGCCGCACCGGAGAGGGTATCCTCCTTGTAGCACACATTAAACGGTCTGGCTATTTTGTATGAGCCTGACTTAATATTCTCTGCTGTAGCCTCTGTGCCGTCTATGCTGAGTGCTTTCACATCATCGGACATAGAGCCCAGGGATACATATCCGATTGCTCTTTTATTGCCTTTTACGGTGGTAAGCATTACGGAGGTGCTGTTCGTTATTTCCGCACCGTCGTAGGTTATGTCGTTTTCATCTTCGTCCACTATTTGCGCAAGCTCTACGAATGCATCCCTCGTACCGGAGCCTTCTTCTCTGGAAACTACGGTTATCTCTCCTCTCGCAGTACTCCCTGCGGTATACTTGCCGCCGCATGAGCAAAAGAGCACCGCCATGAGCACTGTCACTGTCAAGACACTTATGAATTTTTTCATCTTTCATTACCTCTCTCTGTATTTAGTTTTGTCTTATGACAAATTAATTATATTATAATTAATCTTAAATCCGCTATCACAGTGTACTTAAGTTTTTATTAAAAGTTTTTCCCGTAAATGAAATTTTTATTAAAGATACCCTGTAATTTTAAGCTTTTGTAAAATCCGGATTAAAATACATATTTGCAAGAGATTATTAATAAAAATATATAAAAAACTAAAAAGGTGATTAAATGAGAGTATTAAAAATCGGAGACAGAGGCATAGATGTGCAATACCTAAGTCTTGCACTGAGACGTGCAGGTTTTGATACCGGCGGAATTAAAGATGAATTTGATGAGGGTGTTCACAATGCCCTGGTAGCATTTCAAAACAACGTGGGTATCACCGCAGACGGCATTGCCGGCGAAATGACATACGAGAGACTTATGCCATACCTAAGAGGCTATGACGTTATAGTCATAGAAAACGGCGACACAGTAGAAAGCATCGCCCAAAGAACCGGTACCACGGTAGATGCCATCAGAATTGCCAATCCAATGTTAGAGAGCTTCATACCCGGTGCCGTGATAAACGTGCCATTTGGCTTTGATGTGGTACCCACCGATGTAGACTGGTCTCACGAACTAACCACCTATGTAATAGAAGGTCTGAAAGCCCGATACCCGTTTATCAGTACTGCATCCGCAGGAGAATCCGTGATGGATAATGAGCTGTGGACCCTAAGCATAGGCAGCGGCATCAAGAGAGTATTCTATAACGGGTCGCATCATGCCAACGAATGGATAACCACACCCGTTCTGCTGAAATTTGCAGAGGATTATCTCAAGGCTCTGACTCTCGGAGAACAGTTGGAGGGCAGAAATCCAAGTGAGCTTTATTCCACCAAAACACTGGTGATAATGCCTCTGGTAAATCCCGACGGAGTGGATTTGGTAACCGGCGCTATACCCACAGACTCTCAATACTACATAACCGCCAGAAACATCGGTGCTGCATACAGCTCCATACCATTCCCAAGCGGTTGGAAGGCGAACATAGTGGGTACTGACCTTAACCTCAACTACCCTGCCTCATGGGAAACCGCCAGAGAGATAAAGGCAAATCAAGGCTTTACCTCTCCTGCACCCAGAGATTTCGTAGGGTCATCGCCTCTGTCAGCACTGGAAAGCCGCATAGTATATAACTACACATTAAACAACGACTTCGCCCTCACGGTATCCATGCATACCCAAGGGAATGTAATCTATTGGAAGTACCTTGACTTTATGCCGCCTCGCTCCGAAGAAATAGGCAGGGAGCTGGCAAGAGTCAGCGGATATTCCCTTGAAGATACTCCGTATGCTTCGAGCTTTGCAGGATACAAGGACTGGTTTATCTCCTACTACAACCGCCCCGGCTATACAATAGAAATAGGCAGGGGTACAAATCCCCTGCCCATATCGGACTTTGATACTGTTTATCCGCCAAACCGACGACTCCTCACAGAAGCACTGTACCTGGCGTAGACCACTCGCTCAATTCCAGCCAAGTCCTTCTCTATGGTAATACCGGTAAACTTATCTGCCATGATATCAGCTACAGCGCCTGCCAATCCGCAGCCTACTTCAAATGCAAGCAAACCTCCGCGTTTAAGGCATGTGGATATGTTGTCCACTATAGCACGGTAAAACACCAGTCCGTCATCACCGCCGTCGAGAGCCATATGGGGCTCATAGTCTATCACATCGGCTTCCAGACCCGTAAGCTCACATGTAGGTATATATGGCGGATTGGATACCACCGCATCTGCCATGACACCTGCATAGGGTGTGAGCACATCATGCATAGCGAATTTCACATCTGCATCATTTGCGGCGGCATTATACCTTGCTGTATCCAGTGCAACTGCACTTATATCAAGACCGGTAACCACAGACGAAGGTATATATTTTGATAGCGATACCGCTATAGCTCCCGAGCCTGTACACATATCTATAATTACAGGGTCGGGAGTTTTGATTTCATTAATGACCCTCTCTACCAGTATTTCGGTATCGGGGCGTGGTATCAGCACACCGGGATTTACTTTGAAGTTAAGAGACATAAACTCCTTGGTACCCGTTATATAACCCATAGGCTCATATTGACATCTCCTGTCAATCAGCTCAAAGAAGCTTTGTGCATGAGCATCACAGAGAGCATCTGTCCTGTGTACCGTAAGGTAGAGCTTGTCACAATTAAGCACCCGGCACATGAGCATACGTGCATCCAGTCCTGCTGTTTCTATTTGCTTTTCGTTAAGTAAAGCGATGCCCTTTAAGAGAGCATCGCCTATATTATATTTTACCATTTGTCATCCTCTTTGTTATCGGTAAGTACTGCTTTTAATGAAGCTATAGCCACCTCAAGCTGGCTGTCGTCGGGCTCACGGGTGGTTATCTTCTGGAGCCACAGACCGGGCTTGGTGAGAAATGCCACACACTTGTTTTTGCTCTTGCCGGCAAATTTGATTATCTCATATGAAATACCTGCAACCACAGGCAGAAGTGCCAGACGGCAGAGCATATTCTGCCACATTGCACCCCATCTCAAAAATGAGAATATAATGATACTTACCACCATCACTATAAGCAAAAAGCTGGTACCGCATCTGGGGTGAAGTCTGGAGTGCTTGCGTGCATTCTCCACGGTAAGCTCCGCACCGCTTTCATATGTTGCTATAGTCTTGTGCTCTGCGCCGTGGTACTCAAATACCCTCTGTATATCCTTCATACGGGATACCAAAAGCAGATAACCCAGAAATATGCTCATCCTGATAACACCCTCGCATAGGTTGAGCAGGATAGCATTGTCCACAAATATACTCACTACACTTGCCAGTGCATTCGGCAGGAGCATAAACAGACCTATGCTGAAGCATATAGCCACCACAACCGCAAAGTAAATGGCTATGTCCTTTATCTTGTCGCCGAATTTATCCTCAAGCCATGTTTCAAATTTTGAAGGCTTATAGGAATCGTCGTCCTCCTCCAAATCCATCTGATCCGCTGAGAACATAAGGCACTTCATACCGGTAACCAGTGAATCCACGAATGAAAATATACCCCTTACAATCGGGATTTTGTTAAGCTTGTATTTGGTTACAAATCCGCTGACAGGGTGCTTATCTATAACTATGCTTCCGTCGGACTTGCGCACCGCCGTGGCAGTCTCCTTGGGACCGCGCATCATAACGCCCTCTATAACCGCCTGACCGCCTATGGAGGTCATATGAACGGGAGATTTATCATATGTTTGCTTGTTCATCATAATTACATTCCTTTATAAAATATATATACTATTATACAACGCATATGTGTTTAAGTCAATAAACAAATTGTTAATTAAGCCCTTCCATATCAAATTTGGGTATGTACACTCCGGAGGATACTCCTTCGTCCTGAATGAAGGCGTTTTTTACTCCAAGTGATAATGCGTAGTCCACGAGCTTTTCATACTCTCTGCGGCTTGGAGTACACGACAGCTCCGGGAATTTGTCAAATTCTCTCATGGGGGTGTATTGATTCATGATGCTTATATATATGCTGTCGCCGTAGGTTTTGTACAGGTATTCTATGACCGACTTTGAATTTTTGAGGTTGCCCGGCAGGAGCAGATGCCTTACCACTACACCTCGCTGCATAATTGAGTCATCGTTAAAGACTGAATTTGGCTGTTGGCGAACCATTTCCTCCAGGGATTCCTTTGCCATTTGAGGGTAGTCGGGTGCATTGGAGTACTTTTGGGCTGTGTCGGAGTTCATATACTTAAAATCCGGCAGGTATATATCTACATAATCATCCAAAAGCTCTACGGTACTGCGTTTTTCATAGCCTCCGGTGTTGTATACTACAGGTATTTTGAGTCCGGTTTGTTTTGATATGTCCAGTGCTTTTATTATCCCCGGCACGAAGTGAGTTGGTGTTACCAGGTTTATGTTGTGTGCTCCCCTCTCCTGCAGCCTGATAAAAACCTCCGACAGCTCCCCGGGGGTGAGGCTTTTGCCTGCGGATTTAAATGCTATAGAGGAATTCTGACAATATACGCATTTAAGGTGACATCCGGTGAAAAATACCGCCCCTGAGCCTTTGGTACCGGATATAGGGGGCTCCTCCCACATATGCAGCATAGCCTTGGAGGCATATATATCATTCCCCACACCGCAATAGCCTACACTGCCGTTTCCGCGGGACTTACCGCACTCTCTGGGGCACAGATTACAAACAGTCATACATTATCCCTGCCTTATCTGCATATAGCGCTTTCGTCGTTCCTGACGTTTTTTCTGCAGTCGCATAAGGCGTTTTTTCCTGCGAATATATATAATTGCCGACAGCACCCCCACCGTGGCAAATATCACAGCAACTACTATGAGGGTGGTCCTCCGATGCTTCTGCTCTTTTTCGTCCTTAATTATATTTCTGTATTTACTCATATCTTCGGTAAGCTTGGGGTGAGTATCATATCTGTCGGTATACCACCTGGCAAAGGCATTGAATATCTTCACCGCTGCTTTATCATAATCCCCGTCAGCGAAATCCGGCTCCATAAATTTCACAAGGCACTGCTCTGCGAACTTATCCGTCATAGCGGCAGATATGCCGTCGGATATTATCACGGAATAATCGTCACCGGATTCACACATGAAAATAAACACACTGTTCTCCCTGCCGATATGCTCTATACCCAAATCATCATAAAGCTTAGCGGCATACTCATTTACCGACAGCTCCCCGGTGGTCTTCTCGGTAGTGATTATAATCCTGGCACCGGTATCCTCGGAGATAATATTATTTTGAGTGTATATGTATCTCTCGGTTTCATCTGATATCATACCGGCATTGTCCATAACCGAGAAAAACTCTTCATCCTCGGATGCAGACACGCTTATACAGCAAACACTGCATATTATCAAAATCATGCAAATCAGTTTTTTCATAAGTATCAATCCCATTAAAAAATTTATATATATATTCTACCACACATTAAGCAATTTGCAAAGAGAAAAATTTTTCGTTTTTTTTACAAAAAACACTTGACAAATCGTCTAAAATAGAGTACAATATTTAACTGTAGCCGATGTGCCAAGTTGATTTGTATGCGCCTATAGCTCAGTAGGATAGAGCGAACGCCTCCTAAGCGTTAGGCCGGTGGTTCGAATCCACTTAGGCGCGCCAATATTACGGGGTGTAGCGCAGTTGGTAGCGCACCAGACTGGGGGTCTGGGGGCCGTGGGTTCAAGTCCCGTCACTCCGACCAAAATCGACAAGACTCGTAAGAGTCTTGTCGATTTTACTTATTACCTATTCACTCTTCACTGTTCCCTGAAATCGAAGTAAGCGTCAAATGATACACGCTCGAACCACATTTTAATCTCTTGAACCAAAAAATACTTCGTATCTCAATTGACCTTCGGTCAGCTTATGATGAATTTAATTGAGCTATTGCGAAGCAATAATTTCGCTTTGCAATTTACCGATTAAGATTTATTTGATATATCTTATTTTTCTTTACCATATACACATTTTGTGCAAGTGCCATCAGTGGGGCATCATTTTCCGAATCAGTATAAAAATCATCTATTTTTTCGCCGTATTGTGCCTTGAAAAGCTTTGCCTTGGTCTCTCCGAAGCATATCTCGCCCAATTTCCCGGTATCCATATCGAAGGTAGTGGCAATATAATTTTTAATGGATTTCCTGCGAAAAAGCTCCTCTACAAGAATATTTACATTTGCGGTAATTATCACATCATCATCGCGGCGAACTTCATCATAGAATTCTTTAAATTTATGCTCATGTTTGTCCCAGAATTGGCTTATCTCTGCGTAGATATCATCAAACAAATCAAAAAAGCTCTCTGTATAATATGCTCCACGCGCTTTGAATTCCTCCGGAGACATACGGCAGGACTTGTATTTAATCAAATCACGTATTATAGGTAGTATCACCTTGATAAGCTTGGGCTTTTTCTTAAGGCAATACAAGAAAAAGTCGAATGCACTCTCGCCGTCATATAAGGTATTATCAAAATCATATACATTCATATATTACTCCAAATCAAAAGCTACATAATTTCCGTTTACAAATTCTGTGTCGGAAACTTCCCTGTAAAAAGCCGCTGTAGCCGCATTCATATACGGATTAAGCCACAGATTGCCGATACCGAGTGTAAGTGCAGACAGTATACTCCACCCTATAAAGCTAAATTGCAGGCAAAACAGGCGCAGACGATTACCACGCATCATTTCTTTTGACCTGTCTATAGCTTCACTTGCACTTATCTCAGGGTTTTCTGCCAATATATAGGCGGTCATTGCGTAACTGTAAGAAGCCGCTATTCCCGGGATTATAAACAGAAGTGACCACAACAAAATATATACAGCCTGCAATAGCCTTGCTAAAGCGGTAGTTTTCCATACAGATGCGTATGCAAACAACGTATCATATCCGGCGGGCTTGCCGTCATTTATATTGAGATTAAACTTAGCATAGCCTACGCCAATAAAGCTACCCAACACAAAATAAACTATACCCAAAATCAACGCTGCCACCGCTATATATATCAAACTGCCTGCCAATACAGCTCCCAAGCCGCTGTCGGTTGAAAAAAGCGTCTGCCCGGCGAAGTCTACGTTTGCACTGCCGCCGGAAGTATCTAAATTAATATTCAATGCACTACTGCCGCCATCTACACCTCCAAGCAGTGAAGCTACTAAACCGGCTATCACCGCTACGGACCACTTACCCTTAAGAGAATTTCTGGCAATGGCTCTGAAATCTTCGGATATTTTCATATAATCATCTCCCCTGATTTATACAATTATATATAATAATTTTTATAAATCAATTATATCACATAGTTGCTTTTGAGTAAATATCTTTTAAAAATTATTTTTTACTGTCAACTTGCACAATTATTTATTTTAGCATTGAATTCTATCAAAATTTGTAGTATTCTTAAGGTAACTGTATATCAAAAGAGGTCTATCGTCATTAAACTTTGAAAGGGAAAATAAATGGATAATTACAAAAAGTACAGCCGCGGATATTATAATCCGCCCCAAACCGAATATAAATGGATGAAGAAGGATTATGTGGACCATGCGCCCGTATGGTGCTCCGTAGACTTAAGAGACGGCAATCAGGCACTCGTGGTGCCCATGAATATTGAAAAAAAGCTCCTGTACTTCAATATGCTCATCAAGCTGGGCTTCAAAGAAATTGAAGTGGGCTTCCCGGCAGCCTCCGAAACCGAGTATGATTTCGTGCGTATGCTTATAGAAAAGAACCTCATACCGGACGATGTTACAATACAGGTTATAACTCCTGCCCGTGAGGCAATAATTAAGAAAACCCTTGAATCTGTAAAAGGTGCCAAAAGGGTCATCATACACATGTACAACCCCACCTCCGTATCCCAGAGGGTGCAGGTGTTTAAGAAAACCAAGGATGAAATCAAGAAGATAGCTGTAAAAGGTGCCAATCAGATAAGGAAGTTTGCAGACACATTTGATGGAGAGTTGATACTGGAGTACTGCCCCGAGAGCTTTACCGGTACAGAGCCTCAATACGCTCTGGAGATATGCAACGCAGTGCTGGATGTATGGCAGCCGTCATCCGAGAGACTTGCCATAATCAATCTGCCAGGCACAGTGGAGCTGTCACTGCCTCATGTATACGCAAATCAGGTTGAGTATATATCGGACAATATCAACTACAGAGAGCATATACTCATATCTGTGCACCCCCACAACGACAGGGGATGCAGCATAGCAGATGCGGAGCTTGGTCTGCTGGCAGGCGCAGACAGAGTAGAGGGCACACTGTTTGGCAACGGAGAGCGCACAGGTAATGTAGACCTGATAACACTCGCCATGAACATGTACTCCCACGGTGTAAATCCTAATCTGAACCTTGACGACCTGCCGGATATCATAGAGCAATATGAAGACTTTACCGGCTTGACCGTAAATCCCAGACATCCCTATGTAGGCACACTTGTATTTGCGGCATTCTCCGGATCGCATCAGGATGCAATCGCCAAGGCTATAGCTTACAGAAGCGAACACGCAGACGAACCATGGGCTGTACCCTACCTGCCAATAGATCCCCAAGATATCGGCAGAAGCTACGAGAGCGATGTTATCCGTATCAACAGTCAGTCAGGCAAAGGCGGCATAGGCTTCGTGCTTAAAAATCATTTTGGTTATACACTCCCTGCAGCAATGCGTGAACACTTCGGCTACGTGATAAAGGGAATATCCGACCGTAAGGAGAGAGAGCTAAAGCCGGACAAGATATATGAAGTTTTCTCCAAGAACTACCTGGATATAAGCTCCCCTATCGAGTTCAAAGAAGTCCACTACAAGCACGAAAACGGTATAACCGCTACGGTAACTATATCCAAAGACGGCAAAGAGGAAATCTGCATAGCAAGCGGTAACGGTCGTCTGGACTCGGTAGCCAATGCATTCAGAGACAGCTATCTGGGCAACTACCACATAACCACATACGAGGAGCACTCTCTCACACGAAAATCGGACTCAAAGGCGGCAGCATACATCTGTATCACCGATGATGCTACAGACAAAAGCTACTGGGGTGTGGGTACCGATGAGGATATTATCTACGCATCTATCAAAGGTCTCATAGCTGCCATAAACAATAAATTGATTGAAGAGGCAAAGAGGTGATAAACATTGGAAAACTTGATATTCAGCTTTAATGTAATCCTGCCTCTGGTAATAGAGATTTTCATAGGATTTTTACTTAAAATCAAGGGTATCATAGACACCCGCACTTCAAAAGCCATGAACAAGGTGGTATTTAAGGTACTCTTGCCGGTAATGCTGTTCAACAACCTCTATACCTCTGAAATTGCAGATGTATTTAATCCCGAGCTCATATTATTTGCGGAATTATCAATTTTGGCACTGGTAATACTGCTGTGCATCATAGTGCCTGTGTTTGAAAAAGATAACAAAAAACGAGGTGTCATAATCCAGGGTATATTCCGAAGCAACTTCGTAATATTTGGTCTGCCGCTGTCTATGGCAATCAGCGGTGAGGCTATATCTGGTACGGTATCAGTGCTTGTAGCTTGTGTGGTTGCTACCTTTAATTTTCTGGCAGTGATTGTATTGGAAATATTCAGCCACGGTAAGCCGGACATCAAAGCTATAGCCAAGGGAGTGGTTACCAACCCACTCATTATCGCTTCGGTTGTTGGCTTTGGGGTTCTTATGACGCAGCTAAAGCTCCCGGAGGCTATAGAAAGCACCTTGAAGAGTGTTTCGGCTGCCTCTACCCCTATAGGACTTATAATATTGGGCAGCTCTATTGACCTTGGAGTTATAAAGAGCAATGTAAAGCAGATTGCATGGGCGGTTGCAGGTAAGCTGATAATAGTGCCGGCGATATTTCTCACCCTTGCCGCACTTATGGGCTTCAAAAACGGATATCTGGCTATTCTTATAGCCGTGTTTGCATCACCCACGTCTGTGTCATCATATACCATGGCAGACCAGGTGAATCAGGATGGCGAGCTTGCCGCACAGATTGTAATGCTGGATACTTGCCTTTGTGCTGTCACTGTGTTTATGTTTATATTTGTGTTTAAGCAGCTTGGAATGATATGAATTATCTGTCCAACACAATATTTTTTCAAAAACATATTGATAAAATTTTTAAAATTTGGCATTATAATTATGCCAAATAAACTCAATTTAATAAAATAGATGATTAAAGGGTATTTTTTACCTATTTTTTTCATACTCTAACTCTACTAATTTCGTTAAAAATGCAAATTCCACAGGGTTAGAGTAATTGGAATATCCTTTATCTTATCTTGAGTTTGTTTGGCGACAATCGGAGTTTGCGTTTTTTGCGCCGGCCTCGGTCGGCGCTTTTTTAATGTCTATTTTAGTGACGAAGGAAAATAAGGTTTCTCACCATATCAATCACACCGAAATCCGAAGGTACCATGAAATTTCACATAGAAACCAAAAACGGAGAAGTGAAATCGACTTTTCGTTGAAATCTCATAGAGAAATTGAATTGTAGATGTCTTTTTATATAATACATTGGAGTTTTTGAAAAAGATGTTGAAATAATATAAAATATGTTGTATAATATTCTTGTCGGAAAAATCCGACAAAAGGTAAGACTGAAAACAGTGTAAAAGCTGGGCGGTTATGCTATCATCTCCACGAAAGGAGGTGGTCGCTATGGAGAATGATTACATAATCTCATTTATGATTATTCTGTTACTTTTAGTAATTTCCATAAAAAAATAACGCCAGCCGACCAAAGCTAATAGCGTTATTTTTATAACAATATTCTTTTTGGCATAACCGTTTAAGGTCTTGCCTTTTTCTATAATTATTATAATACAAAGACTATATTTTGTCAACTACTTTTGAAAAACTTTAGTCGAAAGTGTTAGTTGAAAAGTGTCGGTTTTTACCGGAATTTTTTTCAACCGCACTATCTTAGTTAATTTTACTCCCTAAAATTAATAGGTAAATGTGTAAAAGTGTTGTTTTTTATATAATTCACTTGATATTTTATGAAATTAGTGTTATAATAATTATGCTACATAAAATCAAAATTTAATATGCGGAAATACTTATCTTTATATAAGGGAGTTGTGTGCCCTTTTATTTGCATATCGTTACATATGAATTGGCAAAAATGCAAATTCCACAAGTAGCGGTATGTAAATAAGTATATTTCGCCCTATTTTGATTTTGTGTAGCAACAAATCGGAGTTTGCGTTTTTTGCGCCGGCCTCGGTCGGCGCTTTTTTAATGCTTATTTTAGTGACAAAGGAGACTAATTACCATGAACAAAAGATTAAAAATTGACTGCATTGCCGTAGCCGTAATTGCAGTTATAGCCGCTGCGTGTTATTTTGCACCTGTTCGCAGTATAAAGGTGAGGAATTTATCAAAGGAAGAAATTTATGTAGGTGAACACCAAACATATGTCATAGATATCTCCGGCGGTGCATTTACAACCAGGAGGAGCTTTCGCATAGTCTCGGATAACCCCGAGATAGCGGACATCAAATGCACTGTGGTGGGTCTTAATGTAATAAGATTTCCCGCCATATCAATCACACCGAAATCCGAAGGTACCATGAAATTTCACATAGAAACCAAAAACGGAGAAGTTAAATCGAACACTACAACAATCACGATAAAAAAATCTCCAAATAAATAATATCCCCGAAGAAGAAAAACCTACACTTTTATATATTTATCTAATATTTTTTCTAATTTACAAAATCGAGTTATAGGAAGCCACACCTATAACTCGATTTTCTGTGGAACGGACTTTTCGTTGAAATCTCAAAGAGAAATTGAATTGTAAAGGCATTTTTATATGCATAATTGGTTGTGTTTCAAAGTTTGGCACATTATAAACAATATTAGAGGTTTTATAAAAACTGTCAAAAGTTTTATAAAATCTCTTTTGTTTTTTATAAAAACAATTATAAAAAATGCCTACTCTTTTATAAAAGATTGAAGAAGATTTATAAAGAATATTTAGACTTTTATAAATTATTAACCGCCTTTTTATAAAATCAAATACGAATTTTCATAAATTGACCGCCAACCTTTTATAATTTCAGTTCCGGAGTTATATAAAAGATGTCTATTCTTTTATAAAAACTGTTAGAAATGCTGATTTGACAATATTTGCATACTTTTATATAATATAAGTATCGAAAAAGGGGTGTATAGGTATGCACTTGAGCAAATTAATGGAAAAATATCCTAAAATAGATAAAAGGTTAAAAGAATTAAAAAAGAATTAAAATCCTTGTCAAAAGAAGACTTGGCGTGGGTGTTAAAGGGTTTTTTGCCACCCGAGAAAAAGCCAACCCGACCACCAACAGATTATGAAATCTTTATTGACAAATATGGGTTAAAACCTGCTTGTCCTTACTGCACAAGCCGATTATATCACCCACACGGGTTAGACGATTATGGAAAACCCC
>JAGATB010000009.1 GCA_017621495.1 Clostridia bacterium
ACTCGGTATTGTGATAATAATGCAATTCCCCACTACATACAACCTTCCGATATGAGGAAGATAGTTAGAAAAGAGCAAAAGGACTGGGCAGAAAAGCATAATGGCAGAGAATTGGCAGAAGAAACAATCCGCAAGAGATATTATCAAACACAAGGACTTGACAGAGTAGAAAACTACGGGCGATTGAGTTTTGCTGAGTTTGAGAGATTAAAAGCCGAAAAACACTTGACATTAAATGATATTGATAGTTTCCATATTCAATTAAAGCGACATATCAACAAAAACTTGACTGGTGTTGCTACTGTGTATTTACCTTTATATCTTGCTTTATATGTATTCAAGCATAATTGGAGTATTAGCCATAACAAACAACACCCCACCTCCCGACATGACGCTGAAAACATATTGATTGACTTACTGCAAAGCAAAGAGACAACATACCGTAGTGAGGATATAAAAGGTGGAAATATCCTTGATTATGTAAAGCCTACCACCCATTATATAAACAATCTGCAAGAACTGACAGAAGAGATGAGAAAAAAATCAAATGATATGGGCTTTACTTTTGACGAAAATGATAGGCTTTTAACATTTAACAAGAGAAAATATTTCAGGAATTGCGGAATAACAAAGTTAAAGCAGATATGCAAGGAATACCATATAAAAGGCTATACTGCCATTGACAGTAAAGAGAGATTGGCAAAGTTAATTTGTGAATTACCACAAGTCAATGACATTTTTCTTGGTCTTGTTGCCGCAGACCACTTGCATTCACAGTTTATGGAAGATATACAACTTATGATACAACAGGCAAAAGAACTTGACTAGATCTCAAAAGTGTCGTTTATAAGTGTCGGAAAATTGCGGAAGTTTTTCCGACTATATATTTTTTGATGATTTTTATAAACAAAAATACGATATTTGATATAAAATTAATAAGCAAAACAAGTTGCACAAATCAAATAATAGAAAAAATAACTAAAAAGTACTTGCAATTTGGGAAAAGATGTGTTATAATAAAAACAACAAATATAGAGAGGGAGGAGATAACAATGGTAAGTAATTTTGCAAAGAGGTCTGACTTAGTTATATTGCGGCGTATGTTATATTCCTCTGTATATTTGGAGAAATAAATTAAATAATGGTGGCAGATAACGCATAAGTCAGACCTCTGATAAGTTAGAGGAATGGTTTATGCGTTTTTTATTTGATTGAAAAAAGATGCGGGAGGTGATAAAGATGATTAAGTAGCAAATCGTTTTAGAAAAGATACAACATTGAAAAGACAGAAAGGAGAAAAAATTATGGCTTTTAGACCTAATACAACGTATACCATAAATGGAACAACATATTCTACTTTTTATAAAGCTTTGATAGCTGTGGGAAGTAAGTCGAGCGGAACACAAATAAAAGATGCTTCTGGTAACGTAGTTTTTACTAAAGATAATAATTCCAATGACTTTTACCTTTATCAGTTTAATGATTATATAACAAAAGCTTCGGCATTAAATTATGGAACATCAGATTTGATATCCGGAGCAACTCAGGCAACAAACTTTAATAAAATGCTAACGTGGTTAAACAATTATAGATACAGTAAAGCTGTTGATGGAACAGGGGAAATGTCTCATTGCAGAACTAATATTTTATATAAACATTCAGATGTTTCTATTGCTGACATTTATACATGGCAGGAAAAACTTTCTGGAGGATACTATGCGTTAAGGTCGCTATCTTCTTCGTATGATGGTAAATCAAATAATGCGGCTAAAGTTACTGTGTCTTTGTCGGGAATTTCAACAAATTTAACAACGGCTAATAATGCGTATTTCTTTTTAGGAATGCGTTCGGGTTCGTGCGGATGTGAATTTGGCTTACAGTTGAGAAAAGTAAATTCTACTTACAAATGGTATGCTATATGTAATATAGATAACGGTGGAGGAAATGCCTTTGAAAATATTCCAAACACAAATCCTGCAACTGTTATGGTTGGTTCTTTAAATCCTGCAAAAGATGTTACTTTGGAAATGATTAGAGGTAATGGTTATGTAGATATGCGTATATTATACAATGGTGACTTATGGAAAGATGGAGCTTTTGTATCAGATACGGGTACTAACTATACTAAAAGAGTTACAAATTCGCAGTATGCTGATGGAAAATCAAATGAATTTTATAGAATGATATCTCTATGTCCATCAAATTCTACTGATCCAGGAGTAATTGCAGTTTATTTAAACTGTAGTGAGTATTTTGCTGGAGTGGCTTTTAAAAATTGTTATATTAAAAGAGGTTCTACAACTTATAGAAGTTGGCCGTATAATTTTTCTGAAAATCAGTATGCGGTTGCATTTAATGAGGAATTTATAGATGTAATTACCAGCTCGGAAAAAGTAAATATAAGTTATAAGGGCAGAGATAATAATGACAATCTGATAGTGTAGCTTAATTTTTTGACACCAGAGGGGAAATCCCCTCTGGTGTACACTTCTTTTGGATTGGAGATGTTATGGTGAAGAAATTTGTATTATTTATTATTGCTTTTATTTTAATGAGCAATGTTATATTTAGTGTTGAGGCAAAAAACATTGAACAAAGTTCTGAGTGGGCAAAGGAAGAAATTGATGAAGCAATAAATTTGGGGTTTGTGTTAGAAGAATTACAAGGCGATTATAAAGAAAATATAACAAGAGAAGAATTTGCTGCAACTGCGGTAAAGTTTTTGGCGTACGAATATAATTTGACAGTTGAAGATATGATGAATTTATGGTGTAAAAAGCACACGGATGAAAATGGAATCCCTATGGAAATTAGTCATTCTTTTGATGAGGATTTAAAAGGTTCTAATTTTGCTTATTATGTTCGTTGTGCAGATACATTAGGTATTGTGAAAGGAAGAGGAAATGGCATTTTTGATCCTTTATCTTCTATAACAAGAGAAGAAGCAGCAGTAATGCTAAATAATGTGTTTTTTTCGTATGCAACCGGATTTAAATTAGGATATTATGATCTTTCAAAAATGACAGATTATGAAAAAATATCAGAATGGGCAAAGTCATCGGTTAGAAATATGTATGTTATGAATGTTATGAAAGGTGTTTCGGAAACAGAATTTTCGCCTCAAGGTCTGTATACACGTGAACAGTGTTTTGCTACTTTTTTAAGATTAAATGAAAATGGAAATATTGGTAGAATAAACAATGACGCTCTTGAGTTTATGTCATATCAAGAAATGGTGGAAGAAATAGAAAATAGATCCTATTATGAAAGTTGGTATAAAGAAGAAAATGAAAATTATATTATAATGTATGGGCAACAAGCTCCCGGCGGCAGAATGAATGCGAAAAGTTTTTATATAATTTATAAAAATGGTGGCAGAAAAAATATAGTAAATCAATTCGGTCTTGTTGATTTGAAACTATCATTATCGAATTTTGAATTTGATGAAAGTGGGCACTTTTTGTATTGTGTTAGGCATGAGGCGGAAGGTGGACAGAGATACATGATAGACCTGCAAAAGGCTATGGTTGAAATTATTGATAATTAAATCAGCTTACAAAGGAGAGCTGGTTATGGCTCTCCTTTTGCATGAGAAAACAAATCTGCGTGTCGCTCATCACACGCAGATTTGTTTTGCTATGCAGCAGAAACACAGATTTTACGAGTGTAGAGGGAGTTTCTGCTATTGCTGATTTGCAATTATAACGGTTTACCCGTATGCGTATAGCGCGTACGGGTAAACCGTTATGTTATAGTTTTTCTTAATACGTCAACATATATTTTAGGTTATGATAATAATAAATTATAAAATAGGGGGGATTAAAGTTGTAACGTTAACCATTTTTCATTATAGAAAAATCAATTTCCTTGCGAAATCTCAACGAAAAAATTATTTCACAAAAAATAAAGTTATAGGAAGCCACAATAAAATTTGACAAATTGGAATATTTATGGTATATTTAATAGTTGATACTCCATTTTTAGAAAGAAGATGAATCAAATGATAAAAGTAGGTGTTTTGGGTGCTACCGGTTATGCAGGTATAGAGACTGTAAGAATCCTCACCGGGCATCCCGATGTTAAGATAACCAGGCTGGTATCTCACAGCTTTGTAGGCAAGAAGATTTCTGATGTATACCCTGCATTTAGAAATGTATGCGACATAGAGTGCTGTGCACTTGATGTGGATGATATCGCTGCAAACTGCGACATAGTGTTTACCGCTCTGCCTCACGGAGCCTCCAAAGAAGTAATCCCAGCCATTTATGCAAAGGGAGTTAAAATCGTGGATTTGAGTGGTGACTTCCGCTACGATTCCAAGGAAGTATATGAAAAGTGGTACGGTGAACCCCACTGTGCTCCCGAGATATTAGCCAAGTCCGTATACGGTCTGTGCGAAATCCATCGTGATAAAATCAAGGATGCCACTATAGTAGGCAACCCCGGTTGCTATACTACATGCTCCATACTCGCTCTTTACCCCTTGCTTGCGGCAGGTGTAGTAAAGCATGACAACATCATAATCGATGCCAAATCAGGTGTTAGCGGTGCCGGCAGGACTGAGAAGCTCCCCTATAGCTTCTGTGAATGTACAGAGAATTCCAAGGCATACAAGATAGCAACTCACCGTCATACCTCCGAGATTGAGCAGGAGCTGAGTCACGCAGCAAATGATGAGATATTGCTCTCATTCACACCCCACCTCATACCGCAAAAAAGAGGCATCCTGGCTACAAGCTACGCAAACCTTACAACAGATATAACCGATGAAGAAATTTACGATATTTTCGCTAAATTCTATAAAGACGAATACTTTGTAAGAGTATTAAAGCCGGGCATGCTCCCTGAGACCAAAAATGTAGCAGGCTCCAACTTCGTAGAGATAGGCTTCAAGGTTGACCACAGATTAAAGAGAGTGGTAATATCCTCTGCTATAGACAACCTCTTCAAAGGTGCGGCAGGACAAGCAGTCCAGAATATGAATATAATGATGGGTCTGGACGAAAAAGCGGGTATAGATAACCCCGGATTTAATCTGTAAAGGAGTATGGAAAGATGAGCGGACTTGCACATACAAATGATACCATAGAAACAATGATAAAAAAAGCCGATATACTTATAGAGGCTCTGCCATATATACGCAAACTGTATAAAAAAAGAATAGTAATCAAATACGGCGGCAATGCCATGATTAATGAAGATTTAAAGAAATCCGTAATGGATGATATAACCCTGCTTAAGTATGTGGGTATCAATCCAATCATAGTTCACGGCGGCGGACCTGATATCACCAATGCGCTTAAGATATACAACATAGAGAGTGAATTCATAAACGGTCTCAGAGTGACAGACAAGGACACTGTAAACATAGCCCAGATGGTGCTGGTGGGCAAGACGAATAAGGACATAGTATCCAAGCTCAACCATGCCGGCGGCAAAGCTATAGGCCTATGCGGATTGGACGGTAACCTCATAAAATGCCAAAAGCACTACACCGAGGTTGACGGAGAAAAGAAGGATATAGGCTATGTGGGCGATGTCATAAGTGTCAACACTAAGGTTATAGACCTGCTGACCGAGGATGAATACATACCTGTAATAGCTCCCATTGGCGTAGATGACGAGGGCAACAGCTACAATATAAATGCAGACACTGTAGCCTCCGCAGTAGCCGAGGCTCTCAATGCCGAGAAGCTGATGTACTTAACAGATGTACGCGGAGTCCTCGATAAAGATGAGCATCTCATTCACCGCATCTATACAGATGAGGTAGACACACTTATAGCAAATGAGACTATAACCGGCGGTATGATACCCAAGGTAACAGGCTGCAAAGAGGCTGTACACAACGGTGTAGAAAGAGTACATATAATTGACGGTAGGATTGTTCACTCCATCCTACTGGAAATATTCACAGACCATGGTATCGGTACCATGATTTTGGACAGATAATAAAAACAAGACTGTAAAAAGTCATTATGGGGATGGCATACTCACTGCCATCCCCATTAATATTGTGACTTTTACGGTCTTTTTTATTTATACACGCCTATTTTTCTGAATTTATCATATCTTTCAGCCAAAAGCTCCTCTATACTGAGCTTTTGCTTTTGAGATATTACCTCGGAGATTGCCTGCTTCAAATCAGCGGTGATTTCCTCCTGAGATTTGCCATTTTCCTCTATTACTCTCTCTATCACCTTGAAGTCATACAAATCCTGTGACGTAAGCTTCAGTGCCTCTGCGGCTTCCGGTGCATTGGCGGAGTCCTTCCAGAGTATGCTGGCACAGCCCTCCGGCGATATTACCGAATACACTGCGTTTTCCATCATTATCACGGTATCACCCACGCCCAGTGCCAGGGCACCGCCGCTGCCGCCCTCTCCTACCACTACCGAGATTATAGGAGTTTTGAGGGTCATCATCTCGTAGAGATTCTCAGCTATTGCTTCGCCCTGACCACGTTCCTCGGCATCTATACCGGGGTATGCGCCCGAGCTCCCTATAAAGCACACTACAGGCCTGCCGAACTTCTCGGCTTCCTTCATAAGCCTCAATGCCTTACGGTAGCCCTCGGGTGTGGGGCAACCGAAGTGTCGCTTCATACGGTCCTCCAGAGTATCGCCTCGTTCCATGGCAATTACGGTTACCGGCTGATTATCCAGATAGCCTATACCCGATACGATTGCTGCATCATCACCGAAACGTCTGTCGCCGTGAAGCTCTATAAAATCATCTATAAGGTTCTTTACATAGTATCCGCCAAGTGCTCTCTGAGAGCTGCGTGCTGCGGTTACTCTGTCATAAGCTGTGTTTTCCATTATACTTACCTCCTTGCCTTACAGGTGTGGATTTTGAGTATATTTGCCAAGGTGCTTTTGAGCACAGGACGCTCCACTATAGCATCCGCAAAGCCGTGTTCAAGTATAAATTCTGCACGCTGGAAGCCTGCAGGCAGAGCCTTGCCCGTAGTCTGCTCTATAACCCTGGCACCTGCAAATCCCACAAGTGCATTGGGCTCTGCTATGATGATATCACCAAGCATGGCAAAGCTTGCCGTAACACCGCCTGTGGTTGGGTCGGTAAGTACAGTTACATACAGATTGCCTGCGTCCGAGTGCTTCTTAACGGCACCGCTGACCTTTGCCATCTGCATGAGAGAGAATATACCCTCCTGCATTCTGGCACCGCCCGATGTGGTAAATCCCACCACCGGTAGACCCTGCTCTGCCGCAAGCTCAAAGAGCCTGGTGAGTCTCTCGCCCACTACACTGCCCATGGAGCCCATCATAAAGTTAGAATCCATGGCAAACACTGCACAAGGCATACTGTCAATCTCTGCAGTTCCGCAGATGACAGCCTCGGATATACCGCTTTTTTCTGCGGCATCGGCAAGCTTATCATCGTATCCGGGGAAGCTGATGTGGTTTAAGCTGGTAAGGTCTCCGTCTGTTTCGCAAAATGTACCCTTATCACACACCATGTCTAATCTTTCATAGGCGCCCATTCTCAGATACGCATTGCACTCGGGGCATATGTATAAATTGTCTTTAAGGGACTTTTCAGAAACCTCCGCACTGCATTTTTTGCAGGTGACGGTTTTCTTTTTAAATAAATTAAACATATTCTACTCCTTTAGTTCTTGTCGGTGATTGCAAAGGAAAATGATGCACTCACGCAGACCTTGCCGTTTACTCTGCCTGTACCCTCCGCAAAGTAAAAGGGTGCTCTGTCCTTCACTATACGGCACTCCGTCTCAAATACATCTCCCGGACGTACGGGATTTTTAAATTTAACCTTATCCAGTCCGGTAAAAAATGGCAATTTTCCCTCTTTGAGACTATCATGCATACATACACATACAGACTGAGCCAGTATCTCACAAAGTATAACTCCCGGCACCACGGGATCACCGGGGAAGTGACCCTTTAAGAACCATTCATCTCCGGTTATGAGCTTTTTGCCGTATGCGGTGCCGTCCTTTAGTTCGGCTTCGTCTATCAGGAGCATATTATCTCTGTGAGGAAGGATTTCCTTGATTTCTTCTATATTCATTTAAGTTCATTCCCTTCCGGACTATTTTACTTTCTTAAATGCCACACATGCATTATGACCGCCAAATCCCAATGACGCCGACATAGCAAGCTCAAGATTGGTTTCCTTGGCTGTGTTGGGTGTGTAGTTCAGGTCACACTCCTCATCGGAAACACTGTAGCCGATTGTAGGAGGTACGATGCCCTCATTAAGTGCATAAATGGCAGCTATAGCCTCTACGGCACCTGCCGCACCCAAAAGATGACCTGTCATAGACTTGGTAGAGCTTACATTTATCTTGTAAGCATTATCTCCGAATGCATTTTTAAGAGCCTGAGTTTCTGTTTTATCGTTAAGAGGTGTACTTGTGCCGTGAGCATTGAAGTATATCTCCTCGGGTCTGATATTGGCTGTACCCTCATCAAAGCAATCGGAAATTGCCTTGCCGGAGCCTACGGCAGAGCTGTCGGGAGCAGTCACGTGGTGAGCATCACAGGTGCTTCCGTAACCGGAAACCTCCGCATAAATTTTAGCACCGCGAGCCACTGCATGCTCGTATTCCTCAACTATAAGTGCACCTGCACCCTCTCCCATTACGAAACCGCTTCTCTCCTTGTCAAAGGGTATGGAAGCACGGTCTTTATCTGTGGATTCGGTAAGAGCCATACAGTTGGTGAATGCCGCAACTGCCAGTGGAGTAATTGCACTGTCTACACCTCCGGCAATTATAGCATCGGCGTAGCCTGCCTTGATGGCTCTGTATGCTTCGCCTATTGCCGTAGTACCTGTAGCGCAGGCTGTAGATACACAGATGCACGGACCCTTGGCACCGAATTTTATAGCCAGAGTGCCGGCTGCCATGTTGGGTATCATCTTGGGTATAAACTGAGGAGAAACCCTGTTGGGGCCTCTGTTTATGAGATTGGTGTGTTCATCTGTAAATGTTTCAAATCCGCCTACTCCGGAACCGTAATACACACCAAATTTGAATGGGTCTACATTATCTGTGATACCGCTGTCCTGCACTGCCTGAGTAGCCGCAGCCACAGCATACTGTACGAATTTATCTGTCTTTTTGGCTTCGAGCTTGGGCATATACTGCGTAGGGTCGAAATCCTTAACCTCTGCGGCAAGCTTGACACGGTAATCGGTAGTATCAAATCTGGTGATTTCATCTATACCGTTTTTGCCGTTTTTGAGGCTGTTCCAAAAAGTGTCTGCATCACATCCTACGGGTGTGATTACGCCTACACCTGTTATTACAACTCTTTTCATGGTTATATATTCCTTTCAAAAAATTACATAGCCAGACCGCCGTCTACACGGATTACCTCACCTGTGATGTAGGCAGAGTTATCACTTGCCAAAAATGCGGCAAGATTGGCAACATCCTCTGTTTCGCCAAGGCGTTTTAAGGGGATTGCCTTGATAAATTCATCCTCCGAGCCGAGGTCTTTGGTCATATCTGTCTTTATAAATCCCGGTGCTATGGCATTGACACGGATATTCTTGCCGCCAAGCTCCTTGGCAAGAGACTTGGTAAGACCTATCACACCGGCCTTTGAAGCGGAGTAATTAGCCTGACCGGGGAGCCCCATGATGCCGGATACGGAAGAAATATTGATGATGCTTCCGCCCTTATTTCTTATAAAATTACGGCTCAATGCCTTAATCATATTGAATGTACCCTTGAGATTGGTGCCTATAACAGCATCGAACTCCGTCTCCTCCATCATAGCAATGAGGTTGTCTCTGGTGATACCTGCGTTATTTACAAGTATGTCAACCTTGCCCAGGGTATCTGTAATCTCCTTGCATACTGACTTACACATATCGGTATTGGTAACGTCACACTGAAATGCCGCCACATTTACACTGTATGTGCTCTCGAGCTCAGCCTTGATTTCATCTGCGTTGTCGTAGTCTACTATGGCAATATTGGCACCCAGAGAAGCAAACTTGCGTGCCATCTGTGCGCCTATACCTCTTGCCGCACCTGTGATAACTGCTGTTTTACCTTTAAGCATTAGCTTTCACCGCCTCTACTGTAGCTTTAAGAGTGTCTGCATCCTCCACGGAATACACATTGACCTCCGAGCTGATTTTCTTTATAAGACCGCAAAGTGTCTTACCTGCGCCCACTTCTATGAAATCGGTGTAGCCGTCTGCAATCATATTCTGTATGGTGTCTGTCCAACGAACAGGGCTTACAATCTGCTTGGGGAGCATTTGTGCCGCATTTAATGCATAGGGCTTAGCATCCATATTAGCATATACGGGGATCCGGGGCGAGACTATATTGTAGTCCTTGAGCTCCTCTGCAAATCCTGCGGAAGCCTCATCCATAAAAGGAGAATGAAATGCCGCACTTACTGCCAGCGGTATGCATCTGCCGCCAAGAGATTTTGCTTTTTCCATAAATGCGTCTATACTTGATTTAAGACCCGATACTACAGTCTGCACGGGGCTGTTGAAGTTTACCGCATAGAGCTTATCAAATTCCTTCACGGTTTCTTCTACATCTGCCGGTGCCATCTTGAGGACTGCACACATTGCAGTGTCTGCCCCTTCAGCCGCTTTGGACATAAGCTGACCTCTTTTGCTTACAATTCTGAAGCCGTCCTCATAGGAATATGCTCCTGCATATGCCAGAGCCGCCACCTCACCAAGTGAAAAACCTGCCGCACCATCGGCATAGATGCCTGCTTCATTAAGCGCCAGTGCCGCAGACAAATCCACCAGATAAAGACAAGGCTGGGTATTCTCTGTAATTTTGAGTTCATCATCTGTACCCTCAAATGACTGCGCCATAGTACCCGGACGGATAGCCTCGGCTGATTCATAGAGAGTTTTGGCTTTAAAACTTGTGTGATACAAGGAATTGCCCATACCGCTGTATTGAGCACCCTGACCGGAAAATACAAATGCTATTTTACCCATTGCGAAGCTCCTTTCAGTATATTTTCTGCATCGTTAAAGATTTCTGCAATCATTTCCGCTGCAGTTTCTTCTTTATTTACCATTCCCGATATCTGACCTGCAAGGAAGCAGCCCTTCTTCTCATCGCCGTCCACAACTGCAGCACGCAGTGTGCCAACAGCCATATTCTCCAGCTCGTCGTCGGATATGTCTGTGTACTCCGCCTTTGCATATGCTCTGGAAAAAGGTGACTTGAGGCTTCGTACAGGGTGACCCAGACGTTTGCCGGTAACTATGGTTGCCGTATCGTTTGCTTTGAGAAGCTTTGCCTTGTACACAGGGCTGATACTGCACTCTTCAGCCGCCAGGAAACGTGTACCTACCTGTACTCCTACTGCTCCCAGCATAAATGAAGCTGCCACTCCTCTGCCATCGGCTATACCGCCTGCAGCTATGACGGGAATATCTACCGCATCGCATACCTGGGGTACCAGTGCCATGGTAGTCATATCACCTACGTGTCCGCCGGATTCACCGCCCTCGGCAATGACTGCGTCCGCTCCTGCTCTTGCACAAAGCTTGGCAATAGTTGCCGAAGGTACTACGGGGATTACCTTGATGCCCGCCGCCTTCCACATGGGGATATATCTCTCCGGAGTGCCTGCGCCTGTGGTGACTACTGCAACCTTCTTTTCGGCTATAAGCTCGGCTATGGCATCTATATTGGCACCCATCAGCATCACATTCACGCCGAAGGGCTTGTCGGTTAGACTAAATGCCTGGTCTATCTCGCAGGCGAGCTTTTCTACATCTCCGCTTGCTGCAGAGATAATTCCCAGACCGCCTGCATTGGAGACTGCTGCTGCAAGCTTAGCATCCGAAATATGAGCCATACCGCCCTGAAATATGGGATACTTAATGCCGAGCATATCACATACTGCTGTATGTATCATATTATTACTCCTTCTTGGAATCGATGTACTTAACAAGCTCGCCTACAGACTTGCCTACCTCTGCGGGCTTGATTTCGATTTCAAATTCATCTTCCATTTCCATCATGATTTCAACTACGTCAAGAGAGTCAAGACCCAGGTCATCAAATGTGGTAGCCTCTGTGATTTCGCTTGCGTCCATTTCCATGTGTTCTGCTAATAATTCCTTTACTTTTTCGATAGTCATTGTTTTTTCCTCCAAATAATTTAATTAATTTTTTACCATTTTATAATACAAGCTGCACTTGATAACCCACCGCCAAAGGCAGAGAGAGCTACTATATCGCCTCTCTTGAGACGACCGCTTGCGTTTAGCTCCGCCAATGCCATGGGCACACTTGCCGCCGAAGTATTACCATACTTATCAATATTTACAAAAAACTTTTCCTTGGAAATTCCAAGTCGCTTAGATGCATAATCTATAATTCTGATATTTGCCTGATGGGTCACCACATGGTCAATCTGACCCAAAGTGATACCCGCCTCCTCGGTAACCTCTTTGATATCCTTCACAATCTTGCTTACGGCAAATTTAAATGTCTCCTGACCGTCCATAAATATATATGGTCTGTCGGGCTCATTTTTGTAGAAGGGTGAATTTCCCGCATGTGAGGGAATCTTCAGTACCTCGTCGCCGCCTGCTGTGTAGATAAGACTTGATAGATAGTTATCACCTGCTGTAACAACTGCCGCACCGGCACCATCGCCAAATATGACGCAAGTATTGCGGTCGGTCCAGTCTACGATTTTGCTCAAACGTTCGGCACCGATAACAAGCACATTTTTTACCTTACCGCGTACTATGTATGATACAGCCGTGTCCAATGCAAACAAAAATCCACTGCATGCGGAGCTTACATCAAACGCAGGACAAGAAGCACCTATGTGCTTTTGAACCCAACCGGCAACCGTAGGACACAGAGTCTCGGGAGTAATGCTGGCAGATATGATGAGATCTATATCCTCTGCCGATACGCCTGCCTGCTCCATTGCCTGCAAAGCTGCTTTCACAGCCATATCCGAAGCGGTCTCTGTCTCTGACACATGTCTCACAGACACTCCCACTCGCTGAGTTATCCACTCATCAGAGGTATCTACCATTTGGGCAAGGTCATCATTTGTAAGTGTCTTTGGGGGTACGTAATACCCGGTACCCAGAACCTTAATTGACATATTCCACCTCCTTCCGGCACTGTGTGTGCTGAGATTTTTTTCAGGAAAGCGTCTGCTTTCCTGTGGTTTTTACTTTTTTCAGCACAAGGTGTGCTGAATATTTTTTTGCGGAAGAAGCTATCTTCCGCATATATGAATCCTCGGCACAAAGTGTGCTGAGGATAATTTAAACAGAGAGATTTCTCTGTTTAATACTACCTTATACCATCAAATATACAATTGAGACCAAACATGAAGCGTTTAACAGCCTCCTCTTTAGAAAGACCTCTGTTTACTGCGTCGTTATTGTAGCCCCTGAAGAAGCACCATACGGTGTAGCTCAAGTTATCGGCATCAATATCCGGACGAATCTGGTGGGTTGATTTGGCAACCTCAATTATTTTCTTGATTTGAGTCATCCACCAGGAGCAGTTCTCCCCAGAGTATGAATCTGTCTCAAATGAATACTGACTAAACTGATTTTTGAGGTCATATGTACTTAGCAGTATTTTTACTGCAATATCTGTAACATATGCGAAAACGTCTGCAGACATATCATATTCGGACTTGATATTCTCACGCATTTTATACACTGTACGTCTGTGCACTATCTGCAAAACCTCACCTATATTTCTAAAACGATTATAGAAAACCCTGTTGGTAACACCCATGGCACGTAGAATCTGGCGCACTGTAACATTGCGGGCGCCATCTCGCATGGCAATCTCACCTGCAATTTTGATTATATCTTCGGAAACCGAGTCACATATAAGCTCATTCTTGTTTTCTGCCATTTGTATACCTCCACATATCAGCACAATGTGTGCTAAGCATAATATAACATATTTTCCTTATATTGTCAATACTTTGTCTTTATTTTTTGCAAACAGTATACAAAAACAAATTTTTATTTCTAAATTATTACAAAAGTGTTGCATTTTATAACTATATGTAGTATAATGTATACATTGATTACACAACTTTTGCCGTTTTTTGGCAGCATGAGAGGATGACACAAATTGAAAATACTGGTAATAAGCGACACTCACAATTTTATTTCGGACGCAGTGAGCCTCATAGAGACTCTTAATCCCGACTATGTAATCCACTTGGGAGACATGTGTGATGACTGCGAGAGGCTGGAGGAGACTTTTCCTCACAAGCTCATCATATCCGTACGGGGTAACAATGACTACTACGACCAGAAGTACCCATATGAGAGGTTTTTTGAATTGGGCGGCAAAAAGATATTCATGTGTCACGGACACAAATACAATGTTAAAGCTACTCTCTCACGTCTGATGTACAAGGGCGAGGAGCTGGGAGCCGATATAATACTTTATGGTCACACACATATTGCATACCTGGAGCAGGCAGACGACAAGATAGTAATGAATCCCGGTTCTATGCACACCTACGGAATAATAGAAATTGAAGATGGCAAAGCAGAGGCAAGGATTGAAAATGTATTCTAGATTGTCACAAAGTGAGATAGATAAGTTAAACTTAAGCGGTATAATAGGAAGTAAAATATATTATTACGAAAAGCTCGGCTCAACCTTTGATAAGATTAAGGCTCTGCCACTTAGTGACGGGCTTACCGTGGTATGCTCATCACAGACCTCCGGCTGTGGCAGACTCGGAAGGACATGGAACAGCCCCGAAGGCGGAGTGTACTTTACATTTGCACTGTTGCCGCCATTTAACGGATTTGACATACCCTTTATCACACTTGTATGTGCACTGGGAGTATGCAATGCCCTATCCAAACATGCCGATTGCCTCATAAAATGGCCCAATGATATAGTCTCAGATGGCAAGAAGCTATGCGGTATACTTACCAAGAATATGGCATCCGACGGTAAAATTGACGCCGTGCTGGTAGGGATTGGAATAAATGTAAACAATTGCAGCTTTCCAAAGGAGCTGTGTCATGCAGATTCACTCACCGGAATTACCGGTACTAAACATGATGAAAATGCCCTACTGGGTGAAGTCCTGGTGGAGATTAACCGTATATACACTTGCTATGAACCAATGCAGATATTGGAGCAATACAAAGCCAAGTGTGTAAATCCCGGCAGAGAGGTTACTATACACTACGCAAACGGCAGCAAAGATGTAAGAGGAGTATGTACATCTATACTGCCTGATGGCTCGATGGTCGTAAGTACAGCCCAAGGTGATATAAACGTACATTCGGGCGAGGTTTCGGTAAAAGGTATATATAATAAACTATAGCAAGCAGAAAGGAAATGTCAGTATGATACTTCTTATAGATGTAGGCAACACCAATGTAACCATAGGTGTATGCGAAGGTGATAAAATAAAATCAAGCTGGAGAATGACCACCAATAAGGACCTCACCAGTGATGAAATAGGTGTAACGTTGAGAAATTACTTTATGTATGACGGAATTGATATCGCCAAAATTACAGGTACTATAATTTCGTCCGTGGTACCGCCTATTATGTATTCGCTCACACACGCAGTACGCAAATATATAGGAAATGAACCTATAATAGTAAACAGCAGCTCCAAGATGGGGCTTACAGTTAAGTATGACAATCCCAAAGAGGTAGGTGCAGACAGACTGGTAAATGCGGTTGCCGCAATCAAGAAATATCAGACACCTCTTATAATAGTAGATTTCGGTACTGCTACCACATTTTGTGCCATAAATGACAGGTGCGAATACCTGGGCGGTGTGATATTGCCCGGAGTAAAGATAAGCCTAAATGCACTGGTAGAAAAGACCGCCAAGCTGCCAAGGATTGAAATCGCCAAACCGGAAAAGGTAATAGGCTCCAACACGGTAGAGAGTATGCAATCCGGTATGTACTACGGCTACGCCGGAAGCGTGGACAACATAGTAAGCAAGATGAAGTCCGAGCTGGGAGAAAACACTACCGTAATAGCCACCGGCGGACTGGCAAGGATGATAGCAAAAGAATCAAAAACAATAGATACCATCGACTCGGGACTGACATTGGAAGGACTTAAGATTATCTATGATAATGAAACAGAAGGGAAAGAATAAAAGTGAAATCACCGATATTTGACGGTTTATATAAATATGCTAAAATGCAGAGGATACCCTTTAACGCACCGGGCCACAAGGGCAAGGTAACTATGAGGGCAAGAAACCTAAGCATGCTTGACCTGTACGGTTCATCAAAGGACGGCGATGCACTTAATTTACGAGAGCTCACCGCCTTAAGCGAAGACGAAATAAGCAGGAAATACAAGACCTGCCGTTCCATGTACTTAAGAAACGGCGCTACAGGCGGCATATATGCCATGCTTGCTGCGTATCTAAGACGCGGTGACAAGGTAATAGTAGACAGAGAGTGCCACAGGAGCGTCATCAACGCACTCATCATACAAGGTCTGGAGCCGATATTTGTAAAAAGAACATACAACTATCAATACGGTATAAACGGCGGTGTAGACCCGGACGCATTGGAGAGGACCATAATCTCAAACAAAGATGCCAAGGCAGTCATCATAACCTCCCCTACCTACTATGGAGTGGTATCAGATATTAAATCCATAGCAAGAATATGCCACGACAACAGCATGAAACTGCTGGTAGACGAAGCACTGGGGGCACACTTTGGTTTTTGTGATGCTCTGCCGGTACCTGCAGTAAAGCTTGGCGCAGACTTATCTGTACACAGTGTACATAAAACCCTGGGTGCATTCGGAGGAGGAGCACTCCTGCACATAAATGACCCGGATATAGATTTCCAAAGGATAACCGATGTAGTGAGAATGTACGAAAGCCAATCGGCTTCTCCTGCACTGCTGTGCACACTGGAAAACGCAGTCTACTATGCATTTGAAAACAGCGATTTATTTGAAAGAATGCTAGCAGAGACAGAAAAATGCAAAAAAGTAATATGCGAAAACACAGCCATTCGCTGGCTGGGAAATGAACTTAGCGGCACGGACAGCATATATGAAATGGACCCCTGCCGTATAGTGCTCAGCTTCTCCCATGCCAAGATGGACGGATACTGTGCAGCAGATTTTTTGAGAAACAAGGCTAACATAGAGGTGGAGTCAGCCA